>JAEUHB010000373.1 GCA_016794665.1 Opitutaceae bacterium
CGCGTAGGGGAGCACATTCTTGCGGATGGTCTGCCACTTCGTCGCGCCGAGCGCGAGCGAGCCCTCGCGGAAGCCCTTGGGCACGGCCTTGAGCGACTCCTCGCTGGCCGTGATGACGACCGGCAGCACCATGAACGCGAGGGTGAACCAACCGGCGAGCAGGGAGACGTTCCATCCGAAGAAAATCACGAAGAGCCCGAAGCCAAAGAGGCCGAATACAATCGAGGGCACGCCCGCGAGGTTGAGGATCGCGAGGCGCACGAAGCGGATGAACGCACCGTCGCGCGCATACTCGTTGAGATAGACCGCGGCGCTCACGCCGAGGAACAGCGCGATCGCCATCGAGCCGACGACGAGCAGGACGGTGCCGGCGATGCAGGGCCAGATGCCGCCCGCGGAGTAGACATAGCTTTCGGTGGCGACCTTGGCGGCCTCCGGGTTCTTTTCCTTGAACGCCCGGAAGGCGCGGTCGCCCATCTCCTGCTTGTGGCCCTGCCACTCGAAAATGTAGAGCGACTCGGGCGCCTCGGTGAAGAACGCGGTGTTGATGAACGGCGCCTCCGCCTTGAAGACCGTGCGCGAGCCCTTGACGACGATGTTGAGGAAGACCGCGGCGCCGCACAGCAGCACCACCCACGTGGCGGCCCGGAACACCCAGAATACCGCGCGCTCGCCCCGGCGGGCTCCCGGGGCGGCACGGAAGATATCGGCCGCGGCGCTCATCCGATGGAGATCTTGTAGCGGCGCACGATTTTCTGCGCCGCGTAGTTAATCGCGAGGGACAGGACGAAAAGCACCAGGCCCACGACAAATAGCGCGCGGTAGTGGATGCTCCCGCGCACGACCTCGCCCATCTCCTGCGCGATGATGCCCGTCATCGTGTGCACCGGTTCCGTGAAGACCGCCAGGCCGCCGGAGAAATCCGGGATGGCGATGCGGTTGCCCGCGCAGAGGAGCACCACCATCGTCTCGCCAATCACGCGGCCGAGGCCGAGCAGCACGGCCGAGATGATGCCCGAGAGCGAAGCCGGCACGATGATGCGGAGGATCGTCTGAAGCCGCGAGGCGCCGAGGGCGAACGAAGCCTCCTTGAAGGCCCGCGGCACGTTGTTGAGCGCGTCCTCCGCCAGCGTGAAAATCGTGGGCACGGCGATGAGCGCGAGCAGGCAGCCGGCGGTGAGGATGTTAAGCCGCTCACTGAAGGGAAAACCCGGCACCCACGAGAGCCAGCCTTGCTGCGAGAGCGTGCGCAGCGCCTCGCCCAGCACCACGATGCCGAAGAACCCGAGCACCACGGAGGGAAACGCGGAGATGAACTCGATGCAGGGCTTGATGATCCGCTGCTCGCGCGCGGACGCGATCTGGTTCACGTAGATGGCGGCGCCGACGCCCAGCGGGACGGCGATCGCCAGCGCGACGGCCGAGACCATGAGCGAGCCGACGAGCAGCGGCAAAATCCCATACCAATCCTGCCAGAGGCTTGCCGTCAGCCATTGCCGGCCGAAGACAAACGACGTGAACGCATGCCACGCCGGCACCGGCCGGGTGTGGTCCCAGGCCTCCATGTCGCGCTCGATCGCGGGGAAACCGGCGAGGTAGTCCCGGGTGAGCTGCTTCAGCCGATCCATGCGCGGGTGCAGCTCGGCGGCGGGCAGCACGGGCGCGACGTCGAGGAGCGCCGTGAGCTGCCGCGCGAGTTCGCGGGTCGTCGACTTCACGGCCGGGAGCGCGCCCACGATGGGCTTCAGCTCGGCGGCGAAGTCGATGGTGTCGATCTTCACGGCGTCGGCCATGGACTGCAGGCCTTCGGCGAGCAGCTGGCGCCGCTCCTCACGGCGATCCTGGGTGACGATGAACTTCGTCTTGATGGCCGTGGCCTGCTCCGTGAGCTCGCCCAGCAAGCCGCGCAACGGATCGACGGTCGCGGAGAATTTCTCGGCGAACGCATCGAAGGGCGCGAGGATGGTGTTGGCCTCGTCGAGCGGGCGGCGTTCGCGCTCCGTCAGGATGGCGACCTGGCGGAGGCGGATATCCGAGAGGTAGCGCGTGAGCGCGGTGTGGTCATCCGTCTGCCGGCGGATGAAATCGACATACTCGAGCCCGGCGCGCCGGTAGATTTCGAGGTTCGAGCCGTTCTGCGCGAAGAAGCCGAAGCCCTCGCGGAACAGGAAAATCGTGATGAGCGCGAGCACCACGACGGCCACGAAGGCGTTGCCGCCGAAGAACGCCTTGATCGTGTCGTCGAGCGTGAGCCCGAGGAAACGCAGCCGGCGCTTCTGGATCGCGAAGTCCGGCGGCGGCGCGGAGGGAGGAGGGCTCGTTTCGGTCATGCGCGAATGGTCACGACGACGCTGGCGATGGCACAGGTCAAGGGCGGGGCCGTGACGATGCGGTGACACCCGCCGGGACGCCTTACTCGGGGGCGACGAAGCCGACCTTCTCGGCGATCTTCTTGCCCTCCGGGCTGAGGGTAAACGCGATGAACTTGGCGGGCTCTCCGCCCGGCGTGCCGTTGGTGTAGTAGAAGGTCGGGCGGGCGTAGGGATACGTGCCCTTCAGCACGGTTTCCTTCGTCGGCGTCTGGCCGTCAATCGCGAGCACCTTGAGGCCGGGCGCGGCGAGGTAGGCGAGGCCGACATAACCGATGCCATTGGGGTTCTTCCCCACCTCGGCGGCGATCTGCTCGTTGCCAGCCATCTTCTGCGAGGAGCGGGCGTAGTCGCGGTTGCTCATCGCGAGCTGTTTGAAATCGGAATACGTGCCGGAGGAGGTGTTGCGCGTGTAGATGGAGATCTTGCCGGGCTTGCCGCCGACGGCGGACCAGTCGGTCACGTCGCCGGAGAAGATCTGCTCGACCTGGCGTTTGGTGAGCTTCGCGAGCGGGTTGTTGGCGTTGACGACGATCCCGATGCCATCGTGCGCGACGATGAGGGGCTTGAGCGTCACGCCCTTGGCGGCGGCGGCCGACATCTCGGTCTGCTTCGCGCGGCGCGAGCTCATGCCGATCTGCGCGGTGCCGTCGATGACCGCCGAAATGCCGGTCGTGGAGCCCTCCGCGGCGATCTCGAAGGAGACGCCAGGGTTCTTCGCCTTGTATTCCTCGGCGAGCGTGGGGACGAGCTTGGCGCCGAGGGTGTCGGAGCCCTTGATGACGAGCTTCTGCGCGGAGGCGAGCGAGGCGGCGCCGAGGGCCGCGAGGACGAGAAGGGTGGTTTTCATGGTGGGAATGGGAGGCGGTGGAATGGGACTCAGAACTGAATCTGAAGCTGGGAGCGGACGCCGACGGTCTTGGCCTCGGCGGGGGCGCCGGTGACGGTCTCCTTGGTCTTTCCGGACAAGGCTCCGAGCTGGAACTTGAGATCGTTGCCGCGGAGATACCAATTGGCGCCGGCATACCACTCATCGAACTTGTTCATCGTGGCACCGGTAGGCGCGGAGCGCACGACGTCGCCGAGCTGCACGCCGCGGCCATCGGTGTCGAGGCGCTGGTAGCGCACGACAAACTCAAGCGTGTCGGAAAACAGGAAGCTCGGCTGGATGAACCAGCCCGCGGGCTTGGCGTCGCGCGTGGCGGAGGCGCCGCGCTCGATGTCGGCGGTGAGATATTCCGCCATCAGGCCGTAGCGGCCGATCTGCGCATCAAAATAGACCGAGTAGATCGTGAGATCGAAGCCGCGGCCGAGGTTAGCCGTGCCCACGCCGCCTTGGTCGGGCAGGAAGCCCACACCGACGCCGCCGATCCACGTGCCGCCGTTGTCGGGCAGGCGGCCGGCGATGCCGGCGTTGCCCCAGAAGGCGAGCTTGTTGCTGGTGGCGTCGCCTGAAGCGGATGCGAGCGAGAAGGTCTCGTTGCGCTGCGGATCGGTGATGGCGGCGCTGTAGACGAAGTTGGTGCGCTGGTTGATCTCCTTCTTGCCGTCGAGGAAGGCGCCGATGCGGTAGCTGGCGGCGCCGAGGCGGCGGCCGTTGTTGCTCTCCACGAAGTAGCGCGTGATGCCGCTGCGTTCGATGGACTTGAGGTGGCCGCTGGTGGCGCGCTCCTCGTAGGCGACGTTTACCTTGCGCAGGCCGAAGTTGAAAGAGAGGTCGGGGTTTGGGCGCCACTCGACGATGGCGTCGTCGTAACCGCCCGAGGCGAAGTCGTAGGTCATGGTCGCGCCCCAGTTGCCGCCGACACCCGCCTTGAGAGTGAGATACATGCGGCGGGTGAAGAACTGGTTGGTCGCCACGGGGCCGAAGGCCGCGCCGCGCACATCGGTGTCGATGCCGGCATATTGGAGCTGCATGCGCATGCCGACGCTGAGGCGGTCGGTGGACTTGCCGCCGCCGAAGGCTGGCGCGGGGATGACCGCCGCGGCCTCGCGCGTGAGGTCGGCCCGGATGTCCTCCGCCTCCTGGCTGGTGAGGATGCCCTTGCGGATGAGGGCATTGATCAGCGCGGCGCTGTCTTGGGCGAGCGCCGGAGCCGCGACGCCGCCGAAACAAGCCGCCAAGGCGAGGCAGCGCAGGGAGGGAGCGATGGTCATGAGTGGGATTGCTGGAGGGCGGGGCACGATGCACCGCTGGCCTCAAGATATGCGCCGATTGTTACAATCCCGTGTCGGCCGTGTGACAAAACCGCCACGAAAACGTGGCGGACCCAGTGCGAATGTTACAACGAGGCTTGTCGCGGCGCAAAAACGAAGACGGCGCCCGGAACGATCCGGGCGCCGCCTCGAAAAACCCACCGAAGGGATCAGTCCACCTCGTAAACCTCGACGATCACCTCGCCGCCGCCGGTCTTGCCGCGGACCTGCAGGGTGTAGGGCCCGGGGGGCAGCGTCGCGAGCAGCACGGCGTCGCGGCTGCCGGCGGTGAGCGCAAACGCACCCACCTGGATGGCGAGCTGGGCGGCCTGGGAGCCGGACCAGTCGTCATTCTCCCCGATCTTGTTGGAGCCGGAATAGAGCTCGACGATCGGATCGGCGACGAAGCCCGTGATGCCGAAGGCCGCCAAGCCGGGGCCGACGGCGCGGATCATGACGGTCTGCGTCTGCGTGCCGTTGAGCACGAAGCCGGGGAACGCGGTCCCGCCGGCCGCGAGGGTGAGGCGCGTGGCGATGTTGCTGAGTTTGGTGGTGGAGCCGGAGTTGACGACGACAGTGGTGCCGGAGCCCGGATCGCTGAGGGCGCTGGCGGCGGAGAAATATCCGTCGCGGCCCAGCTTGGTCCAGGCGTAGGCCCAGTTGCCGGAGGTGGTGAAGGCGCCGAGGTAGTTGGCGGCGGTGAAGAAGCCATCGTTGGGCGCCGTGGCCGCGAGCTGGAGCGCAGGGCTGCCGGCGCGGAGGCGCGGGTCGAGCAGGCCGCCGCGCGTGCGGTCGATGGCGACGAGCTGCGGATCCGTGTTCACGCGGTTTGACTGAGCCGCGGCGCGGATGTGCTCGATCGTGTAGTTGCTGGCGGGCGCCGGGCCGCCGGCGGTGACGTTGGGCGCGAGGAAGAGCTGGGCGTCGGTCGTGCCGGCGCCGAAGGTCCCGAAGATATTGTTGGCGATCACGATGTCGCCGGCGGCGAGGCGCTTCGCGCTGTCCTGCGCCTGGGCGCTCTCGGTCTCGATGCGCCACGCGTAGCCGCGGAAATCGTGGAAGATCGAATTGTAGACTTTGCCACCCGTGTTGTCGCGGAAGATGGGCCCGATGCTCAGCGTGTTGGTCGACGTCGCGCCGGAGCCGATGGCGGTGACGTTGTAGACCGTCGGCATCGCGTAGGGGGTGCCGTCCTCGGGTGTGGTGCCGCCGTCCGACTCGAAGGCTTGGTTGCCGACGGAGGGATCCTGGATGAGGAAGAGAAACTGGAGCTTGCCACGGTAGCCTTCATCCCAGTCGAAGCCGTCGTCGTCGTTGAAGGCGCTGACGAGATACTTGCAGTTCACCGTGCCGCCGAACCACTCGAAGCCGTCGTCGGCGTTGGCGAAGACCTCGACATACTCGATCACGGTGCCGGAGCCGACGGCGCCCATGGTGAGGCCGTTGAGCTCATTGTTGGGCCCGAGGAGGGACCCGGCGTGGCGGATGGAGACGTAGCGGAAGATGCCGGAATCATCGGCGTCATTGGTGCCGCCATAGATGCCAAGGGGCTCGGTGGTGGGAATGCCCTCGATGTTGCCGGAGCCGGAGGCGGTGTTGGTGCGCGCGCGGCCGAGGATAACGACGCCGCCCCAGAGCCCGCGGTCGGACTGGCCGAGGTTGCCATTCAGGTTGTCGGCCTCGGCGGTGAAGATGATGGGCTCGGCGGCGGTGCCGCTGGCGTTGATCTTGCCACCGCGGGCGATGACAAGCGCGGAGGCGTCCTGAGCGGCGCGGACCTTGCCCTTGATGACGGTGCCCGGCTCGATCGTGAGCGTGACGCCGTCGGTGACGAAGACGCGGCCGTCGAGGATGTAGGTGTTGTTCTTCGTCCAGGTGCGGCTCGAGGTGATGTTCGCGTTGACCGTGACGTCGGCGCCGAGGAGCGCGGCCGGGGCGGCGAGCGCCGCGAGCAGGTTGAGGAGCGGATGTTTCATGCGTGGATGGCTGTCGATGGTTTTGGCTGAAGGGAAAGGGCTGCGGGCGGCGCGCTCAGTAAGTATAGGTGAGGCCGAGCGAGGTCGTGATGCCGCGGCGGTGCGACGAGCGCAGATAGTCCTTGCCGCGATAGGTGTAGGTCTCCTCGGCGGCGCGATCCAAAAGGTTCTTGGCGCTCACGCTGAGCTTCCAGTGCTGGCGGATCTTCTGGTTCCACACCACGTCGAGCGTGGGCGCGGGCTGCTCGAAGACATTGGGCGTGCCGGGCGGGCTCACCTGCGAGAGGCGCTCGCCGAAGACATTGTAATAAGCGCTCACCGTCGTGCCCGTGCGCGCGTAGTTGTAGGTGAGATCAACGTTGAAGATGTAGGGCGACTGGCCCGTGAGTTCGCGCGTCGAGCCCGCGCCCGGCTCGTAGAAGCGGATCAGCGCCAGCTCCGCCGGCGTGATCTCGACCTCGGACTTCACCCACGTCCAGTTGAAGCCGCCGGACAGGCCCCGCAGGCGCTCGGAGAGGAACGCGAAGTTCTTCCGCGCCTCGATCTCGATGCCGCTGACCTCGCCGCGCGGGGCGTTCTGATACTGGAGTTCGCCGCTGTTCACGATCGAGAACACGCCGCGCTCGATCGGGTCGGTCATCTTCTTGTGGAAGAGGCTGACCGCGACGATTTCGCCGCGGCGGGGGAACCACTCCCAGCGCAGGTCGTAGTTCTTGATCGTGGTGCGGCGGAGATTCGGGTTTCCGATGTAGACGAAGTCGCCGACGAACTCGAACGAGGTGTAGTCCGCGATCTCGCGGAAATTCGGGCGCGCGATGGTCTTCGTCGCGGCAAGGCGGACATTCATGCGATCGCTCAGCGCGTAGATGACGCTGGCCGAGGGCAGCGTGTCGGCGTTGTCGAGCTGGCCCGCACGGCGCCGTGGATCGCGGCTGCGCACGTCGAGCTTGGTCGTCTCGCGGCGCACCCCGCCGATGAACCGCAGGTCCGCCGTGACGGGGACGTCGGCCATGCCGTAGTAGGCGTCGACATCCTGCGTGCCGAGGTAGTTGTTGCCCGCCGATCCGGTCTCGACGAGGTAGAGCTGGCCCGCGCGAAAACGCCCCGTCGCCGGATCAACCTGGCCGACCTGCGACTCGCGGAGGAAGCCCGCCTCGTTGCCGTCGTAGCGGAGCACGGTGCTGTTGTATTCGAACAGCCGCTCGTTGAAGGTGCGATCCGTGCGCGCCAGCGCCCCGCCGAACTTCAGCTGCGCCTCGCGCCCGCTGGCCGGCACCCGGAGCGGGAGCGTGAGATCCAAGCTCGCGTCGTCGCGCGATTCCTCGAGGTCGCGGAAGTAGCGCGCGGGCCGCGGCACGCCCGAGGCCTCGAAGAACTGGCTGCCGTCGGGTGTCTGGAAGGAGCTGAAGTAGCGGGTATCGGGCTCCTCCTGCGAGGTCGTCGCCGTGGTCACGCTCCAGTTGAGCCGCGCGTCACGCAGCGCGGGGAAAAGGTGCTTGCCCGCGAGCTGGAATGAACGGAGCGCGCGCTCCGTGTAGCGCAACGTGCGGGTGGTGAAGATCTCCGTCTCGCTGATGCCGCCGCCGGCGATGTTGAGGCCGGTCTGGCGGCGCACCATGTCGTTGCCCGCCTGGTTGAACATCGTGTTTAGGCTCACCTGGTGCTCCGGCGAGAACTGGTAGGCGATGTTGGCGATGGCCCCGAGCAGCGCGTCGTCCTCGCTGCGCGAATCGCGGAGCTGCACCAGCGGCGCCAGCGAGGGCGAAGACACGCCCTGGCGCTCGTAGCGCCCGAGCACGCCGTCGCGATAGCCCCCGAAGCTGCGGTCATACGAAAGGCTCGCCGCGTAGCCGAGCCGGCGACCGAAGACCTCCGCGACCCCGCCGACCGCCGCGCCGAAGCTGCGGTTGAAAGGCGCGTCCTTGGTAATCGGTGACATTACCGGATTGAAGAGCCGGGTGAGCCGGCCGATCTCGGAGTCCACGGTCGCGGTGGAGAACCGCAGCGGCAGGCGCTGGCTTGCGAGTTCGGCGGGCAGCGCGCGCGAGCCGTCGTCACGGCCCCACGCGTTGCTGGCGCCGCCGGAGCCGAGGAAATCCTTGCCCGTCACGCGCGAGTTCATCGCGAGCGACGCCGACACCGAGGCCGTGAACTGGTCGGGAAACTCCTTCGTCTTCAGGTCGACGGCGCCGCCCGTGAAGTTGCCCGGCTTGTCCGGCGTGAAGGTCTTCGTCGTCACAATCGCGTCGATCAGGTCGCTGGGAAACATGTCCATGTTCACCGCACGGCGATCCGGATCGGCGCTGGGGACCTCGACGCCGTTGACCTGCGTGGAGCTGTAGCGCTCGCCGAGGCCGCGGATGTAGACGTATTTCCCGCCGACGACCGACGCGCCGGTCACGGCCTTCATCGCCGAGGCGGCGGTGCCAAAGCCGAGCTTGCTCATCTGATCGGCGCCGATCGCGTCGCTCACGGCGATCGACTTCTGCCGGGCGCCGAGCAGCCCCACGCCCGAGTTCTGCACGACGTCGGCCGAGATGGAGAACGCCTCCATCTTGATCACCGGGTCGCGGTTGGCCGCGAGGGCAACGTCGACGCGCGCCACCGCGCCCTCCGTCACCGCCACGCCTGTGACAGTCGTCGGTTGGAATCCCTCGCGCGTGACGGTGATGGCCTGCACCGCCGCGGGCGCGCCGGCCAGGCGGAAGCCACCGTCCACATCGGTCGTCACGGGCGGCACAACCCCGTTCGCCATCGCGACGGAGGCGCCGGCAATCGCGGCGCCGGTCTCAGCGCTCACGACGCGACCCGCGATGGCCCCGCCCTCCGCGGCCACTGCGCAAGCGGAGACGACGCCGGTGACGGCGAGCATGCGCCCAAGGAAAAAGATCGTGCGAATCATGCCCGCATACTCGCCACGCCGCAAATCGCCGCCGCAACGCAATAGCCGCGACGTCGCGGAGAATTCACCCGGCCGTGACCCAGCCGTCACACAATCCCCATGACCGGGAAAAAAGAAGGCCGCCCAACCCCTTGAGCGGCCTTCAACCCTGTTTACACAACTGACCTACCGTGCGGAGAGACGCGGCGCGGCGCGCTGCGTTCGAAAAAATTTCCCCGGCCAGCGGAGTTCACCGTTCTGTCACAAGCGCCGCCTCGGCCCCGCGCTCAATGAGCGCGAAAACCTCCTGCTCGGCGCGCAGCCACACCCGCCGGTCCTGCGCGCGATCCGCCGGGAGCAGGCGCACCGCGGTGTCGGCGCGGCGCGCGACCCGGAGCAGCCATTTCAGGATCAAGTCGTCGGCGAGAAGCGGAGGCTGGGAGTTCATGGCGAGGTGTCATGTTTTCTCCCCGACGGCTCCCCGGGGCGCAACCGGGCCGGCGTGACTTCTCGGCGACATTCGCCGGGCGCGCGCATGATGCGGGGCCGCTTTGCGACAATCGGGTGACGGCCCGGTGAATTTTCCGCGCCAGACACTCGTGCGCGTTGACGCATCCGTCGGCCACCCGCTGCGGTGGGCGCGCCTCGCAATCGACCACCGTTCACCATGACCTCCCGCTCCACGCTTCCGCAGCCGCCCCTTGGCGGCGCCCTTCTCCGGCTCCTGCGCCCGCTCTTCCTGCTCGCGCTCGCCGGCATGCTCCCCCTCGCCGCCCAGTCCTCCGGCACGATCACCGGCCGTGTGTCGGACGCGCAAACCAAGCTCGCCCTCGGCGGCGCCCGCGTGGCGATCGCCGGCACCGCGTTGCAGACGTTCGCCGACCAAGGCGGCGACTTCGTGCTGTTCAACGTCCCTCCGGGCACGCAGGCCGTGGAATTCGGCTACGTCGGCTACCCTGACGCCCGGCAGAGCGTGACCGTCGCCGCCGGCGGCACGACCACCTTGAATTTCGCCTTCGGCGCCGACGTGGTGCGCATGGACAAGTTTGTGATCGCCGGCAGCGCCGTCGGCTCCGCGCGCGCGATCAATCAGCAACGCGCGGCCGACACGCTCACGAGCATCATCGCCTCCGACGAGATTGGCCGCTTCCCCGACCAGAACGTCGCCGAGTCGATGCAGCGCATCCCCGGCCTCGCGCTCTACCGCGACCAAGGCGAGGGCCGCTTCATCGTCGTGCGTGGCATCCGCCCCGACCTGAACAGCGTGAAGCTGAACGGGGTCTCGATGGCCACGCCCGAGCGCGGCGACCGCGTCGTCGCCCTCGACGTGCTCCCGACCGATGCGCTTGCCGCCGTCGAAGTGACGAAGGTTCCCACCCCCGATCAGGACGCCGACGGCCTCGGCGGGGCGATCAACGTCCGCACGCGCAGCGCCTTCGACGCCGACGGCCGCCAGCTCCAGATCAGCGCGCAGGGCCAGTTCAACGACCTGACCGAACGCCTCAGCAGCAAGTTCAACGCGACCTACGCGGATCGCTTCCTGGACGGGAAGGTCGGCTTCATCTTCTCCCCCACGTGGCAGGCGCGGCGCTTCGGCTCGAACAATTTTGAGGAGGACGGCGGCTACACGCTGCGGCCGATCCCCGGCTCCGCCGGCGCGCAGGCGTATTTCCTGAACGGCCTCGCCTTTCGCGAATATGAGATCACGCGCACGCGCTATGGCGCCAGCTCCGCGCTGGAATTCAAGCCGGACAACGAGTCGCTCTACTACGTCCGCGGCACCTTCTCCCAGTTCAACGACCACGAGATTCGCTACGTTTACACGCTCCCGTTTTCCGAGGGCACGCTCAGCGCGCTCAGCAACACCGGCGCGACCGTCACCGCAATGCGCCGCGAGCGCTACGACATGCGCTACCGCCAGAAGGACCAACGCCTGTTCTCGATTGTCACCGGCGCCGAGCGCACCATCGGGGCGTGGAAGCTCGACGGCCGCGCCGCGTGGTCCAAGGGCGAGGAGGAGCGGCCCGACGAGACGACCGTGCGCTTCCGCAAGAGTTCGCGCGCGAGCAACTGGTCCTACTCCTTCGCGGACGGCACCTACTCCCCGGGCGTGAGCGTCACCGGCGTCAACGCCGCCGATCCCTCTCTCTACAACGAGATCAGCCGCTTCCGCCTCGTGAATTCCCCGGGCGACGAGACCGAGGTGAACCTGGGTTTCAACGCCCGCCGCGACCTCAAGCTCGCCGACGCGACCGCCTACGTGAAGTTCGGCGCGCAGGTCCGCGAGAAGGAGAAGAACGCCCGCAACGAGACCATTGAGCACGCCGCGCCGGCGTCGTTCACCTTTGCCTCGATGCTCGAGGGCCAGACGCCCGACGACTACCCGTTCTTCTCGACCGGGGTGCGCGCCAGCACGCCCAAGATCCTCGCGGCCTTCCGCGGCAACCGCGGCGCCTTCGTGCCCACGCGCTTGTTCCTCGAGAGCACGCAGGACGACTGGACGTCGACCGAGGATGTCACCGCGCTCTACGGCATGGGCGGCACGACCCGCGGCCCGCTCCAGATCCTCGGCGGCCTGCGCTTCGAGCGCACCAAGTATGAGAACAAGGGCAACCAAATCACCGGCGCCACGGCCACGCCGGTCAGCCGCGGCCGGAGCTACGACAATTATCTCCCCGGGGTGTATCTCCGCTACAGCCTCGACCCGCAGACGATCCTCCGCGCCTCGTGGAGCAATTCCCTCGCGCGGCCATCGTTCGACGACAGCGCGCTGCGCCGGAGCGTGGACCTCGCCACGAGTCGCGTGACCGAGGGCAACCCGCGCCTCAAGCCCCTCGAGTCGGCGAACTGGGACGCCTCCATCGAGCGCTACCTGCCGTCGCTCGGCCTCGTCTCCGCCGCGGTCTTCCAGAAGGACATCGAGAACTTCACCTACCAGCGCACCCTGCCCGGCGGCGACCCCGCGACGGGGTTCACGCTCGTGACATTCGTGAACGGCAACAAAGGTCGCATCCGCGGCCTCGAGCTCGCGTGGCAGCAGCAGCTCCGCGCGCTGCCGGCGCCTTTCAACGGCCTGGGCTTCATGGCCAACTACACGCGCAGCTCCAGCGAGGCCACCTACCCGACCCGTCCCGGCGAGAAAATCGACTTCATCGGCCAGTCGAAGGAAATCGGCAACCTCGCGCTTACCTTTGAGCGCGGCGGCTTCTTCGTCCGCGCCGCGCTCAATTTCCGCACGCCCCGGCTGCGTGAAGACGAGCCGCTCGGCGGCACCGCCGCCGAGGACCGCTGGGTCGACGACTTCAAGCAGCTCGACGTGACGGCCGCCTACCGCCTGAACCACAACTGGGAGATCTTCGCCGAGGCGCTGAACCTCACCGACGAGCCCTTCCGCGTCTACTTCGGGAAGAACGGCACGCGTTTCGTCCAGCTCGAGGAATACGGCTGGAGCGCGAACTTTGGCGTGCGCTGGAAGCTGTAGGCACGGGGCCCGAGACCGGCAAAAAAGGCGGGCCTCGGCCCGCCTTTTTTGTCTACGGATGCAGCCACTCCAGCTCGTCCGCGATCACGCGGTCGCTGCGACAGCGGGGCATCTTGTTTTGTCCGCCCCATTTTCCCCGCTCGCGGAGCCAGCGCTCGAACGTGCCGGGCGCAGCGAGCCGCACCGTCGGTGCCTCGAGACCGCCGCCCTTGCGCTTGGCCTCGTAGTCGTCGTTGCGCCGCTGGAGCTGTCCATCCAGCGCAATCGCGAGCGCCGCCGCGTCGGCCGCGCGCGGCATCGGCGACTTCAGCTCGATCCACCACTCGTGGCGACCGCGCTTTTCCCCGGAGCGGGTGTCGATGAAACGCGGGGCGACATGAAAGTTCGCCACCGTGAGCCCGCGCTCAACCGCGACCGCGGTGAGCGCATCCGTGAGCTCCTTCTCGATCACGTGCTCGCCAAACGCGCTGAGCTGGAGCCGCGTGCGCCCGGCATACACGAGCCGGGCCGGGGAAGTGGAGATGAAGCGCACCACGTCGCCGATCACGTAGCGGCACAGGCCCGCGGGCGTGGTCATCAGGAGCACGTAGTCCACGCCCGTCTCCACGCCCGCGAGCGGAACGGTTTCGCGCCCCAGCTCGGCGAGGCGAGTCTCGTCGAAGCGCGCGAGCGGCAGGAATTCGTAGAAGATGCCGGCGTCCGCCATCAGCCGCAGGCCGGCGGCGGGCTCGTCGTCCTGCGCCGCGATGAAGCCCTCCGAGGCCGGATAGACTTCGTGGAAATTCACGCCCTCGCCGACCGCCGTCCGCAGCTCCGAGGCAAACGGCCCGAGCGGCACGCCGCCGTGCACGAGGCACTCCAATCGCGGCCAGATCGCCCGCAGCGTCGGCTTTCCCGTCTGCGCCGCCAGTTCCTCCGCCAGCACGAGCAGCCAGCTCGGGATGCCCGCGACAAGAGTGATGTCCCGCTGCGCCGTGCGCGCCGCGATCGCGCGGAGCTTGGCCGGCCAGTCGGCGAGCTGCGCGATGTCGCGGCCGGGCTCGTAGAGGTGCCGCTCCACCCAGCCCGGGAGATTGAGCGCCGCGATCCCGCTCAGGTCTCCGCCCCAGGCCCGAAACGGCCGCGCCTCCTCGATCGGCGCAAGCACCGTCGACCCGCCGAGGAACAAGTGCCGCCCGCGAAAGACCCGCGCGCCGCCCGTGCGCCGGGCGTAATAGCAGAGCGAGTCGAGCCCCGTGCGCCGGAAGTGCGCGAGCATGTCGCGCGTGACGGGGAGATATTTCGTGCGGCCCGCCGTCGTGCCGGACGACACCGCGTAGTGCGCGCAACGCCCCGGCCAGAGCACGTCGGCCTCGCCGCGCTTCATCCGCTCGATCCAAGGGACAAAATCCTCGTAGGCCCGCGGCGCGACGCGCGCCTGCCACCCGGCATAGGTGAGCCCGCGCAACACACCCGTCTCGCGGCCAAACGTTGTCCCGGCCAGCCGCGCGACGAGCGCCCGGCGCGTCCGGTCCTGCGCCGCGATGGCGGACTCGACCGCACGCAGCCGGCGGGCCACGCGCGCGGTCTGCACGGCGGCGCCCAGCGCCACCGCATGCTGCAGCCACGGTGTTCGCGGGCGCTGGGCCACGGTCGCCGCCGTTCTCATGCCGCCAAGGGCAGCTTCGCCCGCAGCCGCCCGTAGAACGCCTGCAACGGCGGGAGGAACTCGAACACGTGGAAGATGAGGGACGCATGCTGCACCGGTGAGCCGCCCTTGCCGGCCACGACGTCACGCACCGCGCCCCGCGGAAAATACGCGCGCTGCGCATGCCGGAAGGCAAAGAGCGACGGCGCCCGTGGATCGAGCACGTCCTCCTCGCGCTCGGCAAACAGCACGAGCGTGGGCGCCGGCGTGAGCGGCAGCAACGCCGGCATGAAATACTCGGTCGGCGCCCGCATCGCCGTGAGCGCGCTGACCCGCTCCCGCGCGCCGCGCGCCGTGATGTCGCGGATCGCCCCGGCCACGCTCGCGCGCAGTCGCTCCAGTTCCGGCAGCGTCATGAGTTGCCGGAGCGCGGCCTTGTTCTGCGCGCCCGCCTCAAACATCCGCGCAAAGACCGTGCGCGACCGCTCCACCGCCGCCTCGCCCGCCGGCGCCGCCGGATCGAGGTAGGGCCTGAGCGCGCGGCCAAGGAGGGTCGCGGGCTTGCCCCCGCCGGGCGCAACCACATCGGCCACGCACGCGACCGGACTCACCATCACCAGCCCCGCGATCGGAGGCGTCGCCCCGCTTGCGCGCTGACGTCGCAGCCACTCGAGCGCGAGGCCCGCGCCAAAACTCACCCCAAAGATCACCGGCGGCTGACCGGCGTCCGCCAACCCGCCCAGGAGGTCATCAAGCTGCGCGCACAGCAAATCGAGGGAAAATCCGTCGCGCGGATAGACCAGCGTGTAGAGGTCGCCCGCCTGCAGGAGAAAGCGGCGCAGGAGGAAAATCTGCTCGCCCGAGTCCGGCACAAAGCCCCCGAGCACAATCGTCGGCGTCCGGCCGCGACCCGGCTCGCGCAGCACCGTCGCACGCCGGCTTGGGTCCGCGAGCCCGCGCGCGATCACATCGTTCTCCGCGCGGCGCTGGGCCGGCAGGTAGGCCGCCGCCCGCGGCGGGTGCCGGCGCTCCTGCGCCGTGCGGACAAGGGTGTGGAGCGGCCGCAGCGGCGCCGCATGCAGCATGGCATACCAAGAAAGGGCCGGGACGAGGCTGAGGTCTGGCATCGCAGCCGAAGCCAACGGCCCGCCTTCGGTTCACAATCCGAAACCCGCCGCGTAACGGGATCTTTGCGCGGCCGACACACTCGTGTCACCGGATACCCGATTCACGCGCCGAGCGCCACCGCGGCGATCTCCTCCGTCTCGGGCTCGTCCTCCTCCAGCGGGTGCTCACGCACGAAGTCGGTGAACTCGATCAGCTCGAACCGCCCGTCCCAGTGCTCCACGATCGCGGTGAGCGACTCGACCCAGTCGCCGGAGTTCAGGTAGTGGACGTCGCCGATCATCTTGTCGGCGGCGGTGTGGATGTGGCCGCAGATCACGCCGGCGCAGCCGTGCTCGCGGGCGAGCTGCGCGATGTGGGCCTCGAAGTCGCCGACGTGGCTGACCGCCTGCTTCACGCGCGCCTTGATCGCCTTGCTGAGCGACCAGTATTCCTTGCCCCGCCACGCCCGCCACACGTTGTAGGCGCGGTTGAGCTTCAGCAGGAACTGGTAGCCCCAGTCGCCGAGATGCGCGAGCCACACGAAATTCCTGGTGATCGTGTCGAACACGTCGCCGTGGAGCACAAGGTAGCGCCCGCGCGGGCCCTCGTGGATGTGATCCTCGGCGATGCGCAGGTTTTCGAACGCGAGCGGCAGGAAGTTCGCGAGGATGTCGTCGTGGTTGCCGCGGAGATAGACGACCTCCGTGTTGCGCTTCTCGAGTTTCTTCAGGACGAGGCGGATGAAGCGGGTGTGCGCCTTGGTCCAGCTCCCGCCCCGCCGGAGCTGCCAGCCATCGATGATGTCGCCGTTGAGGATCAGCTTCGCGCAGCGGGTGCGACGGAGAAAATGGTTCACCTCGCGGACCTTGGCGTCCGAGGTGCCGAGGTGCACATCGGAGAGGATGATGGTGCGGACGTGCAGTTTCATGGAAACTGGAGCGCGAACCGCGCGGGCGCCGCGGCCGGGGCCGGGGCGACGGCCTGGCAGGCCGCGGGGATCAGCACCCGCAGGCTGCGCGGCTGAACCTCGATCTCGATGCGCCGGCCGGCGGTGTGGACTTCCCCGTCCGTGTGGATCAGGCCCGGGGCGGCGCGCTCGATGGTGAAGCGCGGGCCGGTGAAGCGGGTCACGAGCGGGCTCTGATCGAGGTTGCCAAGGAAAAGCCGCGGGCCGATTGCGGCCGTGGAGATCATCCCGCCCGACCGGATCGCGACGAGGTCGAGGCGGCCATCGTCCACCCGCGCACCGGGGGCGATGCGGGCGTTGTTGCCGTATTGATCGGAGTTGGCGACGGCGACGAGGAGCAGATCCTGGGTGAAGGTGCGGGCGCCCGACGTGATGGTGCACCGTTGCGGGCGGAATTCACGCCACGCGGCGCAGGCGGCCACGGCGTAGGCGGCGAGGCCGCGGCGGGTGAGGCGGTTGAAGCGGCGGCTCACGTCCGCGTCGAGGCCAAGGCCCATCGCGTTGAAGAACGGCCGGCCGTCGGCGGTGCCCGTGTCGAGCGCGGCCACGCGGCTGCCCGCGCCGGTCGCGAGCCGGAGCGCCGCGAGCGGCGACCGCGGCAACCCGAGATGCAGCGCCAGGCCGTTGCCCGAGCCGCAGGGCACCAACGCGAGCGCCGCCGGCGAGTGCAGCAGGCCCTGCGCGACCTCGTTCATCGTGCCGTCGCCGCCAATCGCGACGACCACGCCATGGCCGGAGCGCACGGCATCGCGCGCGAGCTCGGTGGCGTGGCCGGGGCCCTCCGTCGCGGCGAAGTCCGAGTCCGGGGCGCGCGCCGCGATGAAATCGCGGATCACGGCCGCAAAACCGGGGCGGCGACGGTTGCGGCCGGAGTGGGGGTTGAAGATGAATCGGGTCTTCATGCGGAAACGGCGGCGGCGCGCAGGGGCAGCGGCACAGGCTCCGCGGCGTCCTGCCCCGCCACGTGCGCGTCGATCGCCGCGGTGATATCGCGCGCGGCGTCCGGTCGCGAGATGGGCATGAGCGCGGCGCGCCACTGGCTCCAGACGCGGCCATCGTCGGCGAAGGCCCGTTGCAAGGCGTGGACGACCGCGTCGGGCGTGACCGCGAGCGCGCCCACGCCATGTCTCCGCAGCAACTCGCAGTTGCCCTCCTCCTGGCCCGGCACGATTTGGTTGACGATCATCGGGCAGCGGGCGGCCAGCGCTTCCTGCGTGGTGGCGCCGCCGGCCTTGCTGATGACGACGTGGTGCGTCATCAGCAGCCGCGGAATCTCGTCCGTCCACCCGAGGATCGAAACCGGATGACGGCGATCGGCCGCGAGCCGGTTGAGATCGGCCCGGAGCGTGGCGTTGCGGCCCACGGTGCAAGTCAAGTTCCAGCAGGTGTCCGTGATGAGGCGGCGCGCGATCTCGGCCGCGGTGCGCGTGCCGGAGTTGATGATGTAGAGCACGCGCGGCGCGGCGCCGAGCGCGAGGCTC
>JAEUHB010000433.1 GCA_016794665.1 Opitutaceae bacterium
CATCTCGTCCACGTCGCGGATCGCGCCGTCGATGATCGTGCCGGCGCAGCCGAGCGAGCGGTGGAAGTTCGCGGTGACCTCGCCCCAAAACGCCCCAAGCGTGCGCGGCTTGTCGAGGTCCTGCACGACGACGATCTTCGGACCGGGCACGGACGCGAGGTAGCGGCGGTAGTTGGACCACGCGGTCGGGTTCTGCTTGTGCGCGGGGTTGCCGGGCTCGCAGACGACGGTGACCGCGTAGCCCGCCATCGGCCCCATCTGCGGCATGAAGTCCTGCGTCGGCTCGAGGTTGAACGCGTCGCGGCCCGGATCGTGCGGGGTGAATTGCTCCCAGCCGTTGTAGATGGTGGGCGTGTTCCAGCGCTTGAGCTCGTGGAGTTCGCCGTCGGACAGCGGTCGTTGGTTCATGCGCCGGGAACGCAAGCGCCGCCCGGGCGCGATGCGAAGCGCAATTGCTGGCCCCTTGCCGGAACCACGCGACGACCCATTGCCAACGGCGCGGCGTGGCGTTTTCTCGCGGCATGAAATCGAAGACCAGCCGCTGGGCCGGGAAAGTCGCGCTCGTCACCGGCGCCTCCTCCGGCATCGGCGCCGCCACCGCGGTCGCGCTGGGCGCGCTCGGGATGCGTGTCGTGCTCGCGGGCCGGCACCGCGCGCGCCTCACGGCCACGGCGCGCCGCGTGCACGCGACCGGCGCCGACGCGCTGGTGCTCACCGGCGATCTCGCGCGGGCGGACGCGTGCAGGCGATTGTTTCAAACGACCAAGCGTCGCTGGGGCGCGATTGACGTGCTCGTCAATTGCGCGGGGATCCGCGGCGGCAACTCCCTCCTCGCGACACCCTGGCACGAACTAGACACCGCTCTCCGGCTCAACGTCGCCGCGCCGCTCCTCGCGATGCGCGAGGCCGTCGCGCACATGCGCGGCAAGCGCGACGCCGCGATCCTCACGCTCGGCTCGATGGTCGGCCATCGCGTGCTGCCCGGCGTGCCCGCGCTCTACGCCGCGACCAAGCACGCGCTGCGCATCCTCAGCGACGGCCTGCGCACCGAGCTCGCCGCGCGCCGCAGCCCGATCAAGGTGGCGCTCATCTCGCCCGGGCTCACCGACACCCCCTGGCACACGAACCGCGGCGGCATCCGGCGCGGCGGCAAGCCCTTTCCCTATGCGCCGCTGCGCCCGGAGGACGTCGCGCGCGTCGCGGTGCAGATTCTCGAAACCCCGCGGCACGTGCAAATCCGCGACGTGTTGCTCAACTCGAGCGCGCAGCCGCATTGAGCGGCGCCGCTACTTCAGCACGTCGTCGGCGAAGAGGTTGATATCCGCGTCGCGATCGGCGTCGGAGGCAAACTCGATGGGCGCGGCGTTGATTTTGGGGAGCTGTGCGGCGAGGCGCGCCTTGGCGGCGGCGTGGCGCGGATCGGCGGCGAGGTTGGTCCACTCGTTCGGATCCAGGGAGTGATCGTAGAGTTCCTCGGCGCCGTTGGCGAAACGCGTGTAGCGATGGCCCGCGTCGCGGAGCGAGTGGTTGCCCTGGCCATAGGTGGAGAGCACCGGCGCGCCGCGATCCCGCGAGGCGCCGCGGAGGATCGGCGCGAGGTCGAAGCCGTCGAGGCTGTGCGTCGCCGGCCGGGGGAGGCCGCAAAGCGAGAGCAACGTCGGGTAGACATCGATGAGGCCGACGGGCGTGTCGCTGACTTGCTTTTTCAGGCCGGGCCCGGAGATCGCGAATACGACGCGGTTGGCGAGTTCGGAGAGGTAGAATTTCGACCAGTGGTTCTTCTCGCCGGTGTGCCAGCCGTTGTCGGAGCAGAACACGACGATCGTGTTGTCGCGGTGCGGACCGGACTCGAGCGCGTCGAGCACGCGCCCGATCTGCTCGTCCACGTAGGCAATCGAGGCGTAGTAGGCTTGGAGGGATTTTTTCCAGAGGCCGTTCTTCACGATGAAGTCGTGCTCGCCGCGGTGCGTCGCGAGCCAGCGCGCAGGCTTCGGCAAGTCCTCGAGATCGTCGGGCTTGTAGCCGGCCGTGATCTCGATCGTGTCGGGCGGGAACCGGTCGAAGTAGCGCTGCGGCACGGTCCACGAGACGTGCGGGCGCCAGAAACCGCAGGCGACGAAGAAGGGCTGCCCCTGCGGCGCGCGCAGGAGCGCGATCGTGCGGTCGGCCTGCTCGGTGTCCTGCTGGATCTTTTTCGGATCGCCGCGATCCCAGTCGTCGGGGAGCACGCCGTAGTCCCAGGAGCTCGACCACATTTTCTGGAGCGTGCCGGGGATGATTTGCCGGAGGAGCGCCGAGTCGGTGTGGGTCACGTCGGCGGCGCGATTGAGCATCTTGTAGAAACCGGGCGTGTAGTCGCCGCGGTCGTCCTCGAGGTAGCGGTTGTGCGCGATCTTGCCGTAGCCGGCGGTGAGGTAGCCGTTGCGCAGAAAACAGCCGGGCAGCGTCTCGACCTTCGCGATCGCGGTCGTGGTGCGGCGGTAGGCCTGGCTGTTGAAATAGACGCCGGACTTCGCCGCGTGGACGCCGGTGAGAAAGGCGGTGCGCGACGGGCAGCACGCCGGCGCATCGACGTAGGCGCGCGTGAACCACGTGCCGCGCGCGGCGAGCCGCTCCATGTTGGGCGTGCGGATGCGCGACTGCGGCTGGAGCACGCTGTGCAGCCCCGGCCCGTGATCATCGATGATCATGAAGAGGACATTCGGCTTTGCGGGAGCGGCGGCGAGCGCGGCGGCGGAGGTGAACAGAAAGAAAA
>JAEUHB010000467.1 GCA_016794665.1 Opitutaceae bacterium
GTTCCAGTCTCGTTGTTGCGCACCCTTGCCGCCGAACCAACGCCCGCGCTGCGCCGCGAGGCCGCGCGCCTGGCGGGCTTCGTCCCCGCGGCGGCGGACTGTTCCGCCATCGCGAAGCAGCTCGCCGCCGACCCGCATCCCGCCGTCCGCGCCGCGCTCGGCGACGCGCTGCGGCGGGTGCCTCATGCCGCGGCGGTGGTCGCCGCGGCGGCACAACTGGCGCGCACGCCGCTCCCCGCCGCCGAGGCCTGGCCGCGCTACGAACGGGAGTTCGAGCGCTACCTCGCGCGGTGGGCGATGGAGACGCATCCCGCGGCGACGCGCGCGCTGCTGGCGGGCACCGCTGATGACGAAGCGCGGGCCCTCGCGGCCCTGGCGCTCGGCGATCGTCCGGCGGCGTTGACGTTGGCGGCGTTGCGCCCGCGTCTTTCCCGCCCGCTAGAGGTCGAGGAAATCCGCCTGCTCGCACGGCACCACGCGGAGCCGCCGATTGGCGCCGTTCTCGGCGAGGCTTTGTCCGCGCCAGCCACGCGCCCGGCCACGTTGCGCGCGCTGCTCGAGACCCGCGGGGCCGCGCCGGACGGCGCGTTTTACACCGCGCTCACGGCGGCCGCCCGCGCCCAACTCGCCGTCTCGGTCCCGGCCGACCAAGCGCTCGGCGCCGAGGTCGCGGGCGCGTTTCGACTCAACGCCCTCGCGCCGGATCTCGGCCAGATCCTCGCGACCCACGGACTCGAGCCCCGCCGTCCTGTGGTCCCCGCCGCGCTCCGCGCGCTCGCCGACCTCCAGGCGGGAGATCCTGACCTCCTCGCGCGCCTTGCCGCGCAAGCGCCGGAGGCCGGCGTGCGCGACGACGCCTTGGCCGCGCTGCTCGCCCAGCCGCATCCGGTGATCGGCGCGCGGGTCGTGGGGTTGCTCGCTCGCCTTGCGCCCGCGCAGCGGGGCCGCGCCCTGCACGGCCTGTCCGGTTCGCCGGCCGGCGCCGAGGCTATCGCCGCCGGCCTCCGCTCGGGCGCGGTGGCCGAGGGTGATCTGGGGCTCTCGACGCTGGAGCGTCTGCGCGCGTTGCGCCCGGAAGAGGAGCGCTTTGGCCAGCTCTGGCAGCGACTCGGCGGCGACAACGACGGCTCCGAGCCATGGAAACTCACGCCCGCGGAGGCCGCCGCCGAGGCCGCGAAGTTCGCGCGTTTCCGCACGCTCGCCAACACCCGCGGCAATCCCGAGCGCGGCAAGGAGCTCTTCACCGCACTGTGCCTGAGCTGCCACGCCTTCGCCGGCCAAGGCGGCCAGATCGCGCCACCGCTCGACGGCGTGGGCCACACGGGCGTCGACGCGATGCTCCGCAACATCCTCACCCCGAGCGCCGCGATGGAGGGCGCCTACCGCACCTTCCGGGTCGTGTTGCGCGACGGCGCGATCATCGACGGGTTTCTCGTCGAAGACACAGCCGACGCCGTCGTCGTGCGCATCCCCGGCTCCGGCGAACGCCGCATCGCGCGCCGCGACGTGCGCTCCGCCAGCCACACCCGCCGCTCCCTCATGCCCGACGGCCTGCTAGAGGGCCTGGCGCCCGAACAAGTCAGCGATCTCTTCGCGCACCTGAAATCACTGAGATAGCAAACACGATCACGCGCGGCGGCGGCATTCGGGAAGCCCACATTCCGTTTTAGCTGCCGTGCCCGCGCGCCACCTTAGCGACGCAGGTGTCGGCGCACCGCCTCGCGCATCGAGGCGGATGCCGCCGGGGTGTTGGTGTGGCCGGCCTCGATGTCGTGGAAAATCTCCTTGGGCGCCGCGAGCGCGTTGTAGGCCGCATACACGCTCGTCGGCGGGCACGTCGTGTCGATGAATCCGACCGTGAAAATGCCCGGCGCCCGCGCGCGGGCGGCGAAGTTGACACCGTCGTAGTAGCGCACGGCGGCGACGACCGTTGCCGGCGGCGGCCGCTCCGCCGACTCGATGAACTTCGGCCATCCCGCCACGCGCCCGGCCACCGGGCCCGTGTGATCGCACATCGCCGCGACGCCGGCGGCAAAAAACGTCACGCGCGGATCGAGGCCGGCGGCGGCGAGCGCCTGCGCCCCGCCCTGGCTCGATCCGGAAACAACCACGGTGCGGCCGTCCCACTCCGGCTGTGCCGTCAGAAAATCGATCGCACGAATCAACCGCAGAAACATGCCCAGGAAGTAAATCGTGTCGCGGGATTCGCGGCCGGCGCGGCGGTAGTCCTTCAATTCGCCCTCGGCGAGCGCCGAGTAAAAGGCGGATTCGCGGCCGTTGGGCAGGCCGTGGGCGTTGATATCCAGCGCCAACGCGCCCTCGGCGGCCCAGCCGACGGCTCCGGAGAGCCCGGCGCTCCGCACGCCGGCACCGTGCACGGTGAGGATGGCGGGAAGGCTCCGCGGCTTGGCGCCGACGGGGCGGGCAAAGTATCCGGAGACGGGCGACCCGACACTGTCGGCCTGAAGATCGAAGGCCTCGGCTTTGGCGCTCGTGGACTTCACCGGCGTCAACCGGGCGTTGATCGGGACGGCCGCAAGCCTGGCCTTTTGCGCGGACCAGAAGGCGTCGAAATCGTCCGGCACCGGCAGGCTCGGCTTGATCTCTTTCGGCGCAATCGCGGCTCCGCCCAGCGCGGTGATCTTGGCGCCGCCGCCCGTGGGTTGAAACGTCACCCGGCACTGCAGAAAGCCCGGCTCATCGAGCGAACCCGAGATCGTGGTCCCGCCATCCTTGAGGGTGGCGCGACCGGTTTTCACGGGAGGGACGCCGTCCTTGCTCACCGTCCATTCCACTACTCCGGCTGACACCGGCTTGCCCTCGTGGGCGACCCGGACGGCAAACTCCACGGTCTCTCCGCGCGCATAGGCCGCCGTCGCCCGCGTCGCAACCACCGCAACCGAGTGGGCTGAGCTGCTCTTCGCCGCCTCGGCCGCAATCGATATAACCGACGCTAAGGACGAAAGGCTGCCGAGGAAACAGCCTAGGAAACGACGACGGGAGGTGATCATGGAAAACGGAGGACTGTGCGCAGCCTCTGCCGGCTGCGCCGCGGCCGCGGGTCAGGCGAGGATTTCCTTCACCACGCGCGCCGGCTCCACGCCGGTCAGACGCATATCGAGCCCTTGCGACTTGAACGTGAAGCGCGAGTGGTCGATGCCAAGGCAGTGCAGCAACGTGGCGTTGAGATCGTGCAGGCTCACGGGGTCCTTGACGATGTTGTAGGAGTAGTCGTCGGTCTCGCCGTGCACGACGCCGCCCTTCACGCCGCCGCCGGCGAGCCACACGCTGAAACAACGCGGGTGGTGATCGCGGCCGTAATTGGTCTTGGTCAGCGTGCCCTGCGAATACACGGTGCGGCCGAACTCACCGGCCCAAACCACGAGCGTGTCTTCCAGCAAACCGTGCTGCTTGAGATCAGTGACCAGCGCGGCGCAGCCCTGGTCGGTGTCGAGGCACTGAATCTTCAGGTGCTCGGGGAGCGTGCCGTGCTGGTCCCAGCCGCGGTGGTTGATCTGGACCACGCGGACGTTGCGCTGAGCCAGCCGACGCGCCAGGAGGCAGCTCGCGGCGAAAGAGCCCGGCTCCTTCACCCTGGGTCCGTAGAGATCGAGGGTGGACTGCGGCTCGCTGCTGAAGTCGGTCAGCTCCGGAACGCTCGTCTGCATGCGGAACGCCATCTCGTATTGCGCGATGCGCGTGAGGGTCTCGGGGTCGCCGTAGCGGGAGTGCGCGAGCTGGTTGAACTGCCCGAGCGAGTCGAGCATCGCGCGGCGCGTCGCCGGATCGACGCCGGCGGGATTGTCGAGGAACAGCACCGGATCGCCCTGCGCGCGGAGCGCGACGCCGGTATGCGAGGTCGGCAGCGGGCCGCTGCTCCACATCCGCGTGAAGAGCGCCTGCGCGGCGACCTTGGGCGAAAACTTGGGGGTGAGCACGACGAAAGCGGGCAGGTCGTTGTTCTCGCTGCCGAGGCCGTAGCTCAGCCAGGAGCCGAGGCTGGCGCGGCCGGGAATCTCGCTGCCCGTCATCAGGAACGTGCAGGCCGGGTCATGGTTGATGGCGTTGGTGTGGACACTGCGCACGACGGCGATGTCGTCGACAATCTTGGACGTGAACGGCAGCAGGTCGCTCACCCAGGTGCCGCTCTGGCCGAACTGGGCAAACTTGAAGATGCTGGGGGCGACGGGAAACCGCGTCTGGCCGCTCGTCATCGTGGTGATGCGCTGGCCCTGCCGGATCGATTCAGGCAAGTCCTGATCGAAGCGTTCCTGGAGGGCCGGCTTGTAGTCCCAGGTGTCGAGCTGCGAGGGCCCGCCGTTCATGTGGAGATAGATTATCCGCTTCGCCTTCGGCGCAAAGTGAGGAAATCCGCCCAGCGGCGGATGCACACGAGCCTCGAGCGCGCGGGGCCCGGCGGCAGCGGCGCGCGCGCGCGGCGCGAGGAGGCCCATCGCGACGCCGCCCATCGCAAGGCCGGCCCCGGAGAAAAACTGACGGCGCGTGAGGTGATTCAGGAATTCGTGGGCGGGGTTCATGTCGTCGCGGCGGCCTCTAGTTGCGGCAAACGGACTCGTCGAGGTTGAGCAAAAGGTTAGCGACCATCGTCCAAGCCGCGAATTCGCCCGCCGGAAACATCGTCGCGGATTTGGACTCGCCGTTACTGATCACTTCGCTCGCAGCCTCCGCGTTCTTCGCGAAATGCGCGCGGTGCTTGGCGAGCGTGTCCATCAAAAGCTTTTTCTCTGCTGGCAGCGGCTCGCGGGCGACAACACTCCGGAAGGCAAAGGCGAGGCGGTCGGCCTCGCTGCTCGGGCGCGAGAGCAACCGCTCAGCGAACGCGCGGGCGGCTTCGAACTGCTGCACGTCGTTCATGAGCGCAAGGGCCTGCAGCGGTGTGTTGGATCGCGGCCGGACGAGGCAGAAATTCTCCCGTGACGGCGCGTCGAAAGTCACCATCGCCGGGGCAGGCGCGGTGCGCTTCCAAAACGTATAAAGGCTGCGACGGTAGAGGGCGTGGCCCTTGTCCTGCACGTAGGTCTTCGTGTTGCTGCCGCCAAAGGCGACCGGCTCCCAGATGTTGACCGGCTGGTAGGGGCGCACCGGCGGACCACCGATCTCCGGCCGCAAAAGGCCGCCGAGCGCAAGGGCTTGATCACGGAGCACCTCGGCATCGAGGCGCGGGCGGGCCGCACGGGCGAGAAGCTTGTTCTCCGGATCGGCCTCAAGCAGCGCCGGGCTCACGGCGGAGCTTTGCCGGTAGGCCCGCGAGGTGACTAGGAGACGGACAAACTTCTTCACGTCCCAGCCGCCGCGCACAAACTCGTCAGCGAGCCAGTCGAGCAGTTCCGGGTGCGTCGGCGGCAGGCCCTGCGAGCCGAAGTCGGCCGGCGTGCGCACGAGGCCGGCGCCGAAGAGCTGCGCCCAAAAGCGATTCACGGTGACCCGCGCCGGCAAAGGATTCGCGGGATCCACGAGCCAGCGTGCAAAGTCGAGGCGCGTCAGGCGGGCGCCGGATTTTTTCGCGGGCGGGAGAAAGGCCGGCGTGGCGGGCTCGACGCGATCGCCCGGCTTGTCGTATTGCCCGCGGACCATGATGTGAGCGGGGAGCGGCTCGGGCAGCTCGCGCGAGACGAGCGAGCTCGGCAGCGTCACCTCATAGTGCACCTGTTCGACGAGAAGTTCGCGGACAGCCCGGGCTTCAGCCTCGAGCGCGCCCCGCGTGGGTCCGTAGATGTAGTCGCGGTGGAACTTGGCGATGCGCCTTTTCTCCTCCTCGTTCTGCTGCGTGCCCGAGACTCCGATGAGGTAAATGATATCATGCGGCAACGGCACGGTGAGCATGTCCCGGGCGAAATTTCGCAAGGAACTGATCCACGCCGAGGAGGTGAGTAAAGGATCAGCGTTCGCTGTCGGACTCGCGCACGCGACCCCTACGTGATCCCACCAAGCGGCACCGTCGCTCTGCATTAGGCGCAAGCCCGTGTAGGCTTTGTTGGCCGCGAGGCCGGTCTTCACCGCATCGATCTCAAGGCGCGAATACTGCCCGGCCGGCGGCATGGGGCCGGCCAGAAGGGCATTCTTGGCGGCATCCGGGCCGAACGCCTCAGGGTCGCCCCAAATCACGCGCTTGGTTTTTTCCTCACCGATGAATTCAAGGCCTACCGCGCGTGGCGGTCGCGCGGCGTCGGGGTGCAGGTAGACAAACGCCTTCGCCGCCGTGCGCACGATGAGCTTCACTTCGCCACCGGCAAAGTTCACCGGCCGCTCATGCGAGCCGTCGAGCCACAGGGCGCGCTGGCCGGCGATCAACGGAACCCCCACCCCGCCACGCCACTCGCCCGCAGGAGGAGGCTGGCCGAAATTTGCCACCGTGGGCATGTCGCCATCCTCCGCCCAGACGACCTCGTAGCTGACCGGCTTCCGCGGTGCCTTGTCACCGGTCATTTCCGCCTCGGGGTCGGCTGATTTCGCAATCGAAAGGGCCGTGGCCTTGGCGGCGAGCGCATCGGCGCGGGCCGAGAGGGCGGCCTGCAAAGGCGGGAGCGCCGCCGCGATCGCCGCGAGGCGTTTCTCCTGCGCCGGGTTGGCGAGGAACACGAGGGGACCTGGTCGCGGTATGTTGCCATCCCATACGCGGTCGGCGAGGCCCTTGAACACGGCGCCGAGCGAGTAGTATTCGCGCTGGGTGAGCGGGTCGAACTTGTGGTCATGGCACGAGGCGCAGTTGGCCGTGAGGCCCAGCCAGACGGCGGCAGTCGTGTCGGTGCGGTCGGCGGTGTTGCGCATCTCGGCCTCGGCCTCGATGGCGCCACCCTCGGAGGTGGTCAGGTGGTTGCGGTTGTAACCTGAGGCCACGAGCTGGTCGATGCGCGGCTCCGGGAGCAAATCGCCCGCGATCTGCTCGACGGTGAAGTGATCGAAGGAGAGATTGCGGTTGAAGGCTGAAACGACCCAGTCGCGGTAGGGCCAAATCATGCGGATGTTGTCGAGGTGCAGGCCGTGGGTATCGGCGTAGCGAACAGCGTCTAGCCAATGGCGGCCGAACTGCTCGCCGTAGCGCGGCGAGGCAAGCAACCGATCGACGGCGCGCTCGTAGGCATCGGCAGCGCCATCCGCAAGAAACGCCCCAAGCTCATCAGCCGTGGGCGGCAGGCCGGTGAGATCGAGCGTGACGCGGCGGAGGAGCACGTCGCGCGGCGCCTCGGGCGAAAGCGTCAGGCGCCTCGAGGCGAGCTTGGCGCCGATGAATCGATCGACCGGGTGATCACCTGCCCCTCCTTGCGCCGCGGGAGGCAACGGCCGTGCCACGGGTTCATAAGCCCAGTGTTTCTGGTAGGTGGCCCCCGCTTCAATCCAGCGTTTAATCAAGCCTCGTTGCTCGGCTGTGAGCGGCCTTTTTTGCGACTCCGGCGGGGGCATCACCTCGTCATCGTGAGAGCTGATCACGCGCTGCCAGAGTTCGGACTTCTCGAGGCTGCCAGGCGTGACTGCGGGCAGGCTGCCGGCGCGCGGGGCGGTTGCACCGTCGGCGGTATCGAGGCGGAGTTTGCCTTTGCGGTGCGCCGCGTCGACACCGTGACAGGCAAAGCAGTTGTCCGACAGAATGGGGCGGATGTGCTCGTTAAAGGTCAGGCGGTCCTCCGCGGCGAAAGCGGTGGCGAAGGCCAACGGCAGGGCAAGGGGGAGGCGCATGGGACGGAGGACGCAGGGGGGCCGAAAAGGCTGTGCCGCAAATCCCTGCCGCCGTCAATGGGCTCCGCCGAAATTAGCCGAGCGCCACCCAGCGCCGAAAAACTAAGGGGCGTCGTAGACTTCGAGGAGGGTCGCTCCCGCGGTGTTACCAACCCCAGACACGAGCACGGTGTAGGCACCGGGAACGAGCGTCGCAACCAACGCTGCATCCTTGCTCCCACCATCCGCCAACGGAAAGGCTCCTACCGAGGCAAACGCAGTCGCAAGCGCAGCGCCGCCACCCCAGTCATCATTTTCGCCCACGAGCGTATTGCCCTGGAACACCTGAAGACGTGGATCGGCGAGCACATCGGCGACGCCAAACGCACCCAGTGTGGGACCGACGGCACGAATCATAACGCGTTTGGGAGTCGTCCCGCTGATGACAAACCCGAGGCTCGGCGCCTCAGTGCCAGCGCCGACTTGGGCACGCACGGAGAGGTTCATGAGGCTCCCACCGGACGCGACGGCGGCATCATAGACCTCGACAAGCGTCACACCGCTCGCGGTGCCCTTGCCAGCAACCTGCACAGTGTATGCGCCCGCGCTCAACGTGGGCATGAGGGCAGCGTCGGCACTCTGCACCGGAAGGCTAAACGCGCCGAGCCGCCCAGCCGTGTCAGCAATCTGCGCAGCGTTTGCATTGGAGCTCCAATCGTCATTGGAGGAGGTGAGGTTGCCACCGGAGTAGATGCCCATCGTCGGATCCGAGAGCGATCCCGCAACGCCGAAAACGCCTAGCGTCGGGCCCACGCCGCGGGCGAGGATGGGTTTGCCCGCTGGGCCGCCGAGCACGAAACCAACAATGAGCGCGCCCGAGTCGCCGCCCGCAAGAGAGCGAACGGATAGATTAACGATACGGGACGCGACCACGGCTGGCGTAGTCGGCTGCGACGACGCTCCGTCGCCACCCGCCGCCGGGTTTGCGCTACCGACGTCACTCACGGTGAGTCGAGCTCCGGCAGAAATCGCATAGCCAAGGGAATTTGACGCCTCTGCCGAATAGACCCCGTTGTCCGCAGGGGTGACACCCTTGAGCGACAGCGTGTCGCCCGTCGCGCCCGGCAGCAGCACGCCGTTGCGCTTCCACTGAAAAACCGGTGCCGGCGCACCAAAGGCAGCAACCGAGAAGGTGACGTTATTCTGCGCCGCGACGGTCTGATTCTCCGGCTGTTGGGTTATTACAGGCGGCGCGGCTATTTGCACCGGCACGTCGAAACTAGTCACACTGCCGATAGGATTGGTGGCGACAACCGAGTAAATCCCAACCTCAGCCGCCGTCAGCGCCGGAATCTGGTAGACCGCGGCGGTCGCCCCAGCGATGGCAACGCCGTTGCGACGCCACTGGTAAGCCGGGCCGGGAATCGCAGTTACCCCCACGCCGAGCACAGCCCGGGAGCCCGCCGCCACCGCCTGAGCTGCCGGCTGCCGCACAATCACGGGTCGCGAATGCACCACGAGCGTGGCAGTGGCGCTGACGGCCGTGCCAAGGGCGTTGGAAACAACCACGGAATAAACAGCCGCATCCGCAGCCGTGAGTGAGGAAATCGAAATCGTGGAGCCCGTCGCGCCGCTGATCGGCACGCCGTTTTTCCTCCACTGGTATCCGGGGGTTGGATAACCGCTGGCTAGCACCGAAAGCGAGGCGGAGTTTCCGGCAACAACAGTCTGCAGCGAGACCGGCTGCAAATTGATCACCGGCGCGGAGTTGGCGCCACCGGGCGGTGGAGGCGGCGGGGGAGCCGGAGGAGGAGGCGGGGGGGCGGTCGGAGCGACAACCGTGAGGCTTCCCGCATTGCTCGTCGCGGTGCCGGCAATATTGGTGGCAACCAGCACATAGCTGCCGCCATCCGAACCAGCGACACCGGTGAGGGTGAGGGTCGAGTTCGTCGCGCCGGCGATTGCGTTGCCGTTTTTTTGCCATTGGAGCTCAGGATCGGGCAAACCGGATGCCGTCGCGGAAAATACCACGGTTGCTCCCGCGGTCACCGATTGGGACGCGATCGGGTGTTGGGTAAACTGCGGGGCAACGTTGGCGGGCGGAGGAGGCGGCGGTGGAGGGGGAGGAGGGTTGCCGACCCCGGGATCAGTCACCGTGAGAACCGACGGCGAGCTAGTCACGCTGCCAGAGAAATTCGAAACGAGCACGGTGTAAGTGCCATTGTCGTTCGTCGTAAGTGCCGCCAACACCAGCGTCGCCGCAGTCGCTCCGGCGAGGTCCACGCCGTTTTTCTTCCATTGGTAACTCGGCGTAGGTGTGCCGGTGGCCGCGACAGCGAAATTGGCTGCGCCACCGATTGCGGCGGTCTGCGAAGGGACGGGCTGAGTCTGGATGGTTGGCGCGCCGCCCTGCGGCGCATTGGTCACCGTGAGGGTCGCCGGAGCACTCGTGACACTCCCAGCGGTGTTGGACACTACAACTGTATACGAAGCGTTGTCATTCGTCGTCACCGCCGTCATCGCGAGAGTTGCCGCGGTCGCCCCGGCCAGGCTAACGCCGTTCTTGTGCCATTGATACGAAGGCGCAGGGGTCCCGCTCGCCACGACGCTAAAGCTTGCGCCCCCCCCCGTTTGGGCCGTCTGCGAAGCGGGCTGCGTTTGGATGCTCGGCGCGACACCCGGGGGCGCTAGTTCCGTGACAATGAGAACTGCGTCGGAACTGACGACACTGCCGGCGAGATTGGAAACCAAGACGGTGTAGGTTCCGCTATCGCTCGTCGCGAGCGCTGTCAGAGCCAACGTCGCGCTAGTTGCGCCGGCGAGGTTAGAGCCATTTTTCCTCCATTGGTAGGTCGGCGACGGCGTGCCAGTGGCCACGACACTAAAGCTGGCAGAAGCACCCGTCTGCACCGACTGGGACGAGGCGGGTTGTGTCTGAATCGTAGGCGAAACGTTCGACGGCGCCGCGTTAACAACCAACACCTCATCGGGGCTGGTGGCCGTTCCTACTGAATTGGTGGCCACGACGGAATAGGCACCGGCGTCATTCGTATTCGCTGATGCGATTACAAATGTTGAACTAGTCGCCCCGGAAATCGGTGCGCCGTTCTTGCGCCACTGCAGGGTCGGCGTCGGCCAACCGTCAGAAGTGACATACATCGTCACTCGATCGCCAACCGAAACAGGTGCGCCCTGGCCGTGAGCCCGCACCGCAAGCTGAGGGAGGACCAACAGCATGAAAATCAATCGTGCAGCGAAGCCGACCCCAAATAGTTTTGCCCGTGAAACAATCACACCAAGAAAAATCATTGGCACCCAATCGCGCCAGCGGCACAAGCGGGAAACCCAGAACGATACCCAGGACTGCAATGGGTATCCGCCGTATATTCGCAACCCGCTGCCTGACCGAATTTAACCATCGTCGCGGATTCCCCAAAAACAAGGGAGGCCTGAATTCACGGCTGTTTCGCGAGGTCATGGTGACCGACAGTCGGATATCCTGCGGTCGTTCCTACAACGAATATCCAGAAACAGTTGTGACTGCCGACACAATCACTCGCACCCGCAAAGAAAGCCGAACGACCCCTGTTTACCACCTCAACAAAAGCCGTGGGCTTAGTTCTAAGCGGTCTCGCAGTAACAAACATCATGGTTCCCACAGCTGCGACAACCTTCGACTCCGTCGGCGTCTCATAATCTTGAGGATTTCAAAACGCTCACGGCAATCAGTTCGCGCGCTACCTGCTCACGCCACTGAATTTCAACGCCACAAGTCCAGACGACGCGGCAATTCTCGACACCTTTGCGCCCACCCGCACGCCGCAACAAACAACCCTGAGCGGCAACCACTTTGCGCCTTTGGCCCTAACAGCTGTTCTCTCCGAGTTGGGGCAAAGAATCCCCGCAGGGCGAGCATCGAATCGACGTGCATCGATGGTCGTCCATAGCGCGCTCTTGCCCAGGCGACGAGTCAGGGCCGAAGTGGCATTTCGTTGCGTCCGCACTGTCAGCGCTCCCGCCCACGTGACCCATCTCACTTCTCACATCCGGGCCACCAATCTCATAACCGAGCCGATTGCGACCACGCAAAGGCCAACCACCGCTACACCCACAAGTTCATCCATCCCGACGGCATCATGAGCTGCCGGCTTACTATGGGTTTCACCGAGTTCGAGCACCGTAGCTTATGGGACACCATGCCGCCGCACAGCCGCCTCCGCAGCTCGGAGATCTCCAGCTAAAATAGTCTCAGTCTAGTCGTAGAGCGGGAGCGGGCGGAGCGAATATTCTGGAAACACCGTCGCTAGGCCGCCCGCATCCGCGCCATGGCGTATCAGGACCGGTGCCAGCGCATCGCGATAGTTGTTCCACACCGGCAGATCGCCGTAGCCTTCCAGCAGGCCACGTTTCTCCAACCCCGCCGGCGCAAGCCCGCGCCAATCCCCGTGCGTGCGCCCGCCGCGAACGCCACCACCAAGCACGAAGAACACCGAGCCCCGCCCGTGATCCGTGCCGAACGCCGAATTCTCCTCCACGGTGCGACCAAACTCCGTCATGATGACAACCGTCGTCGTCGCCATTCGCACCCCAAGATCCCGGCGAAACGCCGCCAACCCCGCCGCCAACCGCGCCGCCAGCAAGTCGACCCGCGCCTCCTGCGCGAAATGTGAATCCCATCCCGGCAGGTCAATCGACGCGGCTTCGAGGCCAACATCCGCCTTGATGAGGCGCGCGAGCTGGCTCAGGCCCGTGGCGAATTCGTCCCGCGGGTAGCTCGCACCGTTGGCCGGCGTGTAGGCGGCGCCGCGCATCGCCTCGATCCTAACGAGCGCATCGAATGTGTCACGCGCCGCCACCCCGAGTTGCCCACGCTCCATCGCGTAGAGCCGCTCGAGCTGCGTTCGAAACGCCGGCGTCCGCCCGCCAAGCGCAAAGTCGTCGAGCCCCTGCATCACCGTCGCCGATGGCGCGCCGAGCAGGCACTCCGGCAATGCCTTGCCCACGGCGACGCATGTAAGCGCGCCGCCCGCCGCCGCCGGTTTCACGCGCAGGAATCGCCCGAGCCAGCCACCCGCCACCAGCCCTCCGTGTTCCATCAAGTCCTGCGCCTCGAAATGAGAACGCGTCCCGTCCTCCGAGCCGCAGGCATGCACGATCGCGAGGTCACCTTCGCGCCATGCACGCTCAAGCGGCGCGAGTTTTGGGTGGAGGCCAAACCGTTCGTCTAGGCGCACCGCGTCTTTTTTCGCGATGCCAAGCCGCGGGCGCGCCCGATAATAGTGCTCGTCCTCCACCGGCGGCACGAGTGCGAGCCCGTCGGCCGCGCCCCGGAGAAATACCACGACGAGCGTGCGGCGTTGGTCGCCATTGCCGGTGATGAGGGCTTGCGTCGCCATTTCCGTCCCTCAGCAGCGTTGAAAAGCCGGCGACGAAAGGAGCAGCGCTACGTCGGCTCCAGCCCCACGGTAGGCCGCACTCTCATCCGCAGTTGCCCGCCGCCCGAGGAGAGTGGAGGCGAGCATCTCGTC
>JAEUHB010000488.1 GCA_016794665.1 Opitutaceae bacterium
CGGCCGGCGCATGAGCGCGCGGGCCTGCTCTTGCACGAACGGGCTGTTGAGCATGAAGAGCGCCTGCTGCGGCACGGTGGTGGCGAAGCGCTGTGCGCTGCTCACATCGGGGTTCGGGAAATCGAAGGTGCGGAACACGCCGGGCAGGTTCTGCCGGTCGATGAAGCCATAAATCGTGCGGCGCACGGGAAACGGTTCCTTCACGAGGTCGTCGGAGAGTCCGCCGGCGCGCAGGTCGAGCGAGCCGGAGACGGCGAGCAGCGTGTCGCGCAAGGCCTCGAACTCGAGGCGCCGGCGATTAAAGCGGTGGAGCAGCTGGTTGTCGGGATCGGCGGCGGTCGCGGCGGCATGGCCGACGGCGGACTGACGGTAGGTGGCGGAGAGGACGATCGTGCGATGCAGCTGCTTCACGGACCAGCCGCCTTCGGTGAACGAGGCCGCGAGCCAGTCGAGCAGCGCGCGATGCGCGGGCGCCTCCGTGCGCACGCCGAAGTCGCCCGGCGTGCGCACGAGCGCCGCGCCAAAGTGCCAGCCCCAGACGCGGTTCACGAAGACGCGCGCGGTGAGCGGATTCTTCGCGTCGGCGATGGCGTGTGCGAGCTGGAGGCGGCCGCTGCCGTCGCGGAACGGCTCGCGCGGCGCAGGGCTGAGCACCTCCAGGAACTGGCGCGGCACCTCGGGCCCGCGGTTGGCGGGGTTGCCGCGGAGCAGCACACGGGAGTCCGCGGGCCGGGCCTTGTCGACCAGCGCCATCGCGCGCAGCGGCGCGCCGGCCTCGGTCCATTGAAGCGCGACGACATCGCGACGCAGGTCAGCGACGCGCGCGTCGATCTGGCGTTTGATGAGCGCGGCGGTGGCGTCGTAGCCGGGATTGGCCGGGCCGCCCTCGCGACGGAGCGCGGCGCGCAAAGCGGTGCGATCGGAGTTCGCGGAGTCGGTGGCGTCGGAGGATTTTTCCTTTTCCGCGTCGGCGGCGAGGCGGTTGTAGATGGCGGCGACGTCCTTGAGGGAGGCGAGGGGAGTGTCGGATTTCGCGAAGGCGGCGACGACGGCGGGATCGAGCGGACTGCTTTGCTCCGTAGCGGAACGCGTAAGCGTTTCGTGGCCGGGCGAAACGCTCACGCGTTCCGCTACGCCGTTTTTCCACGCAGCAATCAGCTCGCGGGCTTTAACCGCAAACTGCGCCTCCGGCAGCGCCGCGAGCGCGAACCACGGCGCGAGCAGCGGATCTTTTTTCGCGGCGTCGGTCGCGACGTGATCCTGCCAGCGCTTGAGGAAAGTGAGGTTGAGCTTCCGCGGGCCGGCGAAGAGGTCGAGCTTGTCGTCCTTGCCGAGCTTGGCGGCATCGTGCGCGCCGAGCAGGTAGTCGCCGGTCTTGGCGCGGATTTCGCCGAGGAACTTGTCGACTTCCGCGCGGGCCCGCTGCTTCACCTTGGCCTCGGCCTCGGCGGTTTTCTCGAGGAATCGCCGATACTCGGGCGTCTCGACGATCGGGCCGAGCAGCGGTCGCTCCGCGGGCTCCTCGGTTGAGGCAAAGATGCCGTGCAACGAGTAGTAGTCCTTGGCCGGCACCGGATCGAACTTGTGGTCGTGGCAGCGGGCGCACGTGACCGTGAGGCCCATGAGGCCGCGGGTGACGACATCGATGCGGTCGTCGATGATGTCGTTTTGGTTGCCGAGGAAACGGCGGCCGAGCGTGAGGAAGCCGAGCGCGGCGAGCGCGGACTTGTCCTCGCCGAGGGGCAGGCGATCGGCGGCGAGCTGCTCGACGATGAAGCGGTCGTAGGGCTTGTCGTCGTTGAAGGCGCGGATGACGTAGTCGCGGTAGGTGTGGGAAAACGGGAAGCGCCGCTCGGCGTTGCCGACGAGGTAGCCCTGGGTGTCGGCGTAGCGCGCGACATCGAGCCAGTGCCGGGCCCAGCGCTCGCCATAGCGTGGCGAGGCGAGGAGCCGCTCGACCGCACGATCGTAAGCGCGCGGGTCGCGCGGAAAGTCGCGCGCAAACGCCTCCATTTCCTCCGGCGCGGGCGGCAGGCCGGTGAGATCGTATGTGACGCGGCGCAGGAGCGTGCGCGCCTCGGCGGGCGCGGCGGGCTTGAGCTTCTTGGCCTCGAGCGCGGCGAGCACGAAGTTGTCCACGGGCGTGCGCACCCACTTGGCGTCCTTGACCGCGGGCACGGCGGGCTTCGCCACCGGCTGAAACGCCCAGTGCTGTCGCGCCGCGGCCATGTCGAGCGGGTGGGCCTTGCCGCCCGTGCGCGGATCGGGCGCGCCCATTTTCACCCATTGCTCAAGCGCGGCGATTTTGTCGGGCGGGAGTTTGCCGCCTTCGTCGGCAGGCGGCATCTGGAGGTCGGCGTGGGTGTGGCGCACGGCCTCGATGAGCAGGCTTTTCTCCGGGTTGCCCGGGATGATGGCGGGGCCGGTCGCGCCGCCCTTGCGCAGCGCGTCGCGCGTGTCGAGGAGGAGGTCGGCCTTGGACTTGCCGGACTCGGTGCTGTGGCACTTGTAGCAGTGCTCGGCGAGGATCGGGCGGATCTTGGACTCGAAGAACTCGACGTGCTCGGGCGGGAGATCGGCGGCGCGTGCGCTCACCACGACGCCCACCACCCAGCTTGCCGTTCTGAGCGCAGCGAAGAATCCAGCGAGAGCCCCGAAGCCTTTGCGCGACGCGAGAGTCCAGGTGGATTCTTCGCTTCGCTCAGAATGACAAAAAGGAGCACGCTTCACGCGATCAGCTCCTTCACGACCTTGCCATGCACGTCGGTGAGCCGGAAGTCGCGCCCCGCATGGCGGTAGGTGAGCCGCTCGTGATCGAAGCCGAGCAGCGCGAGGATGGTCGCGTGCAGGTCGTGCACGTGCACGGGTTTCTCGACGGCCTTGAAGCCAAACTCGTCCGTCGCACCGTGCACGTGGCCGCCGCGCACGCCGCCGCCGGCCATCCACATGGTGAACCCGTGGTGATTGTGGTCGCGGCCGTTGACCTTGCCGGCGTTGGCGCCGGGCGTGGGCAGCTCGACGACGGGCGTGCGGCCAAACTCGCCGCCCCAAATCACGAGCGTGTCGTCGAGCATGCCGCGCTGCTTGAGGTCCTTCAGCAGCGCGCCGATGGCCTGGTCGCTTTCCTTGGCGAGCTTGCGGTGGTTGGTCTCGAGGTCGTCGTGGTTGTCCCAAGGCTGGCCGTTGCCGTGCCAGACCTGCACGAAGCGCACGCCGCGCTCGAGCAGACGGCGCGCGGTGAGGAGCTGGCGGCCCTGCGTGGTGTCGCCGTAGAGCGCGCGCATCGCGGCGGGCTCGCGCGCGAGCGTGAACGCATCGGTGGCGTCCGCCTGCATGCGGTAGGCGAGCTCGAAGGACTGAATGCGGGCCTCGAGCTGCGCCTCGCGCTGGCGCGCCGCGGCGTGGCGGTCGTTGAGCTGGCGCAGCAGATCGAGCTGCGCGCGCTGGGCCTCGCGGGTGGTGGCGGGGCTGCGGATGTGCTCGATGAGGCGCTCCACCTCGGTGAACGAGGTGTTGATGTAGCTGCCTTGGTAGATGCCGGGGAGAAACGCGCTCTGCCAGTTCTGCGATTCCTGGATCGGATAGCCGGGGCACATCGCGATGAACCCGGGCAGGTTTTGATTCTCGGAGCCGAGGCCGTAGGTGACCCACGAGCCGAGCGCAGGGCGGGGGAGGCGCGCGTCGCCGCAATTCATCAGCATGAGCGACGGCTCGTGGTTCGGCACGTCGGCATGCATCGAGCGGATGACCGCGATTTCGTCGATCGACTCGGCGACGTGCGGGAACAGCTCGCTGACCTCGATGCCGCTCTTGCCGTATTTCTTGAAGGCAAAGGGCGACTTGAACGCCGCGCCGGTCTTGCGCTCCGTCTTCAGCTCGAGCGGGATGGGCTTGCCGTGCCACTTGTCGAGCGCGGGCTTGGGGTCGAAGGTGTCGACCTGCGACGGCCCGCCGTTGGCAAAGATGTGGATGACGCGCTTGGCCTTGGCGAGAAAGTGCGGCGCCCGCGGCGCGAGGGGCCGATCCATGTCGACGGCGCCCATCACCTCGGGTGCGAGCATCGACGCGAGGCCCACGGAGCCGAAGCCGATGCCGCAGCGCTGCAGGAAGTCGCGGCGGGTGAGGAAAAGATCTTCGAGGCGCGGGGCGTGAGGCATCGGGTGGCAAAGCGCCGGCGGCGCGCCGGCGTGACGCGCCCGAACATACCGGGGGCACGCGGGACGAAAAGGCCGAATTGGCAATAACCGGCGAAAATCCGCGATGCGCAATCTCCCCCCTTGGTTTCCGGTTCGCCGGGGCTTGCCTGCGCGCATGAACCCGCAAATCGCAGCGACCGCATTCCTGAGTGGTTATCTCGTGTTGTTTCTCCTCGGCGTGGGTGGCATCGGCTTCTGGCGCGTCAAGCGCCGGCGCGAATCGCCCCCGCTGGAGTTTCGTCTCTTGCGCGGACCCGGCGAAACTCTGCGCCAGCGCATGAACAAGTTCGACGAGGATTTCCTCCTCCAGCTCGGCGGCGCGGCCATCGCGCCCGTCGGCGCAGGGTTGCTCACCGTGGGGCTGCTCGCGTGGCTAGCGCCGCAACTGCAGCCCGGCTACGGGCTCGCGATCATCGCGGTGGTTTTCGCCGGCACGCTGATCGCCGCCGGCAACTGGGCGTTGCGCCGCCTGCTGCGCGACCGCGACGACCGCCTCGGCTACCTCGGCGAGCGCTCCGTGGGCGAGACGCTCGCGGGCCTTTCCGAGCGTGGCTACCGCGTCTTCCATGACCTGCCGGCGAGCCCGGCGGGCAACCCGTTCAACATCGATCATATCGTGATTGGCGCCAACGGCGTCTTTGCGATTGAGACAAAGACCCGCCGCAAGGAGCCCCCGCGCCCCGGCCATGAGCCGCACAAGGTCGTCTACGATGGCAAGCGCCTCATTTGGCCGTGGACCGAGGAGTCTCATTCGCTCGAGCAGGCCGAGGCCCGCGCCCGCTGGCTCAGCGAGTGGCTGCACCAGATGACCGGGGTCGAGGTCGCCGCTCAGCCCATCCTCGTGCTGCCCGGTTGGTATGTCACCACCGTCGTGCCCGGCCAGGTCACGGTCGTGAACCACAAGCTGCTCTCCGCCGCGGTGACGCGTGCGCACAAGGCGACGTTATCCGAGGAGCAGATCGAGACCGTCTCCCGGCAAATCGAGGAGCGCTGCCGCGACGTGGAGGAGTAAGCTCGGAAAAAGTTTCGGGTCGCCGTCCAACGCGACCCTGCGCAACGCTGGGGCATGATCCGCCCCGGCGTTTTCTTTTCCCTCCTCGTCGCAATCGGCTTCGCGGCTGTGCCCAAGCCCGCCGACTACCCGCAGTTCGCGCGTTTCAACGTGGACGAGAAGGCTCCGCGCCCCGCCGCCGTCGAGGCTGTGGCCACCGCGCTGCCGCTGCGCCTCGAGCGCGGCGACCGCATCGTGCTCATCGGCAACACGCTGTTCGAGCGCGGCGACGACCACCCACACTTCGAGGCGATGCTGCACGCCGGCCACCCCGGCCTCGGCCTCACCGTGCGCACGCTCGCGTGGTCGGCCGACGAAATCGACCTCGCGCCGCGACCGAAGGGCTTCGGCGACCTCCACCAGCACCTCGCCACGCAGAAG
>JAEUHB010000222.1 GCA_016794665.1 Opitutaceae bacterium
CATGGCTGTCCGGTGCACAGCCCGCAGCGGCGGCAGCACGCGCCCAGGGTGCTGGCAGCCCTCAAGTCGGCGTCACCTCGGCGGGGAACGTCGGAGTTGCGCGAAAGAATTCACGCGACGAGAGCCCGAGGCGCGGCTTGCGTTCGGCGCGCCCCAACGGCACTTCCCGGCGTGCTCACTTGGTCGCAGTGCTCCGCGGTGGAGCGGCTTCCGGGGAAAGTCAGCGGAGTCTGGCTGTTCAGGGGCACGCGCGTCCCGGTGAAGGCACTGTTCGAGAATCTGGAAAGCGGGGCCACGGTGGAGAATTTCCTGGAGTGGTTTCCCGGCGTCACCCGCGGCCAGGTTGAAGCCGTGCTGGAACACGCCCAGCGCAGCCTCGTCGAGGCCTGAGGGCGGCGACCGTGGGAATTCGCTTCGACCAAGGCACACCGGTGCCGTTGCGCGGCTTTCTCGCCACCTCACCACACGACCGTGACTCCCACTGACGGCGCAAACACCGTCATCACCGGATCAATGGTCACCAACGGCAGCCCTTGCACCAGCGCGGTCGCGACGATGTGACGGTCACAGGGATCTCGATGCGACCAGGCAAAGCTCGCCGCGGCCCACGCAATGCGCGACGTCACGGGCATGACGGTGTAACACAGGGCGAATCTTTCGAGCCAAACACCGGGCGCCGCGGTGGCGGGTGTGAGCCGGCCGTCGAACAACAGGCGCGCCGCCTCGGTGAGGCTGACATCGGAAATGGCCAAATCGGCCGGCGGCAGCCCCGCGAATGCCGCGCGCACCTTCGCGCTCAGGCGCTTGGCATCCACCTGCGCCCACAGGGCGGCATGGGTATCGAGGACGAAGCGCACAACGCGAACTATCGCTTCCAGTCGCGGGCCGGGATCACCGGCGCCACTGGATCGTAGTTGTCCGCGAGCGCCGCCGTGCCCGCCAGCGCCCCGAGCGCCACCTTGGGCGGCTCATGCTCCAAGCCCCGTTCCACGGTGACCGCCAGATACGCCGACAGCGGCAATTTCGCCGCGCGGGCCCGCTGGCGCAGGCGGCGCGACATCGGCTCGGACGCGTGAAACGAGAGGGTCGGCATTTCTCTAGGTTTTCGACAGGTTGACGGTTGTCAAGGGAGGCATCCCCTCCAAGCTCGGCGAGCGCCATGCCCGACTTCCTCTCCAAGCGAAAGCGCTCCGCGCTCATGGCGCTCATCCGCGGGCGCGGGAACAAGGGCACGGAGCTGCGGCTCATCGCGATCTTCCGCGCGCATGGCATCACGGGCTGGCGGCGCGGCTCGTCGCTGCCGGGGCGACCGGACTTTGTTTTCCCCGAGCTGAAACTCGCCGTCTTCGTTGACGGCTGCTTCTGGCATGGCTGTCCGGTGCACGGCACCCAGCCGCGACAGAACGCGCGATTCTGGCGCGAGAAGATCGCGCGCAACCGCGCGCGTGACCGCCGCGTGACCCGCGAGCTCCGCAACCGCGGCTGGCGCGTGCTGCGCATCTGGGAGCACGCGCTGAAGCGCCGGCACGAGCATCGCCTGCTCGCGCGGCTCGCGACGGCGCTCGGCCGCAAGCATTGGGGCGCGGAGAGCCTGGCTGAATAAGCCGAACCCAGCCGGGGAGTCGTAGGGCCCCGACCTTGGTCGGCGCCTCGGCGGGAACGAGCCGGCGTCGAGCGAGATCGCGCCCAACAAAGGCCCACCCAGCGCCCGCCCACCACGGCTTCCCCCACGCGCAACTACCCCGCCCTACCACCACCCGAGCGAAGTCTTGGCCGTGGTCTGCGGTGCGACGGCGCGGACCTGGCTGCCGTTGACTATCAACATGCGGTCGTCGGCCGGGGCGCCGAGGGCCTTGAGGTCGGCGGGCGCGAGACCCTGGGCGGGCGCGTCAGCGGGGGCGCGCAGCACCAAGGCGAAATCCGGCGGCAACGCGGTGGTCCGCGGCCACGCGAGCAGGCCAACCGGGCCGGCATCGGCGAGACCGGCCTTGGCCAGCACGTCCGCCAGCAGGCGGCTCTCCGGTTCCGGCGAGATCAGGGTGCGCGCCGGCCGGCCGGGGCCAATCACGCCGCGCCAGCTCACCGAGATGTCGACGAATACCGCGGCGCCTCCGAGCGCCCGGATCTTGGCCTCGAGCGCGCGGGCCTCGGCCACACGCGCGGGATGCGCGAGCATCCACACCATGCCGTTCGCGAAATCCGGCGGCGTCGGCCCGGCGTGCAGCCGCAGTTCGTGGGCCGGCACCGTTGAATCGGAGTGCAGCCCGGCCATCTGCATGGGCGCCGCGTGCCAGAGAAACACGCCGACGTCCGCCGACCGCGACCCTGCAAACGCCAGGATGGGGAAAAGCTGGTTGCCCCGCGGCAGCGCGCGCGCCTCGACGGCCAGCTCGAGCCCGGCCACCTTGAGCCGGCCGACGAGCGCCTGCGCCTCGCGCGCCGCCGCGGGATCGTGCACGAGGCGCAACGGCCCGGCCGGCACGCGGGCCGAGGGCTCGGCGCCGGCGGGCACCGGCCAGCTGCCCGTGAAAGCGGGCGCGCCGGGGTCCTTCGATGCCACGGGCGTTGGCGCCGACATCGCGATCGGCGAAGGCCGGCCATCGTGAAGTTCGCGCAAAAGGCTGATCACGCCGCCATCCGGCCGCCGAATTCCAAACAGCAGCTCCGCGACGAGCGCCGCCTCCTTTTCCGCGCGCGCCGCGCCAAGGCGCTCCGCGAGCTGCTCCCGCACCGCCAGCGTGGCGACGGCGCGATGCACCTCGGCGGCGCCAAGCTTCGCGGGGTCGGACATCTTCCTGCGCAGGCCCTCGGCGCCCGTCGCGTCGGGTGTCTCCGGCGTGCCAAAGGCGCGCGAGGTCTCGTGCGTCATTGGCACCGTGAGGTTCAGCGCCCGCACCGTCCCGGCAATCGTGAGGCGCACGGGCACGATCGGCTCGGCGGACCAGCGGTCGAAGGCCGTGCGCGTGAGCTCCAGTTTCCCCGTGAGCGGCGTGGGCTCCGGCTGCCGCTTAAAATCGCCCGCGTCCTTTTTCAGCTTCTCCAGTTCCTTCACGAGCGGGTGGTTCTCATCGCGCACGGTGATGGTATCGGTCACCGTCTTGTAGACCGGCCGCTGGGTGGTCTCCATGACGATGTCGCCTTGCTTCACCCCTTTCCGATCAAAGGGCATGCCCGTCCGCGAGGTCGTGACGACTTCGGTGCCCGCCTGCACCTGCCGCGTGCCGACGACCTTGGTGAGCATCGGCACCTCGCGCTGCACGCGCTGCTCGAGGGCCGCGATTCGCTGCGTGAACTGCGCGAGCCGGTCGGCGCGCTCCTTTTTCAAGCGCGCGTAGTCGGGCGTCGCCTGCTCGCGGCGGAAGAAATCCTCGCGATAGCCGCGCTGGACCGCCGGCGGCAGCGTCGCGGGCGGCGCCACGGTGAAGGAGGCGAAACGCACCTCGGATGGGTCGCGCACCAGCCGCGGCAGCGCGTCGGCCTTGACCGACTCGACGGGCCACCCTTGCCACGGCTCGAGCACCGGCCGCGGCCAGTTGAAGAAGACCTCGCGCGGATGCCGGATCGCGGGCGACCACGGCGGCAAGGCATCGAGCTGCTGCGCGAGGGCCGCGTCCTCGAGCGCCGGCATCACGCGGCCCAGTTGCTCGGCCACCGTGCGCCGCCACTTTGCCCAGCCATGGTCGCTTGAGGCGTGCATGAACAACTCGCGATCAACGGGCACCATGACCTCGATCTGGTAGCGATCGCGCGCGAGCCAGCCGAGCAACGCGGTGCCAAAGCGGCCCTCGGCCCACGCGGCGTCGGCCGCACGCGTCAGCGTGCCGATGACGGGATTCTGCGCCAGCCGCTGGGTGCGATTCTGCTCCCAGAGCTTGAACGCCGCCTCCCATTGGCGCGACCACGCGCCAAGATGCCGCGTCAGCGCCACGGGGTCCTGATCGGCGAGTGCGCGCTCGATCCCAGCCGTGATGACCGGGATGATCGCCGCCAATTGATCGACCCGGGTGACCGGCGTGGCGTAGGCCGGCAGTTCGCGAATCGCGCCGCCCTCGGGCGTCCTGCCTCCAGTCGCAAAATCGAGGCGCGGGATCACGATGGGCTCCCGGGGCGCGGGCAGCTCGCGAACGTTGCGCCAATCGAGGTAGGCTTGCGCGACCGGGTAGCCCTTGGCGGCGGCGGTCTCGAGCAGGCGGCGCGCCTCGCCAGGCGGCACGACCGTGCGGTCCGCGGGGAGCAACGCGATCGCGAGCTGCACCATGCCCCAGCGGCAACCGACGTCCGCGAGCGCGCGATAGAACGGCGGCGTGCCGGGCGTGAGCGCTTGGATTTTCCCCCCTGCGACGGGGTCGAGGACCGCCGCGACGGTGCCCCAGAAATGAAACAGCCCCTCGTTCTGCAGGGTGTCAGCGCCGTAGTAGGCCGCGTAGGCGAGATCGAAGCAGGCGCCGAGATCGGCGGAGAAGACCGCCTCGCGCCGCACACGCGGCAGATCAATCTGGTTTTTGGATTTCACGGGCCCGCTTGCTCCGCGTGGCAGGGCCGGCCAGGCTTGTTTGAAGCGCGGCCAATCGGGCAGCGTGGACCAGTTGCCTGGCTCGACCCGCAGCACCGCCTCGACGTTGGCGCGCCATTGGGGATCGAGCGCCAGCAGCAACTTGGCGCGGCGCTCCGGCGTGGCGCGCTGGCACAGCGTGGCGTAGCCGCCCACGCCCGACCGCCAGGAGTAGAAACGCGCGACGCCCGCGACCAGGCGGTCGGCGAGCGCGGGCGGCAGATCGCGATCGAGGGCCTGAATCAGGTCGATCGCGTCGTGGGCCGTGTAGGCATAGTCCATGGCCATCGTCGCGACGATCCGCGCCTCGAAGCGCGCCACCGCCGCGAGCACGCGCTCCGCGGCCGCGGGTGCGATCGCCTCGGCAGCCGCCGCGCCGGGCGCGGCGAACACGAGCACCGCTCCCACGATGAAGCCCCGGCTCATGGGCGCGTCGCCTCCACCCGCGGCAGGACGCCCGGCGGGATCTCGGGCGGGGCATAGGCGCGCGGGCGGTTGCG
>JAEUHB010000017.1 GCA_016794665.1 Opitutaceae bacterium
AGCCGTCGTCGCGCGGCGAGAGCCGGTAGAGGTCGGAGCCGTCGAGGCTGTTGACGGTCTGCGTGAAGCCGAGGACGTCGCTGAACACGAAGCGGAGCACCGGAAAGCCCACCTGCGTCGCGCCGGTGAGGTTGTGGCCGGGCATCACGAGGTGACTCTCATAGTAGGTGGACCAGTCACCCCAGCCGAGGTGGGGGTTCATCAGCAGCAGCGTGCGGCCGGCGGCAGTGCGAGCCGGCGCGATGGCCCAGGCGTTGGATTCACCGGTGGGCTGCGGTCTGGCGGCGGTGCCCACTTTCGCCGCGCCACTCATGTAGGTGAAATGAACGATCCGGTGGACGTGCTGAAGCGGATCGATCCCGGTAATCGGCAACGCGCGGCGGCGCTCGGGATCGAGCGCGTCGGGGTGGCGCTCCGCGTAGGCGTTCATGCCCGCGGCAAAGGCATCGAGGCAGCGCCGGAACTCGGGCGTCTGCTCCGCATACCATGCGGCGCTGCGGCCCGGGACCTCGTTGAGGTGCACCCAGCGGTCGTTTTCAAGGAACGTCTCGCCCCAATACTCCGCAGCGCGGCCACGCGATTCCCCGTAGAGCTTGAGCACCAGGTTGCCGTGGCTCCGCATCTGCGCGTAGCCGAAGCCGAAGAAGAGACCCTCGGCGTCGCGCGCGTAGACGTGCGGCACGCCAAAGGTATCCCACAAAACCTCAACCCCGCGGGCCTGTTCCGCCCGGCCGATCGCGCCCGCGGCGAGCGCCAGAGCCAGCACGAGGCCCCGCTTCATGGCGCAAAGACCGCCGCGATGCGAAATCCAAGGCCGCGGCCGCGCGCATCGGGCTTGCTCCAGTGGCGATCGGCGGAACGGCCGTCAGTGGCGACGCCCTTCCAGCCGCCGCCGCGGCGCGCATGCTCGGTGCCGTTGGGAGGCCCGCGCAAATCACTCACGGCGCCGCCGGGCAGCTGCTCGAACTTGAAGTCGAGGCACCACTCCCAGACGTTGCCGTGCATGTCGTAGAGACCCCAAGCGTTGGGCTTTTTGGTGGCGACGGGTTTGGAGCTGCCGTCGTCGTTGTAGCCGGTGATCTTTCCGGCGGCATCGCGGATCGGCGTGCAGCCGCTGTTGGCCTGATACCACGACATCTCGTCGATGTTGCCCGCATAGGGGCCGGTGGTGCCGGCACGGCAGGCGTATTCCCACTGCGCCTCGGTGGGCAGGGTGAACTTGACGCCGGGCGGGAGTTCGGCGGCGAAGCGGGCGTTGAGGCGCGCGCAGAACTCGATCGCCTCGTCAAACGCCACGCGATCGACGGGCAGACGCGGACCCTTGAAATGGCTCGGGTCGGGCACGCCGGTCATCACGGCCGCCCACTGTTCCTGGGTGACCTCGGTCGCCGCGAGCCAGAACGGCCGCGTGAGGGTGACTTTGGTCTGAGGGCCCTCGCCAGGCGTGCGATCAATCTCGCCCGCGGGCGAGCCCATCAGAAACGTGCCGGGCTGGATCGCGACGAGGGTGAAGCTGACCTCGCCACCACCACCGGCCCGCGGCCAGCGCAGCGTGATCGTTTTTTGGTCTTTCCAAGCGGGCGCGGCGACGGCGTCGGTGAGGCCGAGCGCGAACAGGGTGGCCGCGGCGGCGAGAAACCGGGCGAAGTTTTTGGTCATGGCGGGCCTCCCATCAAAATTCGCGGGTGAGGTGCAGCGTCCACGTGCGGCCGGGGAGCAGGTGGTTGTAGACCGACGGGGTGTAGCCTTGGAAATCCGAGGTAAGCGGCGGGGTCTTGTCGGTGAGGTTCACAACGCCGAGGCGCACGGCGGTCCCGGCAAGCAGGCGCGGGGCCTTGGCCGGGAACTTGTAGCCGACGTGCGCGTTGTAGGTGATCGAGTCGGCGACGTGGTAGTAGTAGAAGGTGCTCCCGCGGTCGTTGAGCGCCTTGATGTAGCCGGGTTGACCGAGACTCTCGTAGACCGCCCGCGTGGTGGTCGCGGCGGTGTCGGCGTAGTCGCTGATGTAGTAGGCGCTGAAGCTGGCACTCCACGCCTGGCGCTGCCAGGCGAGCACGGTCGTGCCGCGCCACTGGTTGAAGCCGGGCTCCTTGATGCGGTGGTCGCGAACGACGCTGCCGGGCAGCGTGGTGTAGGATTGCAGGAGCCGCGCCCAGTCGCTCGAAAACACGAGGCGGCCGAGCGGCAGCGCGGGCAGGCGCCAGTTCACGCCGAAGTCGAGGCCGGAGGAATACGCCTCCTGCCGGTTGGTGTAGGCGAGGAGCACGTTTTGCAGCGAGCCGACGGCGCCCAGCTGCTGCGCGGCGGGCCGCGCGGCGTTGTAGGCGGCGAACAGCGCCGCCTCCGCCGCGCTGATCGCGGCGGCGCGCACGACGCGCGGATCGCCCCGGTAGCCGGCGGTGCCGCTGCCGAGGTTGAGGTTCGCTAGCGCGGTGCCGCTCGCCAGCTGCGCCTGCGTGGCGGCGGCCAGCAGCGCGGCGTCGCTCGCGAGCACGTCAGCCACGGTGTCGGCCGCGATGATGCCGGCCTGCCGGATGCGCCAGTAGTCGACGGAGAAGCTCAGACCCTTCACGCGCGGGACCTCGACGACGATTCCGGCGCTGGCGCCCTTGGAGTTTTCCGGCTTCAAGCCGGCGTTGCCGGCGACGAAGGTGTTGCGCGTGGCGTTGCCATCGGCCGGCAGCGCGGTGATCGGGCTCCGGTAGGAGTCGGCAAACGTCGAGACGACGGTGCGGGACGAAAGGTAGAGCATCGCAAGGTTGGGTGCGCGGAAGCCGCGGTTCAGCGAGCCGCGCAGCATCACGCCCTGGGCGGGCTGCCAGTTGAGGCTGAACTTGGGCTTCGTCGTCCGGCCAAAATCGCTGTAGTCCTCGAAGCGCACGGCCGCGCCTGCCTCGAGCGAGCGCACGAGCGGCACATCGTTGCGCGGGGCGACGAGCGGCACCGACAACTCGGCGTAGCCGCTCCCGACCGTGCGCCGGCCGCTGATGTTGGAGGTGGGCGAGGCTTGGATGAAATCGTTGTTGTTCAGGTCGAGGCCGGAGCCGGGCGGATTGAGGCCGGCGAAGGGCGCGCGCACAAACGACAGCGTCTCGCGGCGGAGCTCGCCGCCGGCGGCGAGCGCAATCGCGCCGCTCCAAATCGGGAACACATCGCCCGAGGCGCGCACATCCACACTGCTGAGCGTCGCCTGCGCGTCGGTGCGGAATTCGTCGGTCAGCTCGTCGACGACGCTCTGCGGATGCACGTAGGGCCGATCCGCCACGACGGCGCCGCCCTGCACGCGGAACGTGTAGCCGAAGGGATTGTAGGCCGTGGCACCGGTGCGCTGCGCGGCGGCCAGAAGCAGGCTCTCGCGCAGGGAGTTCGCGGCGATGTCGCGCGTCTTGGTCGCGCTGCGCATCGCGGCGCTCTCCCATGTCCAGTTCGCGGGCAGCCTGCCGCGGAGGCCGGCGAGCGCGCGGTAGCTCCGGGAGTTGATCGACGTGCGCTCGAGGCCCATCTCCATGAAGCGCGCGGAGAGCACCGTGAGCGGCTGCGGCGCGCCGGTGAGCCGCGGCGTGCCGTCGGCGTTGGCCGCCCCGGTCGGGGAAAAGAAACGCGAGCCGTAGGGGTTGTAAGGATTGTCCGCCGAGACGATCAGCGCGCGATCGGTCGTGGAGGCATACGGGATCGGGTAGCGGATGAGGTTGGAGCGCGCGTGGTAGTAGCTGATCTCGCCGAAAGCCGTGAGCGAACCGGCGAGATCGTATTCGACCTGGTTGAAGACGTTGGTGCGGTTGGTGCGCGGCAGCCCGGTGAGCTCGGGGTTGATGTTGTAGAAAAAGTCCGCCGTCGCGCCGGTGCGCGCCGGCGCTGTGTTCGTGAACGCAAGGCCGCCGGCCGCGGTGGGCACGAAGTAGGTCGTGGCCGTGGCCGTGCCCACGCGATAGCTCGGGTATTGGCTCTGGCCGACGCGGTCGTTGAAGACGCCGGCGAGGTTGTCGAACGGCGGTGGCGCAAGCGGCGCCTTGTTGGCCTCGCGCGAGAACTTGCGGTGCGCGTAATAGAGCGCGTTGCGGTTGTAGTAGCCGACGACGGAGAGCCAGCGGCCGCGGCCGCCCGCGAAGGGCCGGCCGTGCGTGAGCGTGCCCTGCACGTCCTCGCCCGCGCCGTGCTCCGGCCATCCGAAGCGCAGCGCCACCTCCGTGCCGGCGTAGTTTTTCTTCGTAAGGTAGTTCACCACACCCGCGACGGCATCGGAGCCATAGACGGAGGAAGCGCCGTCACGCAGCACATCAATCTGCGCGAGGCCGTGGCTGGGGAGCTGGTTGATGTTGGTCGAGGTCGCCGGCACGCTGTTCTCCTGCGTGAAGGTGGGATACGCGGCGACGCGCCGGCCGTTGAGAAGCACGAGCGTGTTGCCGGAGCCGACGCCGCGCAGGCTCACCGCCGCCATGTCGCCGCGCGCGGTGGCGCCGCCGGAGTTCGTCTCGTTGATCGGGATGGCGAGCGCCTGCGGCAACGTCGCGAACAGCTCCACGGGCGTGGCCGCGTTGCGCGCCTCCATCAAATCGCTCGTCACCACGCTCACGGGCAGGGCGCGTTCCACCTCCAGCCGGCGGATATTGGAACCCGTGACGGAAAACGCCGAGAGCGTGATCACCTGATCACCCGCTGCGGCGGCGCCCGGATTCGGGGTGCCGCCGCGCGGGGCGTCGGCGCCAAACAGCGCGGCGCGCACGAGTGAGAATCCGAGGATGCTCGCCGGGACGAATCGTTGGCCCCGGCGGAGGGAGGCTGAGTGCGTGAGCATACGCTTCACTCGATAGCCAACGCGCCGAGAAAGTCCCGCCGCAAATCGGGTCTCTTTGCACCGCCAAACACTGCCCCGCCGCGCCGAACTTCGCCGCCACGCATTGGCCGCACATCCTCGAGCTCTACGATTCGCTGCTCGCCCTCGACCCCTCGCCGGTCGTCGCGCTCAACCGTGCCGTGGCGCTCGCGCGCGTCGAGGGCGCCAAGGCCGGCCTGCGCGCCCTCGCCGCGCTGAAAGATCGCCGCGCGCCGGAGCGCTACCACTTGTTTCACGCCGTGCGCGGACAGTTGTTGCAGGATGCCGGTCAGCCATCCGAGGCGATCACGGCGCTGGAACGCGCGCTCGAACTGGCGGTGCTGCCGGCGGAGAAGAATTTCCTAGCCGGACAACTGAAGCAGTGTCATGGGACGGAGCGCAGCACATCACCGGCTCGTCTCAAGGAGTGAGGCTATGACATGGAATGGGCACACCAGCGCCAGCACTATGGCCGGAACCGCAAAAAACCACTGCTTCTCCTTTGCGACTATCGACAAGACCCCGAGCACGTGACCGACAAGAGAACCAAGGATAGAAACCGGGAGAACTAGGAATCCGACGTGCTCCAAAGCGGAGTTTGAAAACAAAACCCAGACCGAGACTGCCCCGCTGAAGAGTGCAATTTTCCATCGGCTTTGAATTTTGGGACAAATTCCATCTTTCCTCTCTCAGTCGCGATTTTGGCGAATCCCCATTCTTGGGATCATGTTCGATTAACATCCGTCTGAAGCACGTTGAGGGCAACGCGCTCCACTTTCACTTCTTCTTCCCCGCCATCGGCGCATCCGCCAGCTTCCAGTGCTCGTTGTCGAATCGCGACGTCTTGAACAGCTCCGTGGCGCGCGCGACGAGCGCCGGGTTTTTCGCCGCGACATCCGTCTTCTCGCCGAGGTCGTTCGCCAAATCGTAG
>JAEUHB010000077.1 GCA_016794665.1 Opitutaceae bacterium
CGACCTGCTCGCCCCCGGCGCGCTGCGCTTTGTCGGCGAGTATTTCGCCGCGCATCCCGAGGTCGACGTGATCTACGGCCACCGCATCATCATCGACGACGACGACCGCGACGTCGGCCGCTGGATCATGCCGCGCCACCATCCGAAGACGCTCGAGTGGATCGACTACGTGCCGCAGGAGACGCTCTTCTGGCGCAAGCGCGCGTGGGACCGCGTCGGCGGCATCGACCCCACGTTCCAGTTCGCGCTCGATTGGGACCTGCTCGCGCGCTTCCACCAAGCCGGCTGCCGCATGGTGCGCGTGCCGTATTTCCTCGGCGCGTTTCGCGTGCACGCGGAGCAAAAGACCTCGCAGGCCATCCACACGACCGGCGCCGAGGAGATGCGCCGCATCCGCACGCGCTTCCACGGCGAACGCCAGGACGACGCCGTTACGATCCATCGCCACGCCCGTCACGCGCGCTTATGGGGCGCGATCACCGCACGGCTGCACGAGGTGGGGATTCGGTGGTGAACGATACCCGATAGGCCAAAAGAGAAATCATCACCATGATGACGCCGCGCGAAAGACTCAGGATTACACTGCTCATCGTTGGGATTTCCCTGCTCCCCACCGGCGCCGTCATGCACTTCGCCAAGACCGACACTCCGCAGGAAGACCACGTTTTCCGCTCTGGCGTGAGAACTAGCGAGTTCATTCACGCCATTCCAAAACCACTTGCTCCTTGGTTAGTGGTGAGCGGTGCAGTCGCGATAGCTGGCGCTTATTTTTCCCGTGACCGATGAAGGCCAACCTCAGGGAGCCCCAGCTCCCGAATATTAGTGTTCATTAGTGTCCATTAGTGGTTAGTCCGTCTCGTTTCCCATGCTGCTCAGCCTCGTCGTCCCCGTCTACAAGGAGGAGAAGAACATCCCCGAGTTCCTCCGGCGCATCCGGCCGATCCTCGGCGCGATCACGGAGGACTACGAAATCATCTTCTCGCTCGATCCCTCGCCGGACCGCACGGAGGACGTGATCCTCGAGCACCGCGCGGCGGACGCGCGCATCAAGCTCCTGAAATTTTCCCGCCGCTTTGGCCAGCCGATGGCCACGCTCGCCGGGCTCGAATACTCCTCCGGCGAAGCCGTGATCGTGATGGACGTGGACCTGCAGGACCCGCCCGAGCTCGTCGGCGAGATGGTCGCCAAGTGGCGCGAGGGCTTCGATGTCGTGCTCCCGCAGCGCCGCCACCGCACCGGCGAGCCGTGGATCAAGAAGGTCGTCGCCGCCACCGGCTACAAGGTGATCAACAAGATCGCCGACGTGAAGATCCCGCCCAACACCGGCGATTTCCGGCTGATGGCGCGACGGGTGGTCGCCGAGGTCGTGCGGCTGAAGGAATCGCACGGCTTCCTGCGCGGCATGGTCGCGGTCGTGGGCTTCCGGCAGGCGATCATCCCGTTTGACCGGCCGGCGCGGTTCGCGGGCGAGACCAACTACAACCGGTTCCTCGGCTCGCTGCGCATCGGGTTCAACGGCATCTTCTGCTTCTCCACCTACGCGCTCTCGCTAAGCACGCTGCTGGGCTTCGTCGTCTCCGGGTTCTCGTTCCTGCTGATGGCGATCTACCTGTTCTACAAATTGACGGGCCGCGAAATCTTCTGGGGCAACCCGACGCAGGTCATCCTGATCTCGTTCCTCGGCGGCGTGCAGCTCATCGGCATCGGCATCCTCGGCGAATACATCGGCCGCATCTACGAGGAGGTCCGCGCGCGCCCGAAGTTCATCGTCGATCGCGCCGAGGGCTTCGGGCAGAAATGAACGCCACGGGCCGGGCCGGGCGCTTTGCGCGCTGGGGGGCCGCCGCGACGGGCGGCCTGGCGGCTCTGGCCGTGCTGCTGGCGCTGCTGTGGCGCGAGTCCTTTCCGCCGCTGCCCTCGCCGCTCACGCTGACGGTGATGTTTCCCGCCGGCAGCGCCGGCCGCGTCGAGCCGCTGATCACGACAGGAAAAAGGGAGGAGGCGGATTTTCTGGCCGTGCGCTACATCGACGCGGAAACGGCGGTCCTCCTCTACGATGTCTGGGGCATGGGCGGCCCGGCCTCGGCGCGGTTTGCGCTGAAACCCGGGACCGCACGTCGGCTGGAGATCACCCTGCCGACACTCGCCCATGTCGCGAGTTTTCGCTCGCACGAGCAGCGTCCGCTGCGCGTGGTGATGGACGGAGGCGTCTTGCTCGAGGCTCCCGTTTATTTCCACCGGCGCAAGCCGTCCGAGATCTACTTCGCGCACAATCCCTGCGGCGGCACGCTCGTGCAACCGGAGTTTGGGGGCAAAATCGCCGCGACCGACGGCCGTGCGCTTCACGACGGCCCGGCCAGCTTCTTCGCCCTCGCGTCGCGGGTCGGGTGGTTGCTGCAATCGCGCGCCTGGCTCCTGCTCGGCGCCCTCGCGCTCAGCGCCGCCGCCGGCGGAGTGGCCCACGTGATTTTCGCCCGCCGCCAGCGGATCCTCGCCTGGTTGTTCGCGCCGGATCCGCCGGGCCTTTTTCCCGCGGCCGCGCCGCGGCCCTCGCACGGGTGGTTCCTCGCGTCGGCCGCGGCCAGCCTGCTGGTCTTCACGGCCGTCCTGACCGGCGGCACGTTTCGGGTGATCGCGCCCGATGCCTTCGGCGAACAATACGACTGGCAGGCGCGCAGCCTTTTGCAGGGCCGGCTCGATTTGCCCGACGCCGCGCGCACCTCGGAGTCTTTTGTCTTCCAAGGGCGCAACTACCTCTACTTCGGGCCGACCCCCGCCTTGCTGCGGCTGCCATTTGCGCTAGTCGAGGCCGGGTTCGGCCGGCTCACCCGGCTGTTTCTCGTGCTGTATTTCGCGAGCTGGCTCGTGGCGGCGTATTTCGTCCTGGTCCACGTGGCGCGCCTCGCGCGTGGGCCCGCCGCGTGGCCGTCGGCGATGGCGACCGTTCTTTTTGTGAGCGCAAGCGGGCTCGGCTCGACGCTGCTCTTCCTCGCCAGCCGCGCCTACGTCTATCACGAGGCGATCGCGTGCGGCGCGATGTTCGCGCTCTGGAGCACGTGGTTCACCCTGCGGTGGCTCGCGGCGCCCGATCGCCGCGCGTGGATCGGCGCCCTTGCCTGCGGCGTCCTCGCGGTTCATGCGCGGCCACCCGCGGGGCTCTTCGCTCTGGCTGTGCTAGGATTCGGAGCCGTGCTGATCGCGCTGCGTCCGGCCGGCGGCCCGTCTCTGGTCCGGCTTGCCGGCATCGGGACGTTTGCCGCGCTCGGCTTCCTGAGCTTCAACGCCGTCAGCTACCTGAAATTTGAAAGCTTCGAGGGCGCCCCGCTCCGCTATCACGTGCAATACGATGCCGCCCGCCTCGCCGCGATGAAGGGGAGCAATTTTCACCTCGAAAATCTACGCCACAATTTCGACGGCTACCTCTGGCGGCCCGATTTTCAGTTTCGTCCGACGTTCCCCTACTTCTTCCAAACGGGCCACGACGATGATTCCTACGCCGCCGCCCGCATTGATCTCGACGAGCCGACGCTGGCCCTGCCTTACGCGATGCCCGCCCTGTGCCTGCTGGCCCTTGGCGGCATCGCGGCCGCCCTCCGCTGGCCGGCCACGCGCGTCCCGATGATTGTGATCGCGCTCGGCTCCACGCCCATGGCACTGGCGCTCCTCGCCGCGATTGCCATTTCGCACCGCTACACGGGGGATTTCTGCGCGACGCTCGTGGCCGCGGGGGCGTTTGGCCTGGTGTCGGCCGATCGAGGCCCGTGGCGCCGTCTCGTCTGGGTCGGGCTCAGTGCCGCCGTCGCGCTCGGCGTCCTCGTGACCCTCGCCGTCACACTCCACTTCCAAGGGGAGGTCGTCTGGGGCGTGCCCGACGAGTTCAAGGCCCGCTACCAAATGCTTCGCCAAGCCGCCGATTCCGCGCTCGGCTTCGGGCGGCCATGACTCCTGATCGTCCGCCGCGCGTCCTCATCTTCATCGTCGCCTACTACGCCGAGGCGACGATTCTCGAGGTGTTGCGCCGCATCCCGGCCCTCGAGGGCTACGCGGTCGAGGTGCTCATCATCGACGACGGCTCGACCGACGCCACGTTTGCCCTCGCGGATCGCCTGCGCCGCGCCGGCAGCTACCGCCACCCGCTCACCGTCCTCGCCAACCCCGTCAACCAAGGCTACGGCGGCAACCAGAAGCTCGGCTACCACTATGCCATCGAGCACGGCTTCGACCACGTGGTGCTCGTCCACGGCGACGGCCAGTATGCGCCCGAGATGCTCCCGGAGATCCTCGCGCCGCTCGCGCGCGGCGAGGCCGACGTGGTCTTCGGCTCGCGCATGATGATCAAGAAGAACGCCCTGCGCGGCGGCATGCCCGGCTACAAGTTCATCGGGAACCAGATTCTCACGTGGTATCAAAACCGGGTGCTGCAGACGCGGCTCAGCGAGTTCCACAGCGGCTACAAGGCCGTCTCCGTCGCCCTCCTCCGCCGCCTGCCCTTTGACCTCAACTCGAACGTCTTTCACTTCGACACCGAGATCATCATCCAATTCCTGCGCGCGCGCGCGCGCATCCTGGAGATTCCGATTCCCACGCACTACGGCGACGAGATCAGCCGCGTGAACGGGATCCGCTACGCGCTCGACGTGGTCAACGCCTCCACCGTCGCGCGGTTGATGAACTACGGCCTCGTCTACCGCCGCAACTTCGACATCGCCGCGGCCGACAACCGCCACTACGTCGCCAAGCTCGACTTCCCCAGCACCCACTCCGCCGCGGTCGCGGAGGTGCCCCCCGGCGCCACGGTGCTCGACATCGGGTGCGGCCCGGGTCACCTGAGCCCCGCGCTGCGCGCGCGCGGCTGCCGCATCATCGGCGTCGACCAGTTTCGCCCGGCCGACGCGTCGGCCTTCGACGAGTTTCACGTCGCCGACCTCAACGCACACCCCGTGCCGCGCCCGCTCGACGATGTGCAGGTCGTGCTGGTGCTCGACATCATCGAGCACCTCGCGTCGCCGGAGAAATTCTGCGACACACTCCGCCAGGCGGCGCAGTCCAACCTCGGCGTGAAGATCGTGATCTCGACGGGCAACATCGGGTTCTTCGTGACGCGCTTCATGCTCTTCCTGGGCCAGTTCAACTACGGCAGCCGCGGCATCCTCGATCAGACGCACACCCGGCTGTTCACGTTTTCCTCGCTGCGCCGCCTGCTGAAGGAGACGGGTTTTGTCATCGAGAAGGAAGTCGCCATCCCCGCGCCGGTGCCGCTCGTGGTGAAGAGCCCGTTCTGGCGGAAGTTCCTGATGACGTCGCAGGCGGCGCTCATGTGGGTGTCGCGCGGGCTGTTTGCCTACCAGATGTTCGTCGTCGCGCGCGCGCGGCCCACGCTGCCCACGCTGATGCGCGATGCGCGCCGGCACAGCGCCGCGCGTTCCGAGCAGGCGGTGGTGCCGCCGGCATGAAGCGTCTCGCGGTCCGCCTCGGCGCCCCCGCGGTGCTTTTTCTCGCGCTCGCGGCCTGGCACGCCAGGGAGCGCCCCGCGATTTCCCCTAACCCCGTCACGTTTGACCTGGTGCTCGAGCCCGGCGAGGCCGGCCGCGCGGATCCGCTCATCGTGTCCGGGCGCACCGGCGCGGGCGACTTCCTCACGGTGCGGTTCGACGACGCGCGCACGGTGCGCTTCGTCTACGACAGCTGGGGCATACCGGGAATCGAATCAACGCCGCTGCCCATCGAACCCGGCGTGCCCGTGCGCCTGACCGTCGAGATGCCGGGCCTCAGCCACGTCCCGGGCCAACTCAACCTCCCCCGGGATCACGTCCGCGTGGTCGCCCGCGGCGCGGTGGTGCTCGACACGCCGGTGCATGCCTACCCGCGCCGTCCGGACGAACTCTACTTTGGCGAAAACCCCCTCGGCGGCACCGCGTGCGGCCCACGGCTGCGCGGCCGCATGACCGTGCCCGAAGGTGGTTCCCTCACCAGCCGTGTCGGCACCGCGCCGCCGCTGCACCGCCGCATCGCTGAATGGGCCGGGCATTTTCCACAGCAGGCCGCCGTGCTCGCGCTGCTTTGCCTCGCGGCGGCGTTCGGCGCCACGTGGCTCCGGCGCGCGCCCGCGGCCGCAGCGCACGCGGGCCGCATCCTCGCGCGACATCGGTGGTTCACCGGCGCGGCGACCATCGCGACCCTTGGCTACCTCTGGCTGGTGACGCAGGGCACGTGGCGACTCCATGAGCCGGAGTGGTTCGGCGATTTCTACGACTACCAAGCCGCGAGCCTGCTCTCCGGCCGGCTCGACGTGCCCGAAGCCGCGATCGGCGGCGAAGCCTTCGAGGCACGCGGCAAGCTCTACGGCTACTTCGGTCCCACTCCCGCGCTCCTGCGCGCGCCGCTGGTGGCCCTCGGGCTGGGTTTTGGCCATTTGAGCCGCGGCTTCATGCTCGGTTTCTTCGTCGCGACCCTCGTCGCCGCCTACCTCCTGCTGCGCGAGGCCCAACGCTGGCTGCGGCCCGGGGCGGACGACGCTGACGCGCCGCCGTCGCCCTTTGCGACCCTGGTGATCGTCGCGAGCGTCGGCTGGGGCAGCACCGTCCTCTTCCTTGGCACGCGCGCGATCGTTTTCCACGAGGCGATCCTGTCGGGCATCGCGTTTGCGCTGTGGTCCGCGTGGTGCGCGCTGCGCCATTTGCGCGCCCCTCCCGGCCGCTGGTGGATCGGCGCGCTCGTTTGCGGCGTCGCCTCGGTCCATTGTCGGCCGCCCACCGGTCTATTTGCGCTCACCTTGCTCGGTTGCGTGGCGGTGGTCGCGTGGCTGCACAGCGGCGCGGCCCGCTGGACGGCACCGGCGCTGCGTCGCGCGGCGCTCATCGGCGGACTCTGCGTCGCCGGGCAACTTTCGCTGAACGGGCTCGCGTGGCTGAAATTTCGCACCTTCGACCCCGCGCCGCTCGCGATCAGCCGGCCTTACCGGGACCCCGCGCGGCTGGAGCGCATCGACGGCAAGAGCTTTCACGCGGCCAACATCCCGTTCGGCTTCTACACGTATTTCGTGCGCGCCAACCTCCGCCTCGAGCCCGGCTTCCCTTGGATCTACTGGCACGCCCGCGAGCCCGGCCGTGAATTTCCCCGCGCCAAGCTCGACCTGCCCGATCACACGGTCGCCACGCCGTGGGCGATGCCCAGCCTCGTCGTGCTGGCGACGCTCGGCGCGGCGGCGGCGGCCCTCGGGTGGCGGCGCGCGCGGCCCGCCGTCGCCGTGCTCTGGCTCGCCGCGCTGCCGATGAGCCTCGCGCTGTTCGCCGCGGTCGCGACGGCGCAGCGCTACACGGGCGACTTTTGCCCGTGGCTGATCGCGGGCGCCGCGTTCGGCCTCGCGGCGTTGGACAGCCTGGCCGGCGGCTGGCGCGCGAGCGTGCGCGCCGTCGTCGCCGCGCTCACGCTCGCGGCCATCGCGGTCACCGGCGCGCTCACCCTGAACTACCAAGGCGATTACCTGTGGGGGGTGAGCGAGGAGACCCGCGCGCGCTACCAGGTGCTGCGCACGGAGATCGACGCGTTCTTCGGCGCGCCCAAGCCGCCGACGCCCGCTAGGCCAGCCGCCGACGCCGCGCGTTGACGGTGATCGCTCGTTGCATCAGTCCCTCCTTCCCTCATTCCCTCCTCCCACTCCCGCACCTGATGCACCACGTCTTCGTCACCGGCGCCGCCGGTTTCATCGGTTCCAACCTCATCGACCGCCTCCTCGCCGACGGGCTCACCGTCACGGGCTGGGACAATCTCTCGACCGGCCAGCTCCGTTTCCTCGAGGGCGCGCAGAAAAATCCACGCTTCCGCCTTGTGCGCGGCGACAACCTCGACCTGCCCGCGCTTACCGCCGCGATGAAGGGCGCCGACTTCGTCTTCCACCTCGCGGCCAACGCCGACATCCGCGACGGCTGGAAACACCCCGAGAAAGATCTTCAGCAAAACACCATCGCGACTTTCAACGTCCTTGAGGCCATGCGCGCCAACGGCGTGAAGCGCATCGGGTTTTCCTCGACCGGCTCCGTCTACGGCGAGGCGCTCGTCACGCCCGACCGCCCCACGCCCGAAACCGACGTTTTCCCGATCCAGACCTCGCTCTACGGTGCGTCGAAGACCGCCGGCGAGGGCCTCCTCGCCGCCTACGCCGAGGGCGCGCAAATCGCCGAGGCCTACATCTTTCGCTTCGTCTCCATCCTTGGTGAGCGCTACACGCACGGCCACGTCTTCGATTTCTACCAGCAGCTCGTCGCGCACCCGGATCACCTGCGCGTGCTCGGCGACGGCACGCAGCGCAAGAGCTACCTCTACGTGCAGGACTGCATCGACGCGATGCTCCACGTCACCCGCGCCCACACCGCGCGCGATGCGAAGCACCACACGCAGATCTACAATCTCGGCACGCCGGAGTTCGTGCAGGTGAACGACAGCATCGGCTTCATCTGCGCCGCCCTGGGGATCAAGCCGCGCCTCGACTACACGGGCGGCAACCGCGGCTGGATTGGCGACAATCCGTTCATCTTCCTCGACACGAAGAAAATCCAGTCCGCCGGCTGGAAACCAAAGCTCACCATCGAGCAGGGCATCATCCGGACGCTGCGCTGGCTCGAGGCGAACCGCTGGGTCTACGAGGCAAGGAAATGAGCATGAACATCGTCCTCACCGGCTCCAGCACTGGCATCGGCCGCGCCCTCGCGGAGCGTCTGCTTGCCCGGGGCCATCGCGTGTGGGGCGTGGCGCGGTCGGACCAAGCGGACTTCGCCGCCCGCAATCCTCTGTTTCGATTTTCGCGTTGCGACGTCGCGCAATGGCCGGAGGCGGAACGCGCCGCCACCGAGGTCGCGCGTGCTTGGCCCCACCTCGACGGTGTCATCGCCTGCGCCGGAGTGCAGGGCGAGATCGGCCGCGCGCTCGCTTCCGATCCCCGGCGCTGGAGCGAAACGGTGCGCGCCAACCTCGACGGAACCTACCACACGTTGCGGGCGTTCGCCCCGCTGCTTTCCCGTGCGCCCGGCCGGCAGAAGATCATCTGCTTCTCCGGGGGCGGCGCCACCAAGCCGCGCGCGAATTTTTCCGCCTACGGCGTGGCCAAGACCGGCGTCGTCCGCCTTGTCGAGACCATCGCCGAGGAGGAGCGCGGCCGGGCCCTCGACATCAACGCCCTCGCGCCCGGCGCGATTAACACCCGCCTCACCGACGAAGTCCTTGCGCTCGGGCCTGCCGTCGTGGGCGAGGCGGAGTTCGCGGCCGCGCAAAAGCAGAAGGCGTCGGGCGGAAACTCGCTGGAAAAGGCCCTCGACTGCGTCGAGTGGCTGCTCTCGCCCGCGAGCGACGGCATCAGCGGCCGCCTCATCAGCGCACCGTGGGATCCTTGGCCGATCCTTTCCGCGCACACCGCCGATCTCACCGCGAGCGACATCTACACGCTTCGCCGCATCGTGCCGGAAGAACGCGGCCAGAAATTCTAGCGCGCGCGGAATACCCGGTAATTCAGCAGCAAGAACACCACGATGGTCGACGGTGGGATCGCCCAGAACGTGGCCCACATCAGCCCGAGTCCGAAAAATCTCTGGCACGCCGAGAAAACCGCGACGTTGATGACCCAGCTCACGGCGATCGTGAAAAGATATTCGCCGAATTGCTTGCCGGGATCGTGCCGCCCGCTCGGCAAGGCCCAGAAGCGATTCGCCAGATAGTGAGTCGCCGTCGAAAGCATCCATGAGATCGAAAATGCCAGCGTGTCGCCCATCCGGCCCTTGAGCAGCGCGAGCACGCCGAATTGCACCAAAGCCGAGCCCCCACCCACGGCGAGGAAACGAAACAGCCTAAGGCGCGCTTCGCGATCGGTGAGAAAGTTGGCCAGCATCGCTGTCAGCGGACGGGACAAACCGGGCGTGCCGCAACCTCATTCCCGCGCCACCCGCTCCGCCGAGAGGATCTCACCCGAGAATCGCAGCCCGCAACTCGTGCCCCCGATCGGGTTGCGCCCGACATAGACTTCCGCGTGCTCCGCCACGTGGTAGTCGCTGCGCTCCTCCCACACCACCGCACCGTTCACTTTCACGCGCAGCGGGCCGGCATGCGCGCCGCGTAGCACAGTCGCATCGTCCACCGTCACGAGCGCGCCGAGCGTGACGTCGATCTCGTGCGGGCGTTCATACTCCACGCGAACCGGCCGGCTCGCACGCAGCGGCTGTCCCCACGAATCGAGCACGAACCGAATCTCGCCAGCTGCCAAGTGCTCCAGCGCCAAGAGTTCTCCGGCGCCCGTGCGCCCCGTCACGACGAGCGGCTCACGCGTCCCGGGCGATTGCCGGACCAGTCGCACGCGCAAGCGCAGCGTATCGCCCTTGCCCACATACAGCGCCGCTGCCCGAGCCTCGCCCGA
>JAEUHB010000158.1 GCA_016794665.1 Opitutaceae bacterium
GCGCACGGGCGCGAAGCTCATCTGGGCCAGCACAACCCCGATCCCCGACGACGCCGCGAAGAAGCAGTCCGCCGCGTCCGTGGTGGAGCGCAACGCCGTCGCCGCCGCGCTCATGGCGCGGCACGGCGTCGTGATCGACGACCTGTTCACGGCGATCGCGCCGCGCCTGGCCACGCTGCAAAATCCCAACGACGTCCACTTCACCTCCGCCGGCTACGACTTCCTCGGCCGCGAGGTCGCCCGCTCGATCGCATCGCAGTTGAAATAGCGACGCGCTCCCTTGACGACCCTGCGGGCCGTCCCCACGCATGGGACGTCGCCCCCCGCCGGCTTTGGTGACAAAACTTCCCCGCCACCCCCGCCCTTGCCCCACCTCATGCGTCCCGTTCTCCGCCTCGCCCTTGTGTTCACGCCGTTCGCGATCCTTCCGATTGCCCGCGGTCAGGCCGCCGCACCGCTGCCGCCAACCGCCGCGGCCGCGAAAAATTCCGCCGAGGTCGTCGCCCTGAATCCCTTCGAGGTGAAGGCCGAGGCCGACAACTCCTACGGCGCGCTGAACTCGAACTCGCTCACGCAGTTCAACACCGCGCTCAGCCGCACGCCCGTCTCCGCCGACATTTTCACGGCCGAGTTCATGCGCGACATCGCCGCCACCTCGGTTGAGGAGATGCTCAACGGCTACGGCGCCGGCGCCGGCACCGTGATGTCCAACCCGGACTCCGACGCCCTCAACCAGCAGCCCGGCGACCGCGTGGGCAACCAGACCATCGGGATCCGTGGCACCGGTGGCGGCGCGATCCGGCGCGACGGGTTCGCGGCCACGGGCGCGGCCAACAACTTCGGCTCCACCGCCGTCGGCATCACGAGCACCTTCGACGTCGAGCGCGCCGATGTCGTCCGCGGCCCGCAGGGCCTGCTCTACGGCGCCGGCGGCGCCGGCGGCACCGTCAATACCGTCTCCAAGCGCGCCATGTTCAACCAGCGCCGCGGCTCCGCCTCGTGGCGCATCGATCAGTTCGGCTCCAAGCAGGGCCAGCTCGACTACAACGCCGGCAACGACTGGCTCGCGTTTCGCGTCGCGCTGCTCGACGACGCGCAACGCTACCGCCGGCTCTTCATCGGCTATGAGACGCAGGGCTTCTACGGCCAGTTCGCGGTCAATCTCCCCGCGATCCGCACCGTTGTCCGCGTCCAAGCCCAGCAGACCGTGAACGAGCGCATCCTGAACACCAACCAGGAGAACATCGCGTTCACCAACGCCGCCACCGATCCGCGGCACAACTACGGCCTGCCCTACCTGCTGCGCAACGGCCTCGCCGGCGCCGTCAACCCCGCCACCGGCCAGCCCTGGCCGCGCGGCGCCATCGCCAACGGCCAGCTCACCTGGGACAACCTCAACGCTTGGGCCGGCTGGGCCGCCTCCGAATACGTCACCAACAAGACCTACGCCGTCCTCACCGAGACCGTCTGGACCAAGTGGCTCTCCACGCAATTCAACGTCCTCTACAACGACTACCAGTCCGACCGCGCCAATGGGGGCATCGCCAACCTCAGCGCCCCGCTCCTCAACGGCAACCCGCTCAACGAATGGGCCAACGGCGCCACGCTCTCCGACGTCGAGCAGCCCACCCGCCGCTGGGCCGCGCGCGGCGCCGCGATGATCACCAAGTCGCTCTTCGGCGACCGCGCCGCCACCCAGACGCTACTCGGCTACGACATCGAGTGGGCCGACTCCGGCCCGACCGACTACGGCTACTTCCTCGCCGATCAGAATTTCAACGTCGTCTACGATCCGCGCCTCCCGACCAACCTCGGCCGCACGCCCATGCCGCGCATCTGGTGGTCCGTCGCCAACGGCCCGCAGAAGAAACCGATGCCGCGGGGCGGCTGGGTTTCGCCACGCCTCACCTTCGCCGGCCAGAACTACGTGCGCATGCCCAACAACCCGCGCGACCCCGCCTGGGTCCGCCCCAACAATCCCCTCGGCCTCGCGCAGCTCGCCGGCCTCGCCGGCGTCAGCGGCCAGAACAACGACGGCCACAACTGGGAGAACCGCACCGCCGGCTTCTACGCCTCCAACTACACGAGCTGGTTCGGCGATCGTTTCGCCACCCTTATCGGCGTCCGCTCCAACGAGAACCTCAAGCGCACCCCCAACATCACCGCCACGTTCACCGAGCCCTGGGCAGTCAGCACGCAGACCGACCGCAGCTACAACCTCGGCCTCAACGCCCGCCTCACCGACACCCTCCGCCCCTTCTACAGCTTTTCGAGCACCTACAACGTTCCGCTCGTCAACGCCAACGACCCGCTCGGCAACGCCCCGCGCACGTCGAGCGCGACCGGCCACGAGGCCGGCCTCAAGTTCACCACCCGCGACGGCCGCTACTCCGGCTCCGTGCAGTATTTCGCCACCAACTCCAAGGACGAGATGATCAACGCGGGCGGCGGCGTCCGCGACCTCATCAACCCCACCGGCCTCAACGGCGCGCACAACGGCCCCGCCGGCGCGAAGAACCAGTGGACCAACCTCGACCGCACCACCAGCGGCCTCGAGGTTATTCTCACCGCCAGCCCCACGCCCAACTGGCGCCTCCGCCTCGCCGCCACCAGCGCCGACGGGAAGAATCTCACCGACAAGAAATATCCGCTCCTCTGGAACGACCAGTTCCACGTCCGCGGCGGCACCGTCACCTACCAGAACGGCACGCCCGTCACCGTGCCCGTCACGCCCACCGTCATCGCCGCCAACATCGCCACCCTCAACCGCCAGATCGACCCCGCCACGATCCAGAACCAGGGCGAGTGGCAGCCGCTCACTCTCGCGATGATGAACGACCGCAACAGCCCCTACTGGGCGCAGCCCGCCGACGACAACGGCCGGCTCCAGACGAGTAACGTGCGCCGCGTGCTGCAGTATTTCGTCGGCGCCAACGGCACCGCGCTCACCGGTGTCACCGGCCTCCCGGTCTCGCAGATCCCCTACGCGTGGTCCGACCCGTTCGGCTCCAAGGGCGAGACCGTCGTCGCGAAGAAGGGCGAGTCCACGGTCGGCTACGCGCAATACCGCTTCGTGCTCACGAACAACTACACCTTCACCGGCGACAATTTCCTCAAGGGCTTCGGCGTCGGCGGCACCGTCGCGCTCGGCCTGAAGAATCGGACTTTCTACTACAACACCCCCGGCGGCGGCCGCGAGCGCTTCGGATCGCCCGACACGTGGCAGGTCAACCTCGTGACGTCCTACCGCCGCAAGCTCGGCAAACGCTTCCTGTGGACGACGCAGGTCAACATCGACAACGCGTTCAACCATTACGTCCTCGGCACGCTCCCCAACAACGGCAGCGGCTTCACCGTCCCCGCCAACCTCGCCGTCACCTTCTACGGCCAGCCGCGCTCGTATGTTTGGACGAACAGCGTGAGTTTCTGAGGCGGCCCAACCCGCGCCATGATTCCGGTCTCGCCGTCCCGCGCGATTCGCCGGCTGCTCGGCCTCGGCGGCTTGTTCGTCGCCTGCTCGGCGTGGCCCGCGCACGCATCCACGCCCAGCGCCATTCGTCCGCTCGCGCAGGAGCACATCGTCTTCGACGCCTCACCCGTCGGCGGGCCGACGCCCCTCAATACGCCGAGCATCCTCCGCCTCGACGGCGGCCGCCTCGTCGCCGCGAGTGAACGCAGCGGCGTGAACAGCGAGTGGCGCAAACAGGGCCACGCCTGGGCGCGCATCGCGACCTCCGACGACGGAGGGCTCACCTGGACGGTCCGCGCCACGCCCAACATCACGCAAGCGCGCCTCTTCCGCGCCGGCCGCTCGCTCTACTACCTCGGGCACGACGGCGACCTGAAGGTCATGCGCTCCGACGACCGCGGCGAAACGTGGAGCGCCCCCGCCGATCTCGCGACGAAGAAACCGCACTGGTATGCCACCGCCTGCAACGTCTGGCACACCAAGGGCAACGTCTATCTCGTGATGGAGCGCCGCCTCTACGAGGACAACAAGTCTGGCTGGACGATCTCCAACCTCGCGCCCGTGCTCATGCGCGCCCGCGAGCACGACGATCTCATGCAACCCGCGAGCTGGACCTACGCCTCCGAGCTGGCGTTCGCCGACATCATCCCCGGCTACCGCGAGAACGATCCCGCGCTCGATTTCTTCGGCGTGCCGTTTTTCGCCCAGAAATTCCCGCAAGCCAACCCAGTCGCGCCGGGCCGCCCCATGCACCCGATGGGCTGGCTCGAGACCAACGTCGTGCAAATCACGGATCCGAACCACCTGTGGTTCGACCCGCGGCAGCGCACCTTTCATCTCTTCCTGCGGGCGCACACCGGCGGCACCGGCCTCGCCGCGATCGCACAGGTCGCCGAGAACGACGATGGCACCATGACCACGAGCCTCCTGCGCGCGCCGTCGGGGAAGACGCAGCTTTTCCTCCCGTTCCCGGGCGGCCAGATGCGTTTCCACGTGCTCTACGACGAGCCGACCAAACTCTACTGGCTCCTCGGCACACAGGCCACCGACTCGATGACCCGGCCCGACGCGCTCGCGAAAGACCGCTATCAGCTTCCCAACAACGAGCGCCAGCGGCTCGTGCTGCACTTCTCAAAAAACATGGTCGATTGGTGTTTCGCCGGCCTCGTCGCCGTCGGGGAGGGCAACCGCGGCGCCCGCCACTACGCCGCGATGGACGTCGACGGCGACGACCTCGTGATCCTCGCGCGCAGCGGCGATGAACGCGCGCAATCCGCGCACAACGGTAACCTCATCACCTTCCATCGGGTCAGGAATTTTCGCACGCTCGTTTACTGAGTTCTACCGCCCCATGGTTCTTGGAATGTAGGGCCGGCCCTAGCGTCCGGGCCATTGCACGGAAAGTTCAAATCCAACGGGCGCGTGGCATGAGATCAACCGCCCCCCTGTTTCAGGCCTTCGCCCAATTGTAGCGGCGAGCCCTAGCAAACCGACGAACCACCACTCGCTGGCGCTCGCGGCTACCACGGAATTCAAATTCCAAGGGACGTTGGCATGGGACGCACGTCGCGTTGCTCTTGGAACTCAGGGCTTCCCGCTTGCCGGAGGCCGCTTGCCTCGCCGCAGCCCAGCGAAGCCGGGTCGCGATCATCAGGGGCAAGGCGCGACGGCTCGGACCCAAGGTCCGGCCCTACAAGAAGTCCAATGCAAGCCGTGATCAGCGCGATCTCGCGCCTGTGGAAAAATCCGCGAGCCGCCGCAGGTCGACGTCGATGCCGAGGCCGGGCGCGTCGGGCACGGTGACGGCACCGTCGCGCGCCTCAAAGCGCGGCGGCGTCAGCTCGTCGCGGAGGGCGTTTTCCGTGCGGTCCATTTCGAGGAAAGGCTCGGGGGGATGGCGCCGGCCCGGCAGCACGTCGATTGTGGCGAGAAAGTGCAGGCCGACGGCGAAGCCGATGCCGGTGCCCCAGCAGTGCGGCGTCAGGGCGACGTGGTGCGCGCGGGCGAGCGCCGCGATGCGCTGCACCTCGGTGAGCCCGCCGCAGGCGCAGATGTCCGGCTGCGCGATGTCCACCGCATCCGCGCCGAAGAGCTGGTGGAAACCCGCGACGCCGTATTCGCACTCGCCGGCGGCGATGGGAATCGCAGAGCGGCGGCGCAGCTCGCGGTAGCCCTCGTAGTCGTCGGGCGAGAGCGGCTCCTCGAACCACGCGATGTCGTGCTGCTCGACGCGGCGCACGAGATCAAGCGCCTCGCGCAGGCCGAACGCGTGATTGGAATCGATCATCAGCTTCACGCGCGGGCCGAGCGCGGCGCGGACGGCGCGCACGTGGGCGGCATCGGTCTCGACGCCGAGGCCGACTTTCATCTTCACGGCGCGAAACCCCTGCGCGGCGTAACCGGCGGCCTCGGCGGCCAGCCGCGCGGCGAGGTCGGGCTCGTCGTCAAAATACATTCCCGTCGCATAGACGGCGACGGCGTCGCGCCGTTTGCCGCCGAGCAGCACGTGGACGGGCGCGCCGAGGATCTTTCCCTTCAGATCCCAGAGAGCGATGTCGATCGCACTGAGCGCCGCGAGCAGCACACCGCGCCGCCCGAAATCGAGCCCGCGCGCGTGCATCCGCTGCCAGAGCGCGCCGGTGCGCAGCGGATCGCCGCCGAGGACGTGCGGCGCGAAAAACTCCACGCCGGCGCGCACGACATCGGCCGGACCGTAGCCCTCGCCCCAGCCGTGGCGGCCGTCGTCCGTCGTGACGCGCACGAGGCAGACGGCGCGCCGGTCGAAGCCCCACTGCGAGAAGTGGAACGGCCGGCGAAGCGGTTGGGAGACGACGAACGCCTCAACCCGGGCAATCGTGGACATCGCAGGGATGCTCGCCGCGCGCGCAGCGCGTGCGAACTCAAAACGTGGTCTTGAGCCCAAAGGTCCACTGCGCGCCGTAATTGGTGCGCGAGCGGAACTGCGCGTGGTCGGGTGTGCTCGGCCCGGCGATCTCAATGTCGATGGGCTCGTCGGTGAAGTTGGAGAGGTTCATGAACGCCGCCCACGTCTTGTAGAAGCGGAGCTCGCCGCTGAGATCGAGGATCAGCCGCTTCGAACCCCAGGTGTAGGTGCCGGGCTCGATGCTGCGGCCCGCGGCCACGATGCTTTGGCGCGCGCGGCCGGAGTAATTCCAGTTGGCGCGGACGTTGTAGCGCGGGCGTGTGAGGCTGACGCCCCAGTTGTAGGTGCGCGGGATGTAACCGGCGAAGCTGCCCGAGTTGTCGCCGGTGAGCGTCGTGGCCCCGAGGTTGGCGAAGACCTGCACGCCGCGGGCCCAGTGGGGCAGGAACGTGAGCGCCTGCTTGTAGTTGAGATCGACGCCGCTCTGTTTCACGGGCGTCGTGAGGTTGAATTGCGTCGCCACGTCGTAGCCGCCGTAGGTCGCTGCATCGAGGTTGTAGAGCTGGAGAAACTCCGGGCTCGGCGCGAACACGGTCGAGCCGAAGAAATTCTCGATGTCGCGCTGATAGGCGCTGACCGAAATCAGCCCGACGCGCTCGAAATAATACTCGAGGGAGACCTTGAGCGTCTTCGCGGTCCACGCCTTCACGCCGATGTTGTTCACCGAGATCCGGTTCGTCGGCGAGGGCGGCTGGCTCTGATCCGGGAGCGTGAGGCCACCGGCGTATTGGTTATAGTCGGGGCGGCCGATGGACCAGTAGTAGCCGGCGCGCGCGATGAGGTTGTCGCGGACGTTGTAGGTCGCGTTGAGGCTCGGGAACCAGCGGACGTATTCCTTCTCGGCCTTCAGCCCGCGATCGACGTTGGTGAGGCGCACGGCCGCGACGGGGTCGGTGGTGATCGGCAGCGGGCGGCCGTTGGCGCCGAGGACGAAGCGGCCGGCGGAGTCGCGCTGGAAATTTCGCGTCGCGTCGATGAGCGGGCCCTCGCCCTTCGCGTTGGTCTGCTCGACACGGAAGCCGCCGACGAGCTTGAGGCGACGGTCGAAGAACTGCACGTCGCCGCGCACGTAGCCGGCGGAGACGAGTTCCTCCGCGTATTTCGAATTGTTGACCGTGGCGGTGTGGGTGGTCGCCTCGTTGGTCGTGAAGTAGGCGGGCGTGGCGCGTTGGATCGCGAGGAGTTTCTGGTTGCTCATGACGTCCATGCGCGGAAAGCCAAACGGCGGCGTGCGCTGCGAGAAACTTGGGTCGAGGATTACCGAGGCGTTGTCGTCGGCGGTGGCGGCGCGGCCGTCGGCGCCCACGTAGGTGTAGGTGGGGTTGAGCGTGCGCGTGGTGAAGCGCTCATCGCGCACGTCAAAGCCCGCCTTGATGGTGACAGGCACGCGCTGGAAGAAATCGCGGCGGAGGTTGGCAAACGCGGTGCGCTTGTAGGTCTCGGCCTTGAGCAGCACGCCGGTGGAGGTCGTGAGGCCGTAGCTGCCAATATTGAACGGATCGATCGGCGCGCCGGTCGTGCCGTCGGTGGTCGTGATGCGGCCGGGACGGAGATAGTTGATGTCGTCGAACGCGATGGTGACATTCGTGCGCTGGGCGTTGACGGCGCTGAACGCGCCCCGATCCATGTTTTGGTTGAAGCGGCCGGAGCGCGAAAGGCCGGCCGAGGCCTCGGCCTTCCACACCGGGCCGTCGTGCCGGTAGGTGAGCGCGGGCGTGATGACCGGGCCGCCGAGCTTGGTGTAGTTGTTCACGAGCTGGAGACTCCCCGCACCGGGGTTGCCGCGCGTGGAGCGTGTGGTGAAATTGCCGGGCGCGACACCCGTGATCGTGAAATTGACCTGCCGCTGGTAGGCCTGCGCGTCGGAATAGCCGTAGAGGATCGAAAACGAGACGCGGTCGTAGCTGCTCAGCTTGTAGTCGGCGGTCGAGCCGAGCGTGATGCGCTTGGAAAAGACCGGCCGGTCGCGGAATTGATAGACGGTGAGGTAGGGCTTGTCGGGCGTCGTGTCAGGCAAGGTCGTGCCGTTGGTGGCGGCGCTCGCGCCGGCCCAGTTGTTCTGCGAAAAATCAGCCGCAGTGTAGAGCGCCGAGGCGCTGCCGGAGAGCGTGAAGCCAAACCGGTCGTTCACCGGCACGATGGCGGAAAAATCGGAACCGGGATGGACCTTGCGTGCGGGCTCGTGGAGCGGGCCGGGGGTGCGGCGAAACGAGCGGTCGTTGTCGCGCATCATCAGGGAGACGTTGAGGTTCACGAGCGGCCTGGAGCGCTCGAACGCACTGAGCGGAACCATGTTCACCGTGCCCGCGAGCGCGGCGGCGCTCGTCTCGGGCGTCGGCGTGTAGACCACCTCGATGCGAGAGAAATTGTTGATCGACGACTGCTGCATGCCGGTGAAGCGGTTCAGGCCGGACGCGGAGTTCGCGAGGCTGATGCCGCCGACGGTGATGGGGACGTTGCGCGGCGGCGCGCCGTTGAGCGACACCTGGTAGGCGTCGCCGAATCCACCGCGCGCGATGGAGATGCCCGAGACGGACTTGAGCACCTCGCCCACGCCGCCATCGGCGACGGGGCCGAACTCGTTCGCCGCGACGACGTTCATCGTGTTTGCCGCGAAGCGCTGCGTGTTGATCGCGATCGCGGCGCCGTCCATCTGCTTGGAGGTCTCGACCACGAACGCGTCGAGCTTGATGGCGCGTTCGCCCGGTCTCGCGGCGTTCGCGGGGCCGGCGTAGGAAAGCTCGAAGTTCTGCCGGACCGTTTGCCCGTCCGTCACCGTCACCGTGTGCGTCTGCGCCGGCACGCCGGTGCGAAACGCCGTCACCTTGACCGCGCCCGCCGGCACGCTGCCGAGGCGAAATTCGCCCGCGGAGTCGGTGAACGTCTCGAGCGCCGTGCCCTCGACGGTGATGCGGACGAATTCCAGATACTCGCCCGTGCCGGGGTTGAACACGCGACCCTCGATCACGCCCGTCGCGGCCGGCGCGGCGAGCACGGTCGCGGCCAGGAGAAAGCCGCTGGAGAAACAGATCCATCGAACAAGACGAGGGGCGTGACGCAGAAGCGCGCCGAGGATCGTGGGGCAACTGGAGTATTTCATGATGGGGAAGTGGCGCGAGGGCGCGCACGGCGGCGGGACTTGCCGGCACGCGCGCTCGGAAACCGGGGGATGGGGAAAGCGGAGCGGGACTTAATCCACGATGCCAATCGCATGGGGCCGGTCAATCGCGCGGAGGCGGGCGGCCACACGGCCATCGTGCCCTCGCACCAGATTCTTCACGGCACGCGGAAAGCGGCCACGGCCGTGCCTCGATGGACATCGATGGCGACGAACTCGTGATCCAGGCCCGCAGCTGCGACGAGCGCCCGCCATTCGCGCACCACGGCAAATTGATTACCTTCCACCGAGTCAGGATCCTTCGCGCCTCGACCTACTGATCGCCGCGCCGCGCGAAGCCGGTTGGTTCCTCTGGACGACCTGCACCAACGTCGCCAAAAAGTTCAGTCATTATCTGCTCGGCACACCACCCAACCGGGCCCTGGATTTCCAAATCCACGCCCCTCACGCCGTCACTTTCCTCGGCTCGCCGTGGCCGCAGGTGTTGGAACAGGCGGTGGCACGCTGAACCTGCGGTGAATTTTCGTTTCCCTGCACCAAAATGCCCGGCGAGTCCGCGGCACAGCCGGCTCCTCGCGGTGGTCACGATCTTGCTAACGCAGGCCTTGGGCCTCGCCGCGCCGGATTTCGTGCGCGACGTGCGCCCGATTTTTGCGGCGCACTGCTTCAAGTGCCACGGGCCAGAGAAACAAAAGAGCGGCTACCGTCTCGACGTGAAGGCCATCGCCCTCACTGGCGGCGAAAGCGGGACGCCCAACATCGTGCCAGGCCGCGGCGCCGCGAGCCCGTTGATCAAGTTCGTTACCGGCGAGGACGCGGACATGAAGATGCCGCCCGAAGGCGACGCACTCACGCCCGCGGAGATCGCCACGATCAAGGCGTGGATCGACGCCGGCGCCATCTGGCCCGGCGCCGCGAGCGCCGCCGTCGCCGACCCGCTTGATTGGTGGTCGCTCAAGCCCATCGCGTCCGTCGCGCCGCCGACGTCCACAGGAAATCCGATCGATGCTTTTGTCCGCGCGAAGCTCGCCGCGCACGGCCTCACGCCGTCCGCGCCCGCCGACGCCCGCACGCTCATCCGCCGGCTCCATTTTGATCTCACCGGCCTGCCGCCGACGCCGGAGGAGATCGCCGCGTTCGTCGCGGACCGGGCGCCCGACGCCTACGCGCGGCTCGTGGAGAAACTGCTCGCCTCGCCGCGCTACGGCGAACGCTGGGCGCGGCATTGGCTCGATGTCGTCCACTACGGCGACACGCACGGCTACGACAAAGACAAGCTCCGCCCCAACGCCTGGCCCTACCGCGACTACGTGGTCCGCGCGCTCAACACGGACAAGCCCTACGCGCGCTTCGTCCAGGAGCAGACCGCCGGCGACGTGCTCTTTCCCGGCACCGCCGACGGCATCGAGGCGCTCGGTTTCATCTCCGCCGGCCCGTGGGATTTCATCGGCCATGCGGAAGTGCCGGAGTCCAAGACCGACGGGAAAATCGCCCGCCACCTCGATCGCGACGACATGGTGGCAAACACCATCGGCACGTTCTCCAGCCTCACCGTCCACTGCGCCCAGTGCCACACCCACAAATTCGATCCGATCCCGCAGGAGGACTACTACAGCCTCCAGGCCGTCTTCGCCGCGCTCGATCGCACCGATCGCGAATACTACCGCGACGACGCCCGCCACGCCCGCTTCCAAGCGCTCCGCCGCGCTCAACGCGAGACGACCACCGCGCTCGCCGCCCTCGAGGTCCCGCTGCGCGCGCAGGCCGGCGAAGCCTACGCCGCGCTCATGCGCCGCCTCGAACTCCCGCCGCAAACGGATCCAGCCAATCCCGGCCAGCCGAGCCCGAGCCGCGGCTACCACAGCGCGTTGTCGCCGACGCCTGATGTGACGAAATGGGTGCAGGTCGACCTCGGCGAATCGATCGAGATCAACCGCGCCACGCTCGTGCCGGCCCACGACACCTTCAACGATATCGGCGCCGGCTTCGGTTTCCCCGTGCGCTTCAAAGTCGAGGCGAGCGACGACCCGGAGTTCCAGACCGGCGTGAAGCTCCTCTGGCAACGCTACGACCAGACCTTCATGGCCGACTTCCCCAACCCCGGCCGCGATGCGTTCACGACCGGCGGCGGCACGGGCGACGGCATCGTCGGCCGCTTCGTTCGCGTGACAGTGACCAAGCTCGCGCCGCGGAAGGACGACTACATGTTCGCCCTCGCCGAGCTGCGCGTCACCGACCGCGCCGGTAAAAACGTCGCCGCGGGGCGCCCTGTCTCGGCGCTCGACTCGATCGAGAGCGGCGAGCGCTGGCGGAAGTCCAACCTCACGGACGGCATCGCGCCCGCCGTCCTTTCCGCCGAGGAAAAGGCAGAACTCGAGCGCGCTCGCGACGCCCTCCTGCTGGGCTCCGCCGACGAACCGACGAAATCCCGCCGCGCCGCACTTCTCGCCGAATCCGCACGGATCGCCGCCGAGCTGAAATCGTTGCCCAAACCCGACCTCGTTTATGCGGGCGGCGTCCACACGGGCAGCAGCAATTTCAAGGGCACGGGAGCCGACGGCGGACGACCGCGACCGATAAACGTGCTGGCCCGCGGCCAAGTCACCACGCCCGGAAAACTCGTCGGCCCCGGCACGTTGTCCGCGCTGCAATTTGCGCCGGCGCGTTTCGACCTGCCGGCCGACGCCAGCGAAGGCCAGCGCCGTGCCGCCCTCGCCCACTGGCTCACTGATCCGAAAAACCCGCTCACGTGGCGCAGCATCGTGAACCGCGTCTGGCAGTATCATTTCGGCCGCGGCCTAGTCGACACGCCCAACGATTTCGGCCGCAACGGCAGCCGCCCGAATCACCCGGAGTTGCTCGACTGGCTTGCGGCGGATTTCCGCGACAGCGGCGGCTCAATAAAATCTCTGCACCGCCGAATTGTCACGAGCGCGACCTACCGGCAGGCCGTCACCGCCAACCCTGCCGCGGAAAAAATCGATTCCGGCAACACGCTCCTCTGGCGGCAAAACCGCCGCAAGCTCGAGGCCGAGGCGCTCCGCGACGCCGTGCTCGCCGTCAGCGGCAAACTCGACCTCACGATGGGCGGACCAGGCTGGCAGGATTTCGTGATCGAGCGACCCGAGCACTCGCCGCATTTCAAATACGAGCTCGCGAATCCCGAGGATCCGAAGACTTGGCGCCGCTCGATCTACCGCTTCGTCGTGCGCTCGCAGACGCAGCCGTGGATGACGTCGATGGACTGCGCCGATCCGTCGATGCGCGTCGACAAGCGCAACGAAAGCCTCTCCCCGCTGCAGGCACTCGCGATGCTCAACAACGGCTTCATCGTCTCGCAGGCCCAGCATCTCGCCACGCGCGTGCAGGCCGAGCGTCCCGCCGATCTTCCCGCCCAGGTCGCCCGAGCCCACGCCCTCGCGCTCGGCCGGGCGCCCGAGCCACCTGCGCTCGCCCAACTCGTCGCGTTCACGGAGGCCGAGGGCCTGCCCGCGCTCTGCCGGCTCATCCTCAACCTGAACGAATTCACGTTCGTCGACTGACGATGAGTAACTACTCTCCCTTCCATCGCTCCGCGGCGACTCGCTCGATTTCCCGCCGCGATTTCCTCTGGCAGTCCGGCGGCGGGCTCGGCGGCCTCGCGCTTGCCGCGATGCTGGGACAGGACCGCGTCCTCGCCGCCGACGGGCCGGCCCCGGCGTCGCGCCCGCTGCACCATCCCGCGAAGGCGAAACGCGTCGTGCAGTTCTTCATGGCCGGCGCCGCCAGCCACATCGACCTCTTCGACTACAAGCCCGAGCTGATCAAACGCCACGGGCAGCCGAGCGATTTCGGCGAGCCGGTGGAGGCGTTTCAAAACGGCCTCGGCCCGTGGCTGCGGCCGATCTGGGATTTCCTACCCTACGGCCAGTCGGGGAAGATGCTTAGCGAGGTCGTGGCCCCGCTCGGCGGCGTCGTCGACGACCTCGCGTTCGTTCACAACATGGTCGGCAAATCGGGCGTGCACAGCGCCGCGACGCTGCTGCAGTCCACGGGATTTCAGCTGCCCGGTTTTCCCGGCGCCGGCTGCTGGGTCAGCTACGGCCTCGGCTCGTTGAACGAGAATCTCCCGACGTTTGTCGTGTTGCCCGACCACCGCGGGTTCGCCTCCAATGGCGTGAAGAACTGGGACGCCGCGTTTCTGCCCTCGCAGCACAGCGGCACGATCATTTTTCCGGGGACCGATGCGCCCGTCGCCGATCTCTTTCCCCACGCTTCGGGCAAGTTCATCACGCCGCACGGCGAGGCCGCGGCGCATCGGCTGATGGCCGACTTGAACCGGCAGCACTCCGCCGCGCGCGAAGGCGACCAGCGCCTCGACGCGCGTATCCGCAGCTACGAGCTCGCCGCACGCATGCAGCTCGCCGCCCCCGAGGCGCTCAACCTCAAGGCCGAACCCGCCCACGTGCTGAAACTCTACGGGCTCGACGGCGGACCGCAGGCCTGGCCGAAGGAGATCAACGCCGACGAGGAAGCGTTCCACTTCTCGCAAAAGTGCCTCGCCGCCCGCCGCCTGCTCGAGCGCGGGGTGCGCTTCGTCCAAATCTGGAGCGGCAACGACAACAGCTTCCCGCGCCGCAACTGGGATTCGCATGAGAACGTGCAGCGCGACCACGGCCCGCTCGCCCTCGGCATGGCGCGCGGCGCCGCCGCCTTCATCAAGGACCTGAAGCAGCGCGGCCTGCTCGAAGACACGCTCATCCTGTGGACGACCGAGTTCGGCCGCATGCCTTCGTCGCAGGGCGGCAAGGGCCGCGACCACAATCCCTTCGTCTTCACCAACTGGCTCTGTGGTGGTGGCATCAAGGGCGGCGTGACCCACGGCGAGAGCGACATCTGGGGCTACAAACCCCTCGACCGCACGCGCCCGACCACGGTCTACGACATCCACGCCACGATTCTCCACCAACTCGGGCTCGACCACACGCGACTCACGTTCCGCCACAACGGCATCGACCGCCGCCTCACCGACGTCCACGGCCACGTGATCAAACCGCTGCTCGCCTGAACGCCCGGCCGGGCTGCCGCCCTCCGAGTTCAGAACTTGTGCTGCACCTTCGCGTAGATCACGTGCGCGTCGAAATCGTTGCGGCCCGCCCACGTGCCGTCGCGGTTCGTGACGTAGCCGTATTTCAGCGTGTAAATCAGGTGATCGCTTTGCCGCCGCACCCACGTGAGGTAGGTCGCCTGCTGCTTGCGGTCGGCGCCGTAGGGCAGCGAGAGGAGCGAGTTGTCCGAGAAATTCCGCGCGCGGAACCACGAGCAATCGAGGTAGACGTCGTCCCTCTTCGCGAGGGCATAGCCGCCGCCGAGCGAGCCGGTTACGTAGTTGTTGTCGCTGTTGAGGACGAAGCGATACGCCGGCGTCGCGAGCTGGTCCCAGGTGACGTTGACGCTCGCGTTCACGTAAAGCCGGCTCAGCGGCGCCCACGTGAGGCTCTCGCTCAGGATGTGCGACGTGACCTCCGAGCTCTCGACCTTCTGCAGGCCGGCCTCCTGGCTCACGACCCGTGAGCGCTGGAAATCGTAGCGCGTCACGCTCGTGAGCGGCGCCACCGGGCGCCACGAGACACGGACGTTGAAGTCGTGGGTCGTGAAATCCTGATCCGTGATGAAGGCCGGGTAGCGATCGGCGCTGCCGGCGGGGGTGTTGTCCCGCGTCGCATCGTAGTCGTTCACGTTGACCTTGTAGTAGTATTGGGCGGCAAGCGTGAGGCCGGGCCGCGCATACCAGTTGGCGCGCGTGGAGTATTTCTGGCTGGTGCGGTTGTAGTCGTTTTCCCGGTCGATGGTCAGCACCCCGGTGTGGAGCAGGCGCTCCTCCTCGACGTTGCCACTGCCTTGGATCCACGTGCCCTCCGCGTTGAACGTCCAGTTGGGCGCGCCCGTGTAGCGGAACTCGAGCGACTCGGCCCACTCGTTCCACTTCTTCTTCTGCTCTCCCTCCACCTCCTCGAGGATGGCGGCGAACGCGGGCCCCGCGCCGATGTTGGTCTCCATGAACTCGGCCACGGTCTCCTGGTGCAGGTTCTCGAACCGGATGCTCGAGCGCAGCGACCAGTTTTTCTTCGGCAGGTAGACGGCGTTGAGGTTGAGCACCGTCTGCTTCATCTCGGCGCCGCCCGTCAGGTGGTAGAAGCCCTCGTCGCGTTGCTGCCGGCGCACATAGGCCGGATCAAACACGGGGTCATAGGTCTGGCCGTAGATGCGGCTGCCGGAGAGCGCGGTGTCGAGGTCGGTGATCATCGCGCCGGCCGAGATCGTGAGCTGCTCGTGAACCTTGCGCTCGTAGAAGCCGTGCGCGGCAAAGAGGTCGGTCTTCGTCGCGTCCTTGCTCGTCACGATGCGATCGGCGGTCTCGAACGGCCGCCGCCGGCTGTTGCGGCGGTTGTTGATCCGGGTCTCCGAGTAGCGGGCGCCGAGGCCCCACTTCACCTCTTCCTTCGACTCGTTGCCGATGTCCGCCGTGAACGTGTTCGTCACCTCGTCGAGGTCGAGAAAGGTCGGCACGACGCCGCGCGTGCCGAAGGTGCCCACCAAGTTCGTGTCCGCCCAGTGCGTGGAGCCTTTGGTCCCGTCGCGCATGCGGCGCTCGTAGCGGAGGCGCAGCAAGGTCTGGTTCGGCAGGTAGGCGCCGATCTCAAGCCAGGCCTTGCCGCGCGTGAGCGAGAGATCCTCGTTGTAGAGGGTGAACTCCGTGCCGGTCGGCCGGAACAGGCCGGCCGAGCCGTCATACCAGACGCGGAACTGCTCGAAGCCCGCGTCGACGTAAAACTTCTCCGGCTTCTCGAAGCGGAGCGCGACGGCGTAGTCGTCGTCGCCGGGCATGAGGCGGGCGTCGAACTTGAGCGTCGAGTCCTTCGACTCGCGCGTGAGGCGGAATTGCTCCACGCCGCCGAAGCCGGACTTGCGGTGCTGCGTCGCCTGCTGAAACGCGGGGCGGTCGCCGTCGAGGAAGGCGCCGCCGCCGGACACCGCGATGGTGCCTTCCGTGGTGATGGTCGCGGCCGCCAGGGCCGCGGGAAGAATGAGGGCCGCCCCAAGGGCGCGGATGCGATGAGTGATCATGGCGGGCGTCGGGTTTGGGTTAGAAGCGCAGCGACGAACTCACGTGCGAGCCGTGGACCGCCTCGTGGCAGCCGGCGGTCCAGCAGACGCCGCGTTGGACAAACGGCGCGTGGTCGCGTCCGCCGATGAGGAGCTGGCCGGCGACCGTCTGCTGCTGGTAGTGGCATTGCAGGCACAGGGTCTGGTTGCGGGCCTTGAGCATCTTGTCGTTCACGGTGCCGTGCGGGTTGTGGCAGGTGGTGCAGTTCTCACGCAGCGCCTCGTGCTCGAACACGAACGGCCCGCGCTGCTGGCTGTGGCACTTGAGGCACGTCTCGTTGGCCGAGGCGCGGCTCGTGCCGCCGCCGATCACGGCGTCGCCCGCGTGCGGGTTGTGGCAGTCGCCGCACGAGACCTTGCCCGCGATCACGGGGTGCGCGTGCGGGAGGCTGAACTCGCCGCGCTTGTCCAGGTGGCACTGGAAGCACTGCGAGGGCGATTGGCGCGGGTTGATGATTGTGGCCGCGGCGCCGCCCGACTGGATGTGCTGGCTGCCGGGCCCGTGGCAGGACTCGCAGCCGACGTTCTTCGCGTGCTCGCCCGGCGCCATCATGCGCGCGTGCGTGGCCTCCTGGAAGCTGCTGAAGATCTGCGTATGGCACTCGCGGCACTCCTTGGTGCCGGCGAACTTGGCCCCCGGGATCTGGGGCGGCATGAACAGCGTGCGCTCCCCGACCATCGTGCACGAGACCAGGAGCAGCCCCCACGCGATCACGCCGCCGAAGATCAGGACATTGCCCCAACGGGTGAGAAATTTCATGGCTGGTTAGGTTTATGGTTTTCCGATCCAGAGGTTGCCGGCGCCGCCATTCCCCGCGGCGCGGGCCGGCTCACTTGGCCAGCCCGCGCACGTAGGCGATGAGGGCCTTGATCTCGTCGTCGGTCAGCTTGTCGCCGTAGGCCTTCATCTTCTCCTTCCCCTTGTCGTCCTTCATGCCCTCCTTGATGGCCTTGAACGCCGCGGCGTCGTCGAACTTGGCCTGGTAGGCCTTGTCGCTGAGGTCCTTCACCTGCGCCTTGCGGCCCGCCTTCGTCTCGCCCTTGCCGTCCTTGCCGTGGCAGGAGGCGCAGTGCGTCTCGTAGTTTTCGGGGGCGCTCGCGGCCCGGATGACGAGTGCGCCGGCGCAGAGGCCGGCGGCGAGGAGGATGACGGATTTCATGTTGGGTGGGGCTGGATCGTTTTTCCGCTGCTACACCCGCAGTATTCGGGAAAACGCCCGCGCGCGCTCAGCGTCGCTTGGCCAAGTGTGCGCAAATTTTGTCAATTCCACCGCGACGCGCCGGCGCACCGAGCGCAAAAAATGCGGAGCGATCGCCAACCGACGCCGCGAGGCGCGGCCGCATTCCGTGCTAGGCTGGCGCGAATCCGATGAGCGGAGACCCCAGGAATTCACTCGTGTTGTTGGCCAGCGCCGCCGTGTTCGTCGGCCTGGGCGCCGCATTCCTTGCGACCGCGCCCGCGCGCCCCGCCGCGAAGCCCGCGCGGCCCGCGGCCGAGGCGCCCCGCCTCGAGCCGAGCCCCGTGCGCATCTCGGCCGCGCAGCTCGTGAAGTCCGGCGGCGACGCCTCCGCGCTCGATTGCTACGCGTGCCACGACGAGAAGAAGAAACCACAGGTGCCGCGCGACGCCGCCGGCCGCGTCCTGCTGCCCAAGGACCACGCCGACCTCGTCTTCTCGATGCGCAACTGCGCCTCGTGCCACGTCATGGGCCCGCCCGTGAAGCTCGAGCTCGACAAGCAGGGCAACACCATCATCCCCCCCGCCCACGCCGCGGACGTGCAAATCGCGCACGGCGACAACAACCGCAACAACGACTGCTTCAACTGCCACGACCCGGCGAAGCTCAACCAGCTCGTCACGCGCGACGGCACGAAGCTGAAACTCACGGAGGCGACCCAGCTCTGCGCCAGCTGCCACGGCCCGACCTACCGCGACTGGGAGGCCGGCATCCACGGCCGCACCACCGGCGCGTGGCACCGCGCTTCCGGAGCGATCACCCGCCTCGACTGCACGTCGTGCCATGACCCGCACGCCCCGGCCTTCCCGCGGATGATTCCGCTCCCGCCCCCCCCGCGCCCGTCGGCCGCGGCTCACCCGGCGGCTCCAGCCCCAGCCCATCCCACGAAATGAGCCCCACCCCGCCCCCAGGCAGCCCCGCTCCCGCCGAGCCGCGCTCGATGAGCCGCCGCAGTTTCCTCCGCGGCTCCACCGTGATGGCCGCCGGCGTGGCCGCCATCGCCGCGGGCCTCGCGCCGCTGCGCAAGCTCGAGGACTTCGGCAGCGTCGAGGAATTCCTCCGCACCCACTACCTCGAGCTCACGCCGGAGAAGATGAAGGAGGTCCTCGCCCGCATCGAACGCGGGGTCGAGAAGCAATACGGCCTCCGCCCGCACGTGCGCGACTACCGCCCGATGAACGGCGTCGAGTTCGTCTACGCGCTCAACCTCACCCGCTGCGTCGGCTGCCGCAAATGCGTCCACGCCTGCGTCGCCGAGAACAACCAGTCGCGCGATCCCGCCATCGAATACATCCGCGTGCTGAAGATGCCCAACGGCACCTTCGATCTCGAGAAGGGCGACCACGGCTACACGCCCGCCTCCGTGCGCGAACCGGGCTTCTTCTACATGCCCGTGCAGTGCCACCAGTGCAAGAACCCGCCCTGCGTGAAGGTCTGCCCGGTGAAGGCCACGTGGACCGAGGCGGACGGCATCACCGTCATCGACTACAACTGGTGCATCGGCTGCCGCTACTGCGAGGCCGCCTGCCCGTATTTCGCGCGCCGGTTCAATTTCGCCGAGCCCTCCATCCCGAAGGAGAAGCTGAATCCCAACATGTCGTATCTGGGCAACCAGCCGCGCCACAAGGGCGTGATGGAAAAGTGCCACTTCTGCATCCAGCGCACGCGCGCCGGGCTCTACCCCGCGTGCCTCGAGGTGTGCCCCACCGGCGCGCGCAAGTTCGGCAACATCCTCGATCCGAACAGCGAGGTCTCCTACATCCTGAAAAACAAGCGCGTCTTCGTGCTGAAGGAGGAGGTCGGGACGCTGCCGCGGTTCTTCTACTACTTCGACGTATGAAAACCGCGGTCCGCAACTACGCCGTCTTCCTCTGGCGCTCGGCCGCCCTCGTGTTCGAGGGCGACTGGCGCTACTTCGCGTGGATCTGCACGCTCTTCGCGCTCTGCCTCGTCGGGCTCAACGCCTACTCGCGCCAGCTCGTGGAGGGCCTCGCGACGACCGGCATGACCGACCAGGTCTCGTGGGGCGTCTACATCGCGAACTTCACCTTCCTCGTCGGCGTGGCGGCGGCCGCCGTGATGCTCGTCATCCCGGTCTACATCTACCGCAACCAGGAGCTGCACGATCTCGTGATCTTCGGCGAGCTGCTCGCGGTCGCGGCCATCCTGATGTGCCTCGCGTTCGTGACCGTCGACCTCGGGCGGCCCGAGCGCTTCTGGCACCTCATCCCGTTCGTCGGGAAATTCAATTTCCCCGGCTCGATGCTCAGCTGGGACGTGATCGTGCTCAACGGCTACCTGCTGCTCAACGTCCACATCTGCGGCTACCTGCTCTACTGCCGCTACCAAAACCGGAAGCCGGCGAAGTGGTTCTACATTCCGTTCGTCTTCATCGGCATCTTCTGGGCCGTGTCGATTCACACCGTGACCGCGTTCCTCTACGTCGGCCTCGGTGGCCGGCCGTTCTGGAATTCCGCGATTGTCGGGCCGCGCTTCCTGGCCTCGGCGTTCACCGCGGGCCCCGCGATCATCATCCTCGCGCTGCAGGTCATCCGCCGCGTCACGAGCTACCAGGTGCCCGACCGGGCCCTGCTCACGCTCCGCTCGATCGTGCAGGTCTCGATGCTCATCAACCTGTTCCTCCTCGGCAACGAGGTGTTCAAGGAGTTCTACACCGACAGCCTGCACGTCGCCTCCGCGCGCTACCTCTTCCTCGGACTGCACGGCCACAACGCCCTCGTCCCGTGGATCTGGACTGCGATCGGCTTCAACGTGATCGCGATGATCCTGCTCGCGCTGCCGCTGAGCCGCAGCCTCAAGTGGCTCGACGTCGCGTGCGTCCTCGCGATCGTCGGCATCTGGATCGAGAAGGGCATGGGGCTGGTCGTGCCGGGCTTCGTCCCCTCGCCGCTTGGCGAGATCGTCGAATACCTGCCGACGTGGAACGAGACGGCCATCAGCCTCGGCATCTGGGCCTTTGGCCTCCTCTGCTACACGTTTTTCCTGCGCATGGCCGTGCCGATCCTGCAGGGCCGGCTCAACCGCAACAACGAGTCGCAGGCTCCCGCCAACGCCTAGCCCCGCCATGCCCCAGCATCTCACGCTCGACGACGCGCGCCAGTCGCTCACCGCCCATCTCGCGGCGAAGGGCGCGGCCATCCACGAAAAATACGGCCCGCGCATCGGCTACCAGCAGCTGCTGCAGATCCTAGCCGACCGCGACTGCACTCGCTACCCGGTCGAGATTGCCTACGACGACACACCGCTGCACGACGGCGAGTTTGCCCATCCGATGGCCAACAGCGACGACCCCGAGGACGGGTTCACGATGCACGTGCATCCGTTCTTCGCGGCGCAGCCCGCGCACATCCCGGCGCTCGTGCTTTATCAGCTCGTCCTCGTGAACTACGGCGATTTCGCCTCGCCCGA
>JAEUHB010000161.1 GCA_016794665.1 Opitutaceae bacterium
CCCCCAGATCACTCGCGTCGTCGGCGACGCGCCCGGCTCGCGCGCGAGGGTCGAGCAGCTGATATCCCCCGCGTCGATCGCGGAAATCCGCGGCAAGGCCTTTGGCCCGCCCGAGGCCAGGAAGAAAGTCGCCGCGCTCGATCCCGAGCTGCCCTCGCACTACGAGAGCGCGGCGGCCGCGACCACGCACTTCGTCGTCGCGGATCGGGCGGGCAACATCGTGTGCGCGACGCAGTCGCAGAGCCTGCATTTCGGCGCGGGCGTGGTGCCGCCCGGCACGGGAGTCGTCATGAACAACTCGATGAGCAATTTCACATTCACCGAGCGGACGAGCCTCAACTACATCGCGCCCGGCCGCCGGCCCCGCAGCACCATTGCGCCCACCATCGTGCTGCGCGAGGGCCGGCCCGACTTTGCGCTTGGCCTGCCCGGCGCCTCGCGCATCCCCACCGCCATGCTGCAGGTGCTGATCGATCACCTGTTGCTCGATCGTCCGCTGGCGGAAGCGATTGGCGACACGCGGCTGCACTACTCCGCCGCGCTGCGGGCCGGCGAGACCGTGGCCTTTGAGGCCGAGCGATCGCTGCCGCACGGCGAGTCCACGGCGCTGCAGGAACTCGGCTGGAAGGTGAACCTCCCGGAGGCCGCCGGCACGGGAAAGTATTTCGGTGGGGTCAATGCCATCGTCTTCAATCGCGATGGCACGCGCACCGGAATCGCCGATCCGCGCCGCACCAACGTCGCGCTCGGCCATTGAGTATCCCGGTGGCTCGGTGTGCTCGTGGGGTGTTTTCCCTTGTTGCCTCGACTTCAGGCCGCGGTTTGCTCGCGGTGCCATCGTGAAGAAGCTCGTCGCCCGCCTGCCCCGCCTGCCTGCCGCCGTGGGCGCGATCGTGGGCGCGCTGGTCGCGTGGCCGGCCTCGGCGCTCACGATCACGTTTGATTTCACCTACGACACCAGCGGGTTCTTCAGCGGTGCCAACGCCGCTCGCCGCGATGTCCTGCAATCGGCCGCGGCCGAATACAGCTCGCGTCTGACTGATACGTTGAACGCGATTGTCCCAGCCCAAGGCAATGCTTGGACCGCGACGTTTGCGAACCCCTCCAGCCCGGCTGCCACGGTCTCTCTCTCCGATCTCGCCGTCCCGGCGAACACCCTGGTGATCTACGTCGGCGCAGCGAACCTCGGGGCGGGCGTGCTGGCCCAAGGGCAGCCCGGCGGCTACTCGGCCAACGGCAATTCGAACTGGCTCAACAACGTCTCGGCCCGGGGGCAGACTGGCGCGCTCGGTTTGAGCCCGACCGACTTCGGTCCTTGGGGTGGGGCCATCAGCTTCAATTCCGCGACGGCGTGGCACACCGACGCGAGTCCCGCGACCGTCGAGCCGTTTCCCGGCCAATATGATCTCTACACGGTCGCGCTCCGCGAGATCGGCCACGTGCTGGGCCTCGGCACGGCGCCCTCTTGGTTTACCAACCTCTCGGGTGCCGGTGGCGTGAGTTTGTTTGGCGGGGCGAACGCGGTGGCGGCCTTTGGCGGGCCGGTGCCGCTGGCTCCGGGCAACAGCCACTGGCAGGCCGGCACGCTGAGCGCGGCGCTCGGCACCGGCAACCCCCAGGCCGCCGTCTTGAACCAGGATCTCGCGGCGGGCGCCCGCAGTTTTCTCACTGCGCTCGATGCCGCGGCTCTGCAGGACGTGGGTTGGACCGTCGTGCCCGAGGTGTCGACGTTCGCCTGGGCCGCGTTCATCGGCGCCGCTGGCTGGTGGCGCTGGCGGCGCGGTCGCAAGGGTTGCGTCAAATCATGAACGACGCGCCCGGTGCGAGAATTTCCACGCGGTGCCCGGCCTGCGCGGCCCGCGTCGCGAAAGCCGCCGCATCCTGCGCGATCACGGGCCAGGTATCGTAGTGCATCGGCACCGTCACGCGTGGCCGCAGGAAATCGAGGGCGAGCAGCGCGTCGTCCGGCCCCATCGTGAAGTTGTCGCCGATGGGCAGCAGCGCGGCGTCCAGGCCGGCCCGGCCGATAAGCTGCATGTCGAGAAACACCGCGGTGTCCCCGGCGTGGTAGAGGTTCTTTCCGTCGGCCGAGATCAGGATGCCACAGGGCGCGCCAAGGTAGATTGGATTGAGCGGATCGCCGAGGCTCGAGGAATGGTGCGCGAGCGTGAGCTTCACGCGGCCGAAGGGGAATTCACAGCTGCCGCCGGGATTCAGACCGTGAGTTTTGGCGCCGCGCGCCGAGAAGTATTCCGCGATTTCAAAATTCGCGATGATTGTGGCGCCGCAGCGTTGCGCGACCGGCAGAGCGTCGGCCGTGTGATCGTCGTGGCCGTGGGAGATCACGATGTAGTCGCACGCGATGTTGGCTTCGCCTGCCGGCGCTCGTGGGTTGTCGCGCAGGAAGGGATCGATGAGCAGGCGGGCGCGCGCCGTCTCCACCAGAAAGCACGAATGGCCGAGATACTTGAGCCGCATGGCGGTGACCTCAGGCGCGGGCCAGCCACTCCCGCGCGTGCGCGACATCCTGCGGCGTGAGCGCATGGCTCGCGGGGATGGTCTCTACCTTGGTCTCGGCGCCGCCCGCGCGCAGCAATCCGGCGAGCCTGTCGGGGTGATCCGGCGGCACGAGCGGATCAGTGCCCCCGTGGCAGAGGAGCGCGCGCCGGCCCGCGAGGGAGCCGGGTGCGGCCGGCTGGTCGAGCACGACCATTGCGCGCAGCAGGACAGCGGCTCCGAGGGCTTCAGGCCGGAGGAGCATCAGCGTGGCGGCGATGTTGGCGCCGTTGGAAAAGCCGATGGCCGTCAGGCGGCGTGCGTCGAGCGCGTAGTGGGTGGTCGCCATCGCGATGAAATCCGCGAGCGCGTGCGTGCGCCGGGCGACCTCCGCAGGATCGAACACTCCCTCTGCCAGGCGGGCGAAGAAACGCAGCGCGCCGCCCTCGCTGACGTCGCCCCGCGGGCTGAGCAGGGCGGAGCCCGGCGAGATCGCTTGCCCCACGCGCAACAGGTCATGTTCGCTGCCGCCCGTGCCGTGCAAGAGGAGCAGCGGGGGCGCCGCCGGATCGGCGCCGGGTTGGAACAGATGCTGGTAGCTGAAGGGCGGTTTGGCCGTGCGTGGCATGGAATGCCGCGAAAGACGCGGCCCGGCACAGAATGGGTGCGCCCCGCCCGCGCAAGCGGCGCCGGGTGATTCCGCCGCCGGCTAGGCCCCGTCGATCTTGCGGATGCGGGCGACGTGCCGGCCGCCTTCGAATTCGGTCGCGAGCCATGTCTTTACGATCGCGAGCGCCTCGGCCTCGGTTACCGTGCGCTGGCCGATCGAGAGCACGTTGCCGTCGTTGTGCGAGCGATTCCAGATCGCGACCTGTTCGTTCCAGCAGAGGCCGCAACGCACGCCGCGGACGCGGTTCGCGACGATGGCCTCGCCGTTGCCCGAGCCGCCGAGCACGATGCCGCGCTCAAACTCGCCGCGCGCCACGGCCTCCGCCGTGGGCCGGATGAAATCCGGGTAGTCGCACGAGGCGTCCGAGTGCGTGCCGAAGTCGCGCACCGTGTGCCCTGCGGCGAGGAGCATGGCCTTGATGGCCTCCTTGTAGGCGAAGCCGGCGTGATCCGAACCGATGGCGATGGAGTAGGTGCGCGACATGATGGCGGAGCCAACAACACCGCGCGGGATTTCGCCGGCAAACAAAAAGCCCGCGCCGGGCGGCGCGGGCTGCAATGGCCAAGGCGGAGCGTAGGGCTACTTCTTGGGGAACTTGGCGTCCGCCTTCACTTCGAGCATCTGCTTCGTGTGTCGCTCGCTGTGCGCCGCGACGAAAATCAGCCACTGGTAGGGATCGAGTTTCTTCCCGAGCGGACTGTCGATCGCGTGATCGCGGAGGCCTCCGGTTTTGCGCATAAATTCGATGGTGTTGCTCCGGGCGCTCACAAAGCGCGCCAGCGTGGCGTTCGGCGAGCCGAAGCGGCCGTTTGGAATCAGTGGTTCGGGGGCCGTCGCCTTTTTGGTGCGATCCGGAATGGCCTTCAGGATAAATTCATCGATCGCCTTCACGTCTTCGCCAGCAGGGCGCGGCGGGCCTTTCATCGCCTGCTCGGAGGCCAGCTTGAAGAGGAAATCCTCGGCCGAGGCGATATGCTCCAGCGTCTCCAGCACCGACCAGCGGTCCGGGGCGGACTTGAATTTCATTTGTGCCTCGCTGAGGCCCTTGACGGCGGCGGCGACACCAGCTCGCGTTTTTTCCAGATAGGCGAGGCCCTTCTTGCGATCATCCGCCGACAAGGTGTCGGCGGCAAAGCTCGCGACCGCGGTCGCGAGCAGGGACAGGAGCAGCACGGTTCTTTTCATGGTGGGTTGGATTCGGTGATCAACGAACGAACAGGGCGGGAGAGGACAATAAACAACGCGCAGTGCAAATGCGTCGGTCGATTCAGTGACAAATCAACGCAGCGCCGCGGCGGCCGCTTCCTGGAATCGCTGCCGCACGATGCTCGCATCACTGTTCGGGAAATTCGAGCGCTGCACCATCAGCACGTAAGCGCGGCCCTTCACGGGATCGATCCACGCCTGCGTGCCCCACGCGCCGCCGTGGCCGTAAGTGCCGGGGGAGAGCATGGCGGCGAGGCCGGCGTGCGGCATCTTGAGCACGCAGGTGCCGATGCCCCAGCCGTAGTTCGCGCCGCGCTGACCGTAGGTGTCGTTTTGGAAAAAACCGGTGGGGAGGTCGCCCGTCTGCGAGGTGGCGAGGAGCTTCAGCGCCGTGGCGCTGAGATAGCGGCGCCCATCAAGCGAGCCGCCGTTGAGGAGCATCTGGCAAAAGCGCGCATAGTCGGTCGCGGTGGCGTAGAGGCCCGCGTTGCCGGTGGGCGGGCGATCCCCCGGAGCGGGTGGCGCGACACGACCGGCCTCGAGCGCGCCGGTGTCCTTGTTTTTTGCGTAGGGTGTGGCCACGCGCGGCCGCTGATCGGCGTTCGGCGTGTGCGTGATGTCTCTCAAACCGAGCGGGCCAAAGAGACGCTTGTTCAGGAATTCGGGGAACGTCATTCCGCTCGCGACCTCGACGACGCGCGCGCCGCAGTTGATGCCGGACTGCGTGTATTTCCACTTGGCGCCGGGCTCGTATTGCATCGGGGCGGCGAGCCAGAGCGGGACGAGATCGGCGAGGGTCTTGGCGCGTTGCCCGGCGGGGCCGCCAGCCTCGCCGAGGCCGGACGTATGCGTCATGATCTGCGCGAGGGTGAGGTTGGCCGGTTTGCCCGAGGGCGTTTTGAGATTGGCAAACTCGGGGATGAACTTCGCCACGGGATCGCTCATCTTCAGCTTGCCGTCGTCCTGCAGCATCAGCAGCGCGACGGCGGTGACGGGCTTCGTCATCGACATGATGTTGAAGAGCGTGTCGGGCGTCATCTGCCGGCCGCTGGCGACATCGGCCAAGCCCGTGCTCTCAAGGTGAAGGACGGTGTCCTTGCTGATCACAACCGTCACGGCCCCGGTGATTTCCTTTTTCGCAATCATCTCCTGCATGGCGGCGCCGATGCCGGGGAGCTGGGGCGCGGTGCCAGCTGCGAGTAGACTAGCGCCGGAGACGAGAAAACCTAGGAGTCGTAGGGGGGGCATGGGAAACTAGTCCGTAGCTAAGAGATTCCGCTCGCGAAGACGACCAGAATATCGGCTCGCGGCAATGCTCCCCCCGCATGCCGGGGCGCCCTTCAGCTACCGTGTGCGCGTGAAGACCTCGCCGGCGAATCGCACGGACTTGCTATCACGGACTTCGATCGGGCCAATCTCAGTGCGAAACACAGGGGTTTGGTTCCCAAGCAATGCCAGTTCTGAACGCACCAGGCGGTCCGCGGCGACATCGCCATCCGTTTCTCGCGTGACGTAGTGAATCATCCCGTCCGCTTGGATGGTCAGCGAACACTGGGTTTCGTTGTCCGCCCGATAGTCGCCGGCTACGTTCGCGCGGATCGTAGCGATTTCGGCGGCGGACGTCACTGCGGTATAGGGCACGTCGGCGTCCAGTGGTTCCGGGCTAAAGCTCATCTGAGCGGACACCGCTAGCGCGGTGAGGCCTACGATCGCTCCTGAAAACGCAAAGGCGGGCTTAAGCTTCGAGCGGGGCTGGGGCTGAGGCGATTCCGCAATCTCGGGCGCGGTCACGGATTCCGTAGCGGTTTCGGGCGGGAGACCGGACGGGCCGTAGTCGAGAAACGCCGCCACGTCCGCCACTTTGATTTTCAAGAAATTTCGCGAAGCGTCGGTGACATCGTAGACGAGCACCGTCGTGGCGGAGGAAGCGCGAATTGCGAATGTCCCGACGCGGCCAGTGACGGTAACGTGAGGGTCGCTGTCATCGTCCGCGGCGCTGGCGAGTGCCGCGAACTTCTCCAGTAGCTCCCTCAGGGCGGTTTCGTCGAGCTTTCCGAGTGCGCGGCGCCCAAAATCTCGGGAGATTGCCGAGGCATCCGGAGAAACGTTGGTCGCGAAGGTGGTGAAGCGGGGGTCCGGCATGACGGGGTCTCTACGGCTCGATGATGTAGAAAGGGTCGTTGCCTGCACCGAGGCGGAAGTTGCCTGTGTTCAGGTTTCCGTCGTCGATGCGGCGGTCAATCGCGAGGAGAAGCGCGCGATCTTTCGTCACGTTTTGTCGCCTCGCGGAATTGATCGCGATACCGGCCTTGACCTTGGTCCCTCGCACCTTTCGTCCCGACTCCCAATTGTAGTAGCCTCCGATCGGGGTGGCGTCGGTCCACGTCGTTGGCTTCGTGTGCCCAGTTGCGGCCGGCGGCATCTTTCGCCTGGCTGTGTCTTTCGGGAAGCTTCCTGACTGCTGGGCAATTGTGCTCATTGCTGAGGCTAGGACCCGCAGATCGTTGACGACGGCCGACGCCCGAGCGCTATCTGCGGCCTTCTTTACTTTCGGAAGCGAAATGCTTCCGAGTGACCCGATGATTGTGACGACCACCATGACTTCAACCAAGGTGAACGCATGTGCGCTTCGCGCGCATGGGTCACTGACCCTGCTGATGGCCGCGCCGGACGACGGCATTGGTGAAGTGAAATAGTGCATTCCCAGTAACCTAGCCAATTCGGACTAGGCGCAGGCAGGTTGAGTCAGAAAGCCGTGAACAATCTTTCGGGTTTTTCCATTGCGGGAGCTAGGGGGTCTCCTTCAATCGCCGCTTTCATTCCTTCATGTATCTCAAGGCCCTCAAGCTGCACGGCTTCAAATCATTCGCGGACCCCACCACGCTCCGCTTCGAGCCGGGCGTCACCGCGGTCGTCGGGCCCAATGGTTGCGGCAAGTCCAACATCGCCGATTCCATCCGCTGGGTGCTCGGTGAGCAGAGCGCCAAGGCGCTTCGCGGCGGCAAGATGCAGGACGTGATTTTCGAGGGCGCTGACACCCGCAAGGCCGCGCAAATCTGCGAGGTCTCGCTCCTCCTCACCGACTGCGAGAAGCAGCTCGGCAGCGAATTCCACGAGATCGAGATCATGCGTCGCGTGCATCGCGACGGGCAGAGCGAGTATTCCTTCAACGGCCAGCCCTGCCGCCTGAAGGACATCCAAAAGCTTTTCATGGACACCGGCATCGGGCGGACGAGCTACTCGATCATGGCGCAGGGCCAGATCGATCAGATCCTGTCGTCGAAGCCCGAGGAGCGCCGCGCGGTGTTCGAGGAGGCGGCGGGCATCACGAAATACAAGTCGCAGCGCCGCGAGGCGCTCCAGAAGCTCTCCCTCACCGATCAGAACCTCGCGCGCGTCGCGGACGTGATCGGCGAGGTTTCGCGTCAGATCGGCAGCCTGCGCCGGCAGGCCGCGAAGGCGATGCGCTACAAGCGACTCAACCACCGCCTGCGCCATCTCGCGCTCGCGTGGAGCGGTTTCCACCACACTCAGCTCACGGCCACGCTCGGCGATCTCGAAAGCAAGGTCGCCACGCTGCGCGCCGACGCCAACTCGCGCCGCGCCAACCTCGAGACGCAGGAGGCCGCCCTCGGCGAGCAGCGCGCCCACCGCGGCCGGCTCAACCAACGCGTGCAGGATGCGCAGCAGGCGGTCTATGACGTGCGTTCGCAGAAGGACGCCGCCGAGAACGCCGCCAACCTCGCCCAGATCAAGCGTAGCGGCCTCGAGGATCGGCTGGCTTCGTCACGCGACAACCTTGGCGAGATCGAGATGCAGCTCCGCGAGGTTTCGGCGCAGGTCGACACCGGCGCGCAGGACAAGCAGCTCCAGCTCGAATTGCTCGGAGGCAGCGACGCCGTGTTCCAGCAACGCAACCGCGAGATCGCGATCGTCGAGGGCGAGTTGAGCAAGCTGGAGCAGGAGCTCAACCAGGCGAAGTTCCATCTCCTGCAACTCGAGAGCACGGTCGCGCGCCTGCGCACCGACTGCTCCGGCTACGAGGTCGACCAGAAGACGAGCGTCCACAAACACGATGCTCTGGCGCAGGACCTCGATGGCGTGCGCGCCCAGCGCGCGGCGGCCGAGCAGGTCGTGGCCGAGGCTGATGCGCGCGTCGAGGCCGCGATCGCGGAGAAATCCCGTGCCAACGGCGAGGCCGCCAACGCGCAGCAAACCATCACCGACCTCACGCGCGAGTTCCGTGAGGCGCAGCGCAAGCTCTCCGAGATCGATCGCACGCTCGCGCAGCGCACGGCGCGGCTGCGGCTGCTCCAGCAATTGCAGGAAAAATGGGAAGGCTTCGGCGAAGGCGCCAAGGCCGTCCTCCAGGGCCGGCTCGACGCCGCGCTCGCCGGCGCGAAGGTCGCGCCGATCATGCAGGGGCTCGCGGTCAAGGCCGAGTTCGGCAAGGCCGTCGAGGCGATCCTCGGCTCCGCGGCCGAGGCGATCAGCGTGGCGGATGTCGCGACGGCGCAGCGCATCCTCGCGCAGCTCGAGACCGAGCAAATCGGCTCCGCGGTGCTGCGCGTCTCGGAGATGGGGCTGCGCACGGAGGGCCATTTCGAATTGCCCCCGGGCCTCGTGCCCGCGGCGAAGGCCGCGGCCGGCACCGATGCCGGGCACCCGGCGCTCGGCGTGCTGCGCGAGTCCTACATCGCCGACGACCTCGGCGCGTTTCTCGAATTCTGGAAGGCCAACCCGGCGTTCGCGTTTCTCGCGGTCGCCACGCGCAAGGGCGACCTCGTGGATCGACGCGGCTTAGTTTACGGCGGCCACCACAGCACCAAGCGCGCGGCGCACAGCATCGTGCAGCGCGAGATCGATCTGCGCGAGACGGCCAAGGCCCTCGCCGATGATCAGAAGACTCATGACGACCAGAAAGCCGCCATCGACGCGCTGAACGCCAAGCTCGCCGAGGCCGAGCAAACGCTGGAGCAGCGCCGGGCTGAGGTGCTCGCCGCCACGCAGACGCACGCCGCCGCCCAGGCCGACCAGCGTGGCGCCCAGCGCAACCTCGAGGACGCGACCAACCGGCTGAGCCGGATGGAAAATGAGCTGGCCGCGCTGGAGCATGCCCGTAACGAGGCGCATGCCCGCTGGGAAAAGGCGCAGGTCGGCCTCAACGAGGCCGATGCCGCCGCGACCAAGCAGAGGGAGAAGATTCAGAAGCTTGAGACCCGCCTCGGCGAGGTCCGCACGGATCGCGACGTGAAGCGCGAGACACTCGCGCAGGCTCGGCTTGAACTCGCGGAGCGCCGCCAAAAGGTCGAAGTCATCGACCGCGGCCTTGGCGAGATGGAGCGCCGTCGCCAGCAACTCAGCGAGCTGCTTGTGCAGCGCCAGACCGAGATCGAGTCGTGGACGGAGCAGACCGCCGAGTTGGAACACGAATCAAGTTTGCAGCGGAAGCGCAGCGCGCAGCTGGCCGAGACCCTCACGGTCACACAGGCGCAGGTGGAGAAAGTCCGCGTCGAGCTGGTCGAGGTCGAGCGCACGATCAACCGACTGGAGCAGGCGCAACACGCGGTGCGTGAGGAGTCCGAGGCGGCGCACGAGGAATTGAGCACCCACGAGGTGAAGCTCGCGGAGAATCGCCAGCGCGCGCAGTTCCTCGTCGAGGAAGTCACGCGCGAGTTTCAGGCCGACCTCGCGGCCATCGATGGGAAGCTCCAGCTCGGGCACGCCGACGATGAGCCCGAGGGCGTGAAGCCGCTCGATCTCGACGAGGAGGAGGACGCCGAGAATCCGCCCGCCGAGGGGGAGAATCGCCGGAAGAAGAAGTCGAAGGAGAAGGGCGAGCCCGACGCCGATGATCGTGCCGCGCTCGACGCCACCGACTGGCTCGCGACCCAGGCTGAGGTCGACGCCCTGCGCCAGCGCCTCACCGCGATGGGCGCGGTCAACCTCGTCGCCATCGAGGAATCT
>JAEUHB010000168.1 GCA_016794665.1 Opitutaceae bacterium
GAGGCGCTTGCCCGGCGTGCGCGGGTGCGTGGCGAGGATTTCGTCGAGGGTGGGCAGTTTCTCGCCGCGGAACTTGGGGTCCTTCCACGAGCCGGCATCGAGCTGGCGGAGTTCCGCGAGCGTCTGGCTGGCGACGGGGCCGTCCTTGCCCGCGGTGCGCTTGGTGGTCGCGTCGTGGATGACGATGACCTCGCCCTCCTTGGTGAGCCAGATGTCGAACTCCACGCCATCGGCGCGTTGCTCCCAGCCGAGCTTGGCGGCGGCGACGGTGTTCTCCGGCGCATCAAAGGAGGCGCCGCGGTGCGCGATGATCTGCGGGGCGGCGCTCGTGGCGGAGGTGAAGAGGGCAATTGCGGTGACAGCGATGAGCGATCTCATGTGAAAATGACTGGTGCGGGTAATTGGCACTAAGGGGTGTTCGAAACTGAAAGATCCTTGGCTCTCCTGCGCGAATCCAAAAGGAGTTTCCCTTTGGCAGGTTCCTTGAAGCAACGAATGCGAAAGCTGGAACCGATGGCCCAAGCCATGGGACCCGGTTGTCCGACGTAGTTGTAATTCCAAGAAAAGGAACTGCCGGAATCGGGCCGTTCCGGATCATCAATCAAGATGAACGATCGGAATCCTTGCGAGGCAGCTATGTCGCCTGCGACTGCCAGTCCCTCGATGTCTCTTCCCTTCGCCGGATTTTTCGCGGTGATTCGGAATTCATGCTCGGTGAGCATTTCGGCGGTCCATCCGTAGTGCTCGGCCAGGTGACGGGGTGCATAGGCGCAACCACCTAGCAGGAGCGCAGAGGCGAAAATCACGAAGCGAAAAGACGCTATGGCAGTGGGTTTCAATGATACCGTTCAGATAGTCGTTGCCATGACCGTGAGCGATCGCCCTACGCGGCGGTTTTGGCTCTGAGGAGTGCGTCGCCGAGTTCGGCGAGGCTGGGCAAGACCAAATCCGGCGGCGGTTGCGCGGCGGCGGCGTCCGCGGCGGTGGCTTCGCCAGTCAGCACGAGCACGCCGAGGGCGCCGGCGCGGCGGGCCATCGCGATGTCGGTGTAGATGCGGTCGCCGACCATCGCGATCTCGTCGGCGGCGAGGCGATGGCGGGCCATGATGCCGGTGAGCATCGAGGGATCGGGTTTGCCGAAGACCTTGTCGGGGGCGCGGCCGGCGGCCTTCTCGACCGCGGCGCAGATCGCGCCGCAGTCCACGAGCACGGTGGGCTGGTCGGTCGGGCAGACGAAATCGGGGTTGGTCGCGAGGAAAGGCTTGCCCTGTTTCACCCACCAGGCGGCGCGGCAGAGCTTCGCATACGTGAGCGTGAGGTCGAAGCCGACCAGCACGGCATCGGGCTCGTCGCGCGGATCGTCGGTGGCGAGGGAAAACCCGGCCGCGGCGAACTCCGTTTCCATGCTCGGTGTGCCGAGCGCGAAGAGCCGGCGGACTTGCGGCCGCTCGCGCCGCAGCCAGTCGATCGTCGCGAGCGACGACGTGTAGATTTGCTCGGGCGTGCACTCGATGCCGAGCTTCGCGAGGCTCGCGCGGTAGTCGGCGGCGCTCTTCGACGGGTTGTTCGTTAAGAACGTGCAGCCGATCCCGGCCTCGCGCATCGAGGCGAGAAAGGGCCGCGAAAACGGGAACAGCGTGCCGCCCTTGTAGACGGTGCCGTCGAGGTCGAGGGCGAGGTGGCGGATGCGGCGGAGCCGTGGATCGTTTTTCACGAGGTGACTCATTTCGCCTCGCCGTAGCCGTGGGCCGGCGCGCGCCAGGCGAGCAGGAAGCACACGAGGCCGCACGCGCCCATCGCGAGCAGGCCGGCGAAGGCCGCGTCCCAGCCGTGGTGCTTCACCATCCAGCCTAGGCCGACGCCCGAGACCAGCGTGCTCGCGTAGCCGAAGAGACCCGTGAAGCCCGCGGCGGTGGCCGCGGCGCGCTTCGTCGCGAGGTTCGCGGCGGCGATGCCGATCAGCGCCTGCGGGCCGTAGATGAAGAAGCCCGCGAGCCCGAGAAACACGATCTCGGCGGCCGCCGATTGCCCGAGTTTCCAGAAGGCGAACAGCGAGAGGCCCGCGCCGATCATGCAGAACACGCACGTGCGCGGCCCGCGCCCGCCGAACACGCGGTCCGTGAGCCAGCCGGCCAGCAGCATGCCCACGATGCCCGCGACCTCGAAGCCGATCACAACCCAGCTCGCGTGCTGGAGCGTGAAGCCCTTCCACTCCTTCAGCAGCGTCGGGCCCCAGTCGAGGACCGCGAAGCGCAGGATGTAGACAAAGAAGTTCGCGAGCGAGATCCACCACAGCGCGGGGTTGCCGAAGACGTGCCGGCGGACGAACGCCTTGTAGTCCGCGCTCGACTTGTCCTCGCCGTGCGTCCCGGTGTCGCCCTCGACCTTGATCTCGGGGAGGCCGACCGAGCTGGGCGTGTCGCGCAGCATCACAAACAGGATGAAGCCTACAATTGTGCAGAGCACCGCCGGCCCGAAGAAACACCAGCGCCAGCCGTAGCGCTCCGCGACGAAGCCGCAGAAGCCGAGCGTCGCCCATGCGCCGATGGAGTGCGACGTGTTCCAGATCGACATCTTGGTCGCGAGCTGGCCGGGCGGGAACCAGTGCGTCATCAGCCGGCAGCAGGGCGGGAAGCCCATGCCTTGCACCCAGCCGTTGATCATCCAGGCGACGCCGAGCCACAGCACCTCGGAGCCGAAGCCGAAGAAGACGTTGGCGGCGACGGAGAGCATGAGCCCCGCGACCATGAACCAGCGGGCGTTGGCGCGGTCGGCCCACATGCCGTTCACGAACCGTGAGACGCCGTAGAGCAGGCCGTGCAACGTGAGGAACAGGCCCAGGCCCACCTTGGTGACGCCGATGGCCTTGTCCGCCTCGATGACGGGCATGGCGACGCTGAGGTTTTTCCGGACGAAATAAAACGCCGCGTAGCCCAGCATCGTCGCGATGAGCGTGCGATATTGCCAGAGGCGGAAACGCGCCGCGGTGGTGGCATCCATCGTTGGGGTGGCGGTCATGGGGAAGCGGGGCCGGCGAGCGCGCCGCCGGGGGCGAACAGTGACTCAAGCGCGGGCTCAAGCAGGCCGGTGCGCACGGCGAGATCGAGCACGGTGAAGCGGCGGCGGATGTGGTAGGCGCGGCGGAAGCTCGTGCGCAGCCGGGCGCGCGTGAGCCCGATTTGCTCGGGCGTGGTGGGCGCGCCCACCAGCGCGAGGCGGCGCGTCAGCTCGGCGAGCGGCGGGAGCTGGTCGCGCAGGCGCGCGCGAATCGCCGGCCAATGCGCGCGCAGGTGCTCGAGCTGCGCCTGCAGCTCGGCGCGCGAGACCTGCTTGGCCTGCGTCTCCGTCGCCGCGGTCCCGATGAAGTCGGTGCCGGCAAACAACGCGCGCACCTGCCGGTCGGCCTCGGCGGCCTCGGGCCAGTGCGCGACGCAGCGGCCAACATCGAGGTGATCGAGCGGGCGGCGGAACAGCTCCTCGTAGAGCGCGGCGATGGCGAGCGTGGCGACGCCGACCTTGAAGCCGTGCGCCGGCGCCTCGCCGCGGTGCGTGTGGTGCTCCATGTCCCAGAGGTGGGAGAATTGGTGCTCCGCCCCGGAGGCGGGGCGGCTGGACTTCGTCCACTGCATCGCGAAGCCGCCGAGCATCAGCCCCTCGACGAGCGGCCCGATGGCGGACTCCGCCCCTGCGCGTGCGCCAGCCGGATCGGCGAGCGCATCGCCCAATCGCCCTTGCACGATTGCCCACGCGCGCGGGTCGATCGGCTCGACGCCGAGCGCGTCGGCGAGGATCCAGTCGGCGCCCGCGGTAATCTTGGCCTGCAAGTCGGCGTAGCCGGAGGCCGTCATCTCCGGCGGCGCGCGACGGATGAGATCGAGGTCGGCGATGACGGCGCGGGGCGCGGGGCAGTTGAAGGTCTGCTTCGCGCCCTCGTGCGTGATGGAGGCGCCAAAGGCGGTGTAGCCGTCCATCGACGCGGCCGTCGCGACGCAGAGGTAGCCCTCGCGGCCCGTGCGGTGCGCGGCGAGCTTCACGAGGTCGTTGACCGTGCCGGCGCCGACAGCGACGGGGATGGCAGAGTGGGCGCGCAGCGGCGACTCCACTTGATCCACAAACCGCATCTCGGCGTAAAGCGCTGGATCGGCGAGGACGAGCGGCGGCTCGAGGCCGACGCCGGCCGAGGCCAGCGATTCGGCGGCGCCCCGTCCGGCGAGCGGCATCGTATGCGAGTCGGCGACGATCACGGCGCGGGCGCCGGGGAATTGCGCGCGAAACACCGCGCCGGTCTCGCGCAGCGCACCCGCGCCGACGACGAGCGCGCGGGTCTCGCGCGCAGAGGCGAGGGCCTCGGCGAGCGTGGGTGCACCGTGGGCGACGTTCGTCATCGATTCGCGGCCCCGGTCTGGCGCGCGGCGTAGTAGGCCTTGATCGCGCGCAGCGTGATGTCCGGATGATCGGTCGCGAACGACATCACGCCGAGATCGAGCAGCGTTGCGTAGACGGTGGGATCGTCGGTGTAGGGAAAGACTTGGAAAACTACTTTGTGCTGGCGCAGTTCCTCGCCGACCTCGCGGAGGAAGGCGTTGCGGAGGCGAAACGGATTCTCCGGCCCGCTCTCGTCGGTCGGCGGCGCCCAAGTATCGCTCGTGACTTTCGGGTAGACGTGAATCTGGAGCTGCGTGATGCCGGCGAATCTCTTCGCGCGATGGTCGGCGAGGTCCTTGCGCAGCTCGGCCTCGTTGCCGTGCATCCAGAGCAACGTGTCGGACTCCGGCACGAGCGCCTTCCATGCGCGCAGGTCGTCGATCTTGCGCGAGGCGAGCACGATTTGTTTCTCGAGGCCGTAGCGGCGGATCTCGGCGGCGAGCTGGGGAAACTCGATCGCCTTCACGTCCATGTAGAGGTGGCGCTCGGGGCGGCCGCGCATGAGTTCGAAGATTTTCGCCATCGGGACGACGCGCCGGCCGGCGAACTGCGGGCCCTTCCACGAACCGACATCGAGCTGCGCGAGTTCGGCGTAGGTGAGATCCTTCACGCCCTTTTTCTTCAGCGCGGGTGAGGCGTCCTTCACGACGCGCGCGAAGTTGGCGTCGTGGAACGGCACGATCACGCCGTCCTTGGTCATGCGCAGGTCGCACTCGGGCCAGACGCCGATCTTCCACGCGAGCTCGAAGGCCTCGATGGTGTTTTCCTCGGCCAGGTAGCCGACGCCGCGATGGCCCTGCACGATCACGCGGTCCGGCGGGAGGTGGTCCGTGATGTTCCAGTCGGCCGCGGAGGCGGCGGGGGTGAGCGCCGCGAGCGCGAGGCAGAGGGAGGGCGGGAATTTCATGGCTGCGGGGCGATGAAGGAAGCCGCCGGGTGAATCACAATTCTGAATATCTATGCGCCTCCCCATGCCCGGGCGTCCGTCGGCTGCTGGCGCTGGCCGCTACCGATGGAACGCAGCGTCGGAGGGCCTCGTAGCCGCGAGCGTGAGCGAGTGGACGACATCGGCGAGCATCCACTCGCTCACGCTCGCGGCTACGAGTTTCTCGATTTTGTCAGGGCGCCCGGGGCCCGTAGCCTGGCGCGGGCTTGCCGTCGTTGCCGAGTTTGCCGGCGGCCCAGAGCACGCCGCGCGCGACGAGATCGAGATAGCGCGGATCCGAGACCGTGCCGTTGTTGTGGCCGATGCTCGTGCTGAAGACGCGGGTCTTTTTCGGGCCATACTCGTTGGTCCAGACGACGACGGCCTCGGACTCGCGCTTCTCGCCCTGCTTGGTCGTGGTCACCTGCCGGCCGCTCGCGAGCGAGCGGTGCGCGGCGTAATTTTTCGGAGCCTGCACGTTGTTGTAGAGTTCCTCCTTGGTGGTGAGCCAGTCCTCCATGCCGCGCGTGATGGGGCCGGCGTTGGGCGCAAACTTGATCGTGATCGGTTCCTGCGGGCCGTGGCCGCTCGACTGGAGGCCGAGGTAGTCGAACCACTCCGTGCCCGCGGCGCCGGGCGCGAGCGGGGTGCGAAATTCCTTCGACGTGCGGTAGCTGTGCATCGCGCAGTGGAGGTTCACGCCGGGGATGCCGTCGAGGTGGGGCTTGAGGACGTTGCGGACCTGCGCGGGATCGTCGACGGCCGCGGCGCATTCGTCGTGGATGATCACGTCGAAGCCCTTGCCGTAATTGGGATCCGTGTGGCAGGCGAGGGGGGGCTTGGTGGACTTGTCGGGGGTGTGCATGTGCTCGACGACGACGTTGGCGCGGGCCTGGAGGCCGGCGGCGAGCAGGTCCTTTTGCGCCACGTAGTCATGGCAGCAGCCGCCGGTGATGAGGAGGACGCGCAGGGGTTTGGGCGCGGCGGCGGCGGAAGCGAAGACGGGGAAAAGGACGGGGAGGGAGACGAGGAAAAGGCGTCGTGTGATCATGGCGGGGTGCGGCGGGGCTCAGGGTTGGGTCTGGATTTTCAGATCGGTCACGGGCTTGCCCGCTGCGTCGAGGAAGCGGACGCTGCCCTGCCAGTTGTTCTCCTCGTTGGCGACTTTCAGCACGAGCACGTTGACGCCCTTCTTCAGCGTGACGCCCTTCGCGGAGTCCTCGGCGTCTTTCTCGAGCGTGCGGGTGTCGGTGAACTTAACGAGTTCCTTGCCGTTGAGCCAGACCTTGCCCTGGTCGTTGCTGTTCATGCGGAGCGTGAGGCCCGCTTTGTCGGCCGCGCACACGACGTAGGCGACCGCCCAGCCGACGACCTGTTCGCCCTGCGACGGATGCAGCTCGCGGAAATCGATGTAGAATTGCTTCGTCGCGACCTTCTCCCACGTGAGCTGCTTGCTGCCGATGGCCTGCGTCGCGCCCTCGTTGGCGCCGGGGTTGGCCTCGTTGGCAAACTGCTTCTGGTCGATGGCCTCGGCGCCGCCGCCTTCGGTGATCGGCAGCGGGGCGAGCACGAGCCAGTCGCGGATGAAGCCCTCGGCATCGGGCTTGCCGTTTTGGGCGACGGCCGGCAACGCCAGCGCGGCGGCGAGGAGAGGCAGGGTGAGGCAGGGACGGAGTTTCATGGGGAAGGGGAGGGTTGCCGCGCGAGTGAGGCCGGAGGCGCCGCGGACTTCAACACCCGATGCGCCTGCGGAAAAACCGGGATTGCCGCTTCGCTTTCGCAGGCCAGCGTCGCTGCATCGCCCCATGAAATCGATTCCCCGCCTGTTTTCTCGCCTCGGCCTCTACCTCGTGCTCGCCAGCGTGGCCGCATCCGTCGCGCACGCCCAGCTCGGCGCCCGCAGCACCGAGGAGTGGCTCAAGACCCTCGACTCCCAGAACCGCGTCGCGCGTCTGAAGGTCGACGAAGCCGTCGCCGCGCTGAAGCTGAAACCGACGGACGTGGTGGCCGACATCGGCGCCGGCTCGGGGGTCTTCACGGTGCCGCTCGCCAAGGCCGTGACCGCGGGCCGCGTCTACGCGGTCGACATCGACCAAGGGCTCGTGGACCACATTGCGAAAAAGGCGCAGGAGGCCAAGGCCGGCAACGTGCGCGCGGTGCTCGGCGCCTTCACCGATCCGAAGCTGCCGGCGCGCGACGTGGACGTGGCGTTCATCTACGACGTGCTGCACCACATCGAGGACCGCGCCGAATATCTGAAAAACCTCGCGCCCTACCTCAAGCCCGGCGGCCGCGTGGCCGTGATCGATTTCTTCCCGGAGCTCGGGCCGCACAAGAACGATCCCAAGCTCCAGATCACGCGCGAACAGACCAAGGCGTGGATGGCCGCCGCCGGCCTGAAGGTCGTCGCCGAGCACAAGCTCTACGAGGACAAGTGGTATGTGGTGTATGGGCGGTGAGCCGTCGGCGGGTCGGTTGGTAGCTGCGAGCGTGAGCGAGGGGAGGGGCTGATGTAGGCGGGGTGCCCTCACCCCGCGCGTGCGAGCGAGCGTTTGCAGCCGCGGGGTGAGGGCACCCCGCCCACGGCAAGACAACCTCGACCCGGCGCGATAGCTGAGCCAGATCCGCTGCATCCTCCCCGCTCAAGACCCGCCTTTAATCCGATTGGGAATTACGAACCGAGAATTGATGAATTGGGACGAACACAAAGAGGAGAAAGAACGGCGCCGCTTCGTCGAGGCTGGCGTGGACAAGCGGCCGCCGGTTGTGGGGTCGGCCATTATTTTTTTCGCGGTCTGGCTCGGCGGCTGGGGCTGTAGTTCGCTGCTGCACGTGCTGGGGATGAAATCCATCCCCCTGCGCTATGCGATCAGCACGCTTGTTTCCTACGGGATTTTCATCTGGTCGGTCGGCGTGTGGTGCCGGCATGTGGCCAAGCCTCGCAAACCGAGCAGCGGATGGGGCTCACCTATCGACGGAATCAACGGCCTGGAGGGCGATGGCGAAGGATGCCTGTTGGTCCTCGCCGTTCTCGCGATCGGCCTGCTGTTCAGCGGGGTATTCTATTTCATGGGCGGCTACGCGTTGTTGTTCGAGGTGGCCTTCGAGATCGCGTTTGCCGGCACCATGGTCTATCGCATGGGCAAGCGCGCCACGCTCGGCGACTGGGCCGGAGCGTTGCTCCAACGCACGTGGCTGCCGGCGCTGGTTACAGCCGGGATTCTGGTCGCGCTAGGCGCGACGATGCAGGCTCGTCATCCCGAGGCTTCGACGATGGCGCAGGCGATCAAAGCCTATCGGGCTGAAAAGAAATAGAAACGACGCGCGGTGGAGCCCGGGGCCTCCGTCAAAACTCCCCCTTGAGCCCGACGGAAATCTGCGAGCCGAGATTTTGGTAGTTGGAGATGCGCGCGTAGCGCGGGGTGCCTTGCCCGTAGATTTCCGTGATGAGCGGCTTGTTCGCGATGTTCCGGATCACGGTGAACGCGGCGAA
>JAEUHB010000257.1 GCA_016794665.1 Opitutaceae bacterium
CCGGGCCTTGCGACAAATCGGCATTCACCACGACCGCGAGCGCCGGCGAGCGGTCGTCGCGCACAAAGTGGAAAAAACCCTCGCTCGGGCGCTCCCATTGCCGCAGGAGCCGGCCGTGCTCGCCGCGACGAAAGGCGATCCAGTCCGCGAAATACGCGTGGGTGGCGAGATGCCGGTGGAGCCGCCGGTAGTCGAGCGCGTTGAGATCACCGCGGAGGTAGGTGTTGCTCACGCCGTGCTTGGACCTGAGGAAATCCTGGCCCGCCGAAATCATCGGGATGCCGATCGACATGAAGAGGAGCGCGGCCATCAGGTGCGTGCGGCGGCGATCGTTGGCCGTGGGGTTGAAGCCGTTGTGGTGCGAGTGCTCCGTGATGGCGTCGATCCACGCGCGGTCGTCGTGCGACTCGGTGTAGTTGACCGTCTGCGCGGGCCACTTGGCGAAATACCACGGCGAGCCGCGGAGGAAATACTCCATGCGCGCCGCCTCGCCGCGGCCCCGCACGTAGTCGCGCACGAAGTCGCGGTAACCGTCGTTCCACGACGCCCAGCCCGTGTCGCGCAGCGCGCCGGCGATGTGGCCCCGGAAGCTCCACGGCTCGGCAATCAGAATGACGTCGGGCTTCACGCGCTTGAGCGCGGCCTCAACCTCGCGGAGCACCTCGACGCCGAGGAGCTCGGCGAGGTCGAGGCGGAAGCCGTCCACGCCGTAGGTCTCGATGAAGTGGACGCAGCTGTCGATGATGAGGCGGCGGGCCATCGCCGAGCGCGCGCGCAGGTCGTTGCCGCAGCCGCTCCAGTTCGTGAGCGCACCCGAGGCGTCCTGCTCGAAATAATAGAGCCGGTCGATGGCCATCAGGTGCGCGGGCACGCCCACGTGGTTGAACACCACGTCGAGCACCACCGCCATGCCCCGGCGGTGGAACGCCGCGACGAGTTCCTGCAGCTCGCGCACCCCCGAGGCCTGCTCCGGCGCCAGCGCGTAGCTGCTCTCGGGCGCGAAGAAGTTGTTGGTCATGTAGCCCCAGTGATACTCGTCCGTGGTGACGTTATCGAACTCGTGCACCGGCTGGAGCTCCACGCAGTTCACGCCGAGGTGGTGCAGGTAAAAATCCGGGCTCTCGACCCAGGCGCGCAGCCCCGTGAAGCCGCGCCGCTCCTCCGGCCCGGCCTTGATCGGCGCATGCGCCGCGAGATCGCGCACGTGGGCTTCCGCCATCACGAGATCCTGCCAGGCGGGGGTGCGAAACTGATCCGCCGGACGCGCGAGGCGAGCGCGGTCCAGCACGATGCCCGGACCATCGCGTCCCACCGCCGCCAGCGCATAGGGATCGAGGATGCGGAAATTGGGATCAAAGCCCGGCGACACGCCTTCGTCTCGCGCCGCGTCGATCGTGAACCAGTAGGCCCAGCCGTGCAGGTTGCAATCGAGGGCGATTTCCCAGACGCCCGCGGACGGGTCCGCCGGCAGGAGCGCGAAGCGCTGCGCCTCCGCCAGCGCCTCCGGGCTGAAGTCCCGCCAGCGCGAAATCCACAACATCACGCCCCGTGCGCGGGGCGCGAAGAGCCGGAACACGGTCTGCTCCCCGCGCACGATCGCGCCGAGCGGCAGGTCGGTCTTCAGCTCGTGGAAAAAATTCCCCGGCCGCACGACCACGCTCTCCGCATCCCTTTCCGCCCAGCTGATTTTCCAAGTCTCCGCGAGGCTCAGCGGCTCATTGACCGCAAAACGCCAGAGGTGCCGGCCGGTGCGCGTCGGGTCGATGAATCGGTTCGTGTGCCCTTTTTCGTCGCGCGCAAGATTGGGCGCATCGTCGGGCGGCTGCAGCCACTGGTGCTCGCCGGTCACGAACTTGAAGCGCTGGCGCTCCGCAAGGAAGCGCGCCGCCTCCCCGCTCCACGCCAACACAGCCTGCCCGTCGATTTCCCAGGCCCGCAGGCGCCACTGCTCGTCCCCCACCGCGGCTTCCCAGCCGTTGAAGTCACCCGCGAGGTAGACCGCGTCGCGCGCCGGGTCGATGTCGCAGCCGCGCTCGATCGGGAGCATGAACACTACCGTGCCGTCGCGTTCGTCGAAAAAATACCCGTAGGTCCGGCCGGCCGGCAGCCCGGAAGCCGGCACGAGCCGGGCCGGGGCCAGGCAGTGGCGCCCCAGCGAGAAACGCGGGCGCCGGTTGCTCTCCCAATCGTGATCGAGCTCGATGACGCCGGCGGACGGCGATTCGAGCCAGGCGCGGACGATGCGGTGGTGGGCGGCCATGCGGGAAGGACCGCAAAGCATTCGGCACGCCGCAGACTCGACAAGAGGTATTTCCAAGCGGACCTTGGCGCCGGGATGTCCTTGATGCCGCGCTTTCTGCTCACGTTTGCTGTGCTGCTCGCGGCGGTGCCGTCGGCCCGCGCGCTCATCGGCGCGGCGTTGCAGGCTCAGCTGGGAAATCCCAGCGGCGCCACCGTCGATCCCACGAATCGCACGCGCTACCTCATCCCGCGAGCCCAATACGCGCTCGATTACAATGACACCGCGCGCGAGCCCAGCTGGGTCGCGTGGAACCTCACAACCGGCGATATTGGCCCCAGCGGGCGCAGGGACTTCGCGACCGACACCTCGCTGCCCGCCGGTTTCCGCCGGGTGGTGCCGGCCGACTACACCAACTCCGGTTTCGACCGCGGCCACATGTGCCCCTCCGGCGACCGCACGATCACGGACGCGGACAACGACGCGACGTTCCTCATGTCGAACATCATCCCGCAGACTCCCGACCACAACCAGGGCGTGTGGGCGAGCTTCGAAACCTACTGCCGCGCACTCGCGAACGCGGGCCACGAGCTGCTGATCGTGTGCGGCCCCGGCGGCTTTGCCGGCGCCACCATTGCGAGCGGCGTCGCGATTCCCGGCTTCGCCTGGAAAATTGTCGTCGTCGTGCCCGTCGGCCCCGGCGCGGCCGCGACGCGCATCACCGCGAGCACCCGGGTCATCGCGCTCAAAATCCCCAACATCGCCGGCATCCGTGGCACGCCGTGGCAATCCTACCTCACCTCCCCCGCACAGATCGAGGCCGACACCGGCCTCACCTTTTTCACCGAGCTGCCCGCGCCTTTGCGCGCCATGTTGCGCATCGCGATCGACGGGCAAGCGACAGGGAGCGCGACCCAGCGGCTCGGCAATCTCTCCGCCCGTGCGACGGCCGGCGCCGGCGCGCAGGCAGCCTTCGCCGGCTTCGTGCTTGCGGGCGGCGAACCGCGGGCCGTGCTCGTGCGCGCGGCCGGGCCGGCGCTACGCGATTTTGGCGTCACTACGGCGCTCGCCGCGCCGCGCGTGGAGTTGTTTCGCAGCGGAAGCGGCACGCCACTCGCCAGCAACACCGGCTGGGCCAACGCGCCCGAGCTCGCCCAAGCCGCCGCAACCGTGGGCGCTTTTCCGTTCGCCGCGGGCAGCGCCGACTCCGCGCTTGTGGCCACCCTCGCCGCCGGCGACTACACCGCGGTCGCCACGGCGGCGGACACGCAGCCCGGCATCGGCCTCGTCGAAATCTACGAACTCACGCCCGGCCCCGTCGGCGCGCGCCTCGTGAACCTCTCCGCCCGTGCAAACGTCGGCGCCGGCGACGCGACGCTGATCGCTGGCCTCGTCGTGCGCGGCGACGCGCCGAAGCGCCTGCTCGTGCGCGCGGCGGGGCCCGCGCTCGCGGCCTTTGGCGTCTCGGACGCACTCGCGCGGCCGCAGCTCGCGCTGCTCTCCGGCAACATCGCGATCGCGACGAACGCAGGCTGGGCCACATCCCCGGACGCCGCCGCGCTCACTGCCGCGGCGCGCAGCGCGGGGGCGTTTCCGTTCCCCGCCGGCAGCGCCGACGCCGCGCTCCTCGCCACCGTCGCCCCCGGGGCCTACACCGCGCAAGTCACCGGCGCAGGCGGCGCGACCGGCGCGACTCTCTTGGAAATCTACGAGGTGCCGTGACGGTTCTTGTAGCCCGCCTCGTGAGAGGCGGGACGCGCCACCCGCAAGCCCCGTGGATCCCTGCTCTCACGAGCAGGGCTACCAAGCAGCAGGCGGGCACACACGTTGACGTTCATGAATTTTCCGCCTCGATCCATTCCGCTGATGTCGAAACCTCTTCTCCGTCTCTGGCTGCCCGCGGGCGCTACCTTGGTGGCTGCGTTGTTCACGCTGCTCTGGCTTCGCCGCGACCACCAGGCGGCGCCGTTGATCCCAGCTGCCGTGACCACGGCGGAGCAACCGGCCGCGCCCACCTCCGCCCCCATCCCGACAAAATCAGAAGACCCGCTCGCTGCGGCTCTCACCCTCCCCGATCCCCGGGCCCGCGCCGTGGCCTTCGCGGAGGAACTCCACCGCCTCATCGCCCGCGATCCGATGGAAGCGGCCGCCGCGCTGCGCCGCATGCCGCGCGGGCCGGAGTTCACGCAGGGCTTGTTCCAAGTGCTCGACGCCTTGGCCCGCCGGGATCCCGAAGCCGCGCTGGCGCTGGCGAACGAGCTGGCGCGCAGCCGCGAGGAACAGGTGGTCTACAACGTCATCTTCGATCGTTTTGCGCACGAAAACCTCGCCTCCGCCGCGGAGCGCCTCGCGCGCGTGCCCGCCGGCGAGCCGCGCGAAAACGCCGCGCGCACCGTCGCCTCCGCGTGGAGCCGCGCTGATCCGGCGGGCGCGCTCGCCTGGGCGGAAGCGCTCGCCGATCCCTCGGCGCGCAGCGCGGCGGTCGAGACCGCGCTCGGTGATCTCGCTCAGCGCGACCCGCATCAGGCCGTCGAGATCGCGCGCCGCGCCCTGCGCCCGCCCGCCCGGGAGCGCGCGATGTTCGCCGCCATTCAGCGCCTCGCGGCGACCGACCCGGCGGCGGCGGCGCCACTCGTCGCGCAGCTGCCGCCGGGCGACGAGCAGACGATGCTCGCCTCCCATGTGGCGCGCGTCTTCGCGGAGCGTGACACGCCCGCAGCCCTGGCTTGGGTGAAATCCATACCCATCGATCTCACCCGCTGGATGGCGCACAACAGCGTGCTCACGGCCTGGGTGCAGCGCGACCGCACCGCGGCCGCGCGGCACGTGCTGGAAATGCCGCCGGGCCAGGGCACGGAATTCGCCGCGAGCCACCTCGCCCAGTTCCTCGCCAGCGACCCAGCCGACGCGATCCTGTGGGCCGCGGCGCTGCCCGACGACAACTCCCGCATCGCCGCCAACGCCCAGATCGCCTCGGCTTGGGCGCAGCGCGCACCCGCGGAAGCCGTGCGCTGGGCCGCTTCGCTCAACGAGGATCCGCTGCGACCCAACGCGCTCGGCGGCGCCTTTTCCTACTGGATGCTCCACGACGCCGACGCGGCGATGGCGTGGATCGAAGCGGCGAAGATCCCGGCCGCCACCAAGGCCCGCCTCCTCCGCCGGCAGTGACCGCCCCGCGGGAAAAAATCCTCGTCGCGCTCTCCGGCGGAGTGGACAGCTCCGTGGCCGCGCTCCTGCTGAAGCAACAGGGCCACGACCTCGTGTGCGCCTACATGAAAAACTGGATCAACGAGGACAACATCGTGGGCGAGTGCCCGTGGCAGCGCGACATTGAGGACGCCCGCGCGGTCGCCGACCACCTCGGCATCGAGTTTCGCGTCGTCAACCTGATGCGAGATTACCGCGCCAAGATCGTCGACTACCTGCTCGACGGCTACGCGCGCGGACTCACGCCCAACCCCGATGTCATGTGCAACCGCGAGATCAAATTCGGCGTGTTCCGCGCGTGGGGGCGCGAGCACGGGTTTGATGCCGTGGCGACCGGGCACTACGCGCGGCGCGTGGCGCACGGCGGGCAATTCGCGCTGCACGAGGGCGCCGACAAACACAAAGACCAGTCCTACTTCCTCGCCCTGCTCTCGCAGGAACAGCTGCGCGACGCGCGTTTTCCCATCGGCCACCTGGCGAAGCCCGCGCTGCGCATGATTGCGCGCGAGGCCGGGCTGCCAACAGCGGAGAAAAAGGACAGCCAGGGCATCTGCTTCATCGGCGAGGTGAAGATGGCGGATTTTCTCCGCGCCTATGTGCCCGACGCGCCCGGTCCGATCGTGCGGGCGGGCGACGGAAGAATCCTCGGCCAGCATCGCGGGCTTCACTTCTACACGCTCGGACAGCGGAAGGGCATCGGCATCCCCTCGAACACAGACCACGCGGCCTACGTCGTCGTCGGCAAGCGCGCCGCCGATCGCGCGCTGCTCGTGGCGTTCGACGGCCCCGAGGCCCCGGGGCTTTTCCAACGCGAGGTGCACGTGCACGCGCTCAGCTGGATCGGCCAGCCAATCACGGCGGCACGCTCGCTCGAGGGCCGCGTGCGCTACCGTGACCCACGTGTGCCGCTGGAGTTTTTCCCCGGCGACGGTGGCGCGGCCCGCGTGGTCTTCGAGTCACCGCAGCGCGGCCTGGCAAGCGGGCAAGTGCTGGCGTTTTACGAGGGCGAGCGGTTGCTCGGCGGCGGAGTGTATCTTTGAGCTTGAGGCGGGCCTGCGATGCGCACTAGCGCGCGCTCGCGAGCACCAAGCTCACGGCGAAAGCCAGAAACACGACGCCCAGCGCCCGATCAAGCCAATGACCGTGGCGGAGGAAAGGGCGGCGCACCGCGTCCTGCGTGAACAGCAGGGCCACGAGCGAAAACCACGCGGCCGTGGCGGCGGCCATCCACAGGCCGTAGGCCGCCTGCAGGAGCTTCGGTGTCTGCGGGCTCACGACGAGCGCGAAAAGTGAAATGAAGAACAAAGTCGCCTTGGGGTTGAGCGCATTGGTCATGAACCCGGTCGCAAACGCCCCGCGGGTCGGCGCGGGTCCATGGCTGGCATCCGCATACTCGGCGCGCGGCTGCGCCCGCAGCGCCTGCACACCGATCCACGCGAGGTAGGCCGCGCCGGCATATTTCACGGCTGTGAACCACCTTTCCGATCCGTGGATCAGCAGGCCGAATCCGAGGAGCGAATATGCAACGTGCAGCAGAATCGCTGCGCCCACACCAAGAGCCGTCCAGATTGCGGTGCGGCGCCCGTGCGCCAGGCTCTGCCGCAACACCATCGCGAAGTCCGGCCCGGGGCTCGCCACTGCGAGAAGGTGCATGAGCGCCACCTGCCCAAACTCGGGCCAAAACCCGTCCATCGCGGGCACGAAGCTAGAGAGCAATCTCCTTGAAGATCGGCGATGCGATCAGCGCGTCGAGTTTCTTGCCGTCGACGAAGGCGCGGACCGCATGGTCCTGCCGAAACTCCTTGTCGATCTTTGCCTGCAAGGCGCGCGCCTCCTCGACTTTTCCGAGGAGCGCGAGGAGCTGAATCTTCTTAAGCAATGGGTCCGTGCTTCCCCTTTTCACCGCGGCCAGGTGGTCGCACGCCCGGATGCCCGACTCGTATGCTTCCTTGGCGCCGGCGCGGTTTTGCAGACGCATGCGCGCCGAACCGAGGTTATGAAAAAACTCCACCTCCGGCGAAATCTTGATGGCGCGCTCGTAGAGCGACTCCGCCCGCGACCACTGCTTCATCGTCATGGCGTATTGCGATTCGGCCTGAAGGGCCTTCATCTCGTTGAGGTCGCGCTCTGAGAGCGGCTTTGCGCCCGGGCCGCAGCCGGCGGGCACGAGCAGAAGGGGGATGGCAAGGCAGGCGAGTCGCAGCGTCTTCATCGGGAACGATCTCGACCGGCGCACAGCGCGCCGTCAACGCCGCGCTCACGGCCCCGTCAGAGATCGGGCGGGATGTTGGCGATAGCCTCCTCAAGGGTGGAGAGGCCGTCCTTCACCTTGAGCAGACTGTCCTGATGGAGGGTCTTCATGCCAGACCGCATCGCGATTTT
>JAEUHB010000260.1 GCA_016794665.1 Opitutaceae bacterium
GTGGCGAAAATATTCTGCACGAGGTAGGTCGTGTAGGCGCCGACCGCGATCATCTCGCCGTGCGCCATGTTAATCACGCGCATCAGCCCGAAGGTGATCGCGAGGCCGAGGGCGGCGACAAGGAGGATGCTGCCGAGGCTGACGCCGCGGAAGAGGGTGCCGAAGAAATCGACGAACGACCGATGGCTCTCGACGGCGCGAAGAGCGGCGCGCGCGGCGCCGGCGAGAGCCGGCTCCTTGGCCTCCTCGGCTTCCTTCAGCGCGCGAGTGATGAAATCCGTGCTGGCGAGCGAGCGCAGTTCCTTCAGTTCCCCGAGTGCGGCGAGCTTCATCTCTTTGCTGGAATCCTTGAGCTGCGCGATCGCGATGGATTCGCGGAGGGCGCGTTTGACGGATTCGTCGGTCTCGATGGCGAGCCGGGCCTTGAGCGCGGGGAGTTTCTCCACGTCCTGCGCGAGGCCGATGGTGAGGATGGCCTTGGTGCGCGTCGCGGGCTCCGGCGCGGCGAGATCGGCGAGATCGAGGACGGCCTTCATCGCGCGGCGGAGTGAGGACGTGTGCTCGGCGGCCGTGAGATCGGCTGCGGCGAGGCGGAGTGGGGCGCCGGCGGCGTCGGTGAGAGGGGCGTTGGTGTCGACGCGAGTGGCGGGCTGCTTCCCAGCGTCGTCCTTTTCGCCGGTGAGGAGGACGGGAATCTTGGCTCCTTCTGGCGCGGTGTAGACGAAAAGCACGTCCGTGCGCCAAGCCTCCAGCAGCGGCGCGATGGCGGGATCGCCCTGGCCCATGAGCTGGCCGATGAGCGCGCGTTTTTTCGCGGCATCCTCGGTGAGCGCGGCCTCGGCGATGAGTTGGCGCGGCGTGGGCGCGGCGGCCCCGCGGGCGGAAGCGACGAAGGCGCCGAGGGCGGCGACAACGATGAAAAGGATTGTTGGGGGAAGACGGTGCACCAGCGCAGCGCTCATTGCAGGAACTCTGCCAAAGAAAAAGGCGGGCCGTTTTGCGGCCCGCCTTCGCGTGTCATTAAAACTCGGTGGGAGTGGCGCGCTTACTTCGCCATGAACTTACCCTTGAGCCAGGGCTCGCCGTAGACGTTCTGGAACGACTTCACGATTTTGAACTGACCGTCGGCCTTGGTCTCGCCGATGAAGACGTTCTTCGTGACGTGCATGTTCGGTTGCGTGGTGACCTTGCCGCCGGGCCCGTTGAACGAGATGCCGCTCTTGTAGGCCGCGCGGACCTTGTCGACGTCGAAGGAGCCGGCCTTCTCGACGGCGGCCTTCCACAGGTAGACGCCGACGTAGGAGAGGACCATGGGCGAGCAGGTGACGCGGCCCTCTTTGACGAGGCCGGGGACGTTGCTCTTCTTCAGCCAGGCTTGGAAGTCCGCGACGAACTTCTTGTTGGCCGGCGTATCGATCGACTGGAAGTAGGTCCAGCATCCGAGCTGACCGACGAGCTGCTTGGCGGGAAGGCCGCGGAACTCATCCTCGGAGATCGAGAACGAGACGACCGGGCAGGTCTCGGCGGTGAGGCCGGCGGCGGCGTATTCCTTGAAGAAGGGAACGTTGGTGTCGCCGTTGAGCGTCGAGATCACGCAGGCGTCGCCGGAGGCGGCAAACTGCTTAATCTCGGCGATGATCTGCTGGTAGTCCATGTGGCCGAAGGGCGTGTATTTGCCGGCGGAGATGATCTTGCCGGAGCCGTCCTTGCGGAAGCCGCCGCCAATGTTCTCGAGCTTGACGCCCTTGGAGAGCAGATACTCGAGGAGCACGAGGTTCGTGGTCTGCGGGTAGACGTAGTCGGAGCCGAGCAGGTAGAACTTCTTCTTGCCCTCGGCGAGGTAGTAGTCGACGGCGGGAGTGGCCTGCTGGTTGACCGCCTCGGCGGTGTAGGCGACGTTTTGCGACTCTTCCTCGCCCTCGTATTGCACGGGGTAGAAGAGCAGGCCATTGTTCTTCTCGAAGACCGGGAGGACGGACTTGCGGGAAACGGACGTCCAGCAACCGAAGGTCACGGCGACCTTGTCCTGCTCAAGCAGCTGCTTGGCCTTCTCCGCGAAGAGCGGCCAGTTGGAGGCGCCGTCAACGACGACGGGTTGGATTTTCTTCCCGAGGACGCCGCCCTTGGCGTTGATCTCGTCGAAGGTGAAGAGCAGGATGTCGCGCAGCGAGGTCTCGCTGATGGCCATCGTGCCGGAGAGGGAGTGGAGGACGCCGACTTTGACGGTGTCGGCCGCGAGAGCGGACCCGGTGAAGGCGCCGAGCGCGAGCGCGCCGGCACCGAGGAGAGTGGTGAGTCTCTTAATCATGGTGTGATGGAAGGAAGATTGTCGGTTGGACGGTCGGGATCAGAATTTGAACAGGCCTTGGACGCTGAAGATCGAACCGGAGCCGCCGCGGTCGAATTTGTTGTAGGTGTATTCGGTGCGGACCATGAGGTTGTCGGTCAGCTTGAAGTTGGGGCCGACGGTGTAGCGCGTGGAGTCGCGGCCGGCGGTGCGGTCGCCGAGGTCCTCGCCGCTCACGCGGAAGACGGTCGAGAATTTCGGCGTGAACGCGTAGTTGAGGTAGGCGAGCCAAGTGGTGCCCTTGGAGAAGGCGCCGCCGTTCTTGGAGAGGAACTCAAGGGCGACGGTGGCCTCCTTGGAGACTTTGTATTCACCCCAGACGTTGAGCGTGAGGACGCTGTGGCTCTGGAAATTGCCCTTGGTGTCGTAGGCGAAGCCGGCCCAGATCTTGAAGTCGCCGAGGCCGTTGGAGGTGACGTAGCCCTCGAAGCCAGCGTTGCTCTTCAGCTCGCCGTCGCCCTTGTCGATGCCGAGCGGCGAATAGACCGAGTCGACGACCGCGAAGCCGTAGCCGATCTCCTTGTCGGAGTAGTCGAGACGGACGCCCGAGTGGTAAGCGGGGATGCCGCCGAGCACGCCCACGGTCACGCTGCCGTAGGTGACCTGGCTCATGCTGTCCGGGTGAAATGCCTCGTAGCCGAGATAGCTGAGGAACTTGCCCGCGGTGAAGGAGAAGCCGCCGCCCGCGTCATAGGTCGCGTAGGCGTCGAGCACCGTGAGCTCGTTGCGCATCACGCCGGCCGGGATGTTAGGAATGTAGAACAGGCTGACGTTGCCGGTGACAGGCTTGAGGTTGAACGTGAACAGCGTCCGGAGCGCATCGGCGCTGGGCGTGCTCTTGGCGCCGTTGAACAAGGTGTCGCTCGAAGGGCCGCCGCTGGGCTTGAAATACTGGTAGCTGCCGGCGGCGTAGCCGCTGACGCTGAGTATGTCGTTCACCTTGATTTCGGCGAAAGCGGGGATCGAAGCGGCGATGGTCAGGCTGGCCGCGAGTGTGTGGCGTAGTTTCATTGGCTGAGGTTGAGTTTGGTGGTTTGCCGCCACGGTTTTTGCCCGCGTTGGCGACGGGCGATTAGCAGCATTGCTGCCGACAACGGCGCCTATGACATAGAACGGCCTCGTTTGGCCTGAAATCTGCACATGGGATTGAGAAACTTCGCTCATGCGAGGTTCGCCTCAGCCAAACCTACCTATGAAAACCAAACTCCTACTCGCCTCGTTCACCGCCTTGGCCTGCGGCGCCGCGGGCCTGCTCGCGCAGGCTCCGGCCCCGGCCGCGGCGGCGCCGAGCTCATCCTGGACGATCACGCCGGCGATCGTTTCCCAATACATGCTCCGCGGCGCCCGCCTTGGCGGCCTGTCCGCGCAACCGATCATCGACTACACGTCGGGCCCGCTCAACTTCGGCCTCTGGAATAACATCCCCCTCGCCGACCGCGTCCCCGGCCAGTCCAACCCCGAGATCGATCCCTACGGCTCCTATACAATCGAGCTCGCGAAGGATCTCACGCTCCAGCCCGGCTTCATCCTCTACCTCTACCCGGCGGCGCGCAAAAAGGACGGTTTCTACAAGATGACCTTCGAGCCGAGCGTCGCGCTCAACTACACGGTCGAGGGCGTCAAACTCACGCCGAAGGTCTACTACGACACCGTCCTCAAGCAGACGCTCATCGAGGGCTCCGTCGCCTACTCCGTGCCGCTCAAGGAAGCCGGCACCGAGCTCGCCTTCCTCGGCCAGTGGGGCACGTTCAAGGCCCGCGACTTCCTCGAGAACAGCTCGCCCAAGACCAAGAACTGGGGCGATTACTGGCTGGCCGGCGTGACCCTGCCCTTCCAGCTCGACAAGTCGTCAAAGCTGTCGATCGGCTGGGCCTACACCAAGGGCACGGACAATTTCGTGAAGACCGGCAATGCCCCGAAGGCGGCCAACAGCGCCGCGGTCGGCCGCGGCGTCGTGACGGTCGCCTACTCGATCTCGATGTGAGGTCGGTGGCCTGAATTCCTCGCGCAGCTCCGTCCAGCGAACCGAGGCAGCAGCCCGCGCTATTTGGCGCGGGCTGTTTTGTTTTTCGCGTTGCGCGGACCGGCGCAATCCATCCCCTCACGCCCATGAAAGTCGGCATCGTCGGCGCCTCCGGTTACTCCGGCGAGGTGCTCGTCAAACTCCTCCTCGGCCACCCGCGCGTCACGCTCGCGGCCGTCACCTCCCGGACGCACGCGGGCAAGCCCCTCGCGGCCGTCATCCCCGCCGTGCGTGGCGCCGACCGCGGCCTGACCTTTTCCGACTCCGATCCCGCCGCGCTCGCTGCTGGTGATCTCGACCTCTTTTTCCTCGCCTTGCCGCATGGCGCCGCCGCCACCTACGCCAAGGCCCTCGTCGCCGGCGGCAAGCGTGTGATCGACCTGAGCGCCGACTTTCGCATCGCGGACCTCGCCACCTACCAGAAATATTACGGCGAGCACCACGCGCCCGCGCTCTTGCCGAGCGCGCGCTTCGTGCTCCCCGAACTCACGTCGTCCGCCTGGAAGCAGGAAGCCAAGCTCGTCGCCGCGCCCGGCTGCTACCCGACGAGCATCCTCGTGCCGCTCGTGCCTTTGCTGAAAGCCGGCGTGATCACGCGGGATCACATCGTCGTTAACAGCTACAGCGGCGTCAGCGGCGCCGGCAAGAAGGCCGAGGAAACCTACCTCTTTTGCGAGCGCGCCGAGAGCATCAAGGCCTACGGCCTCGTGAAGCACCGCCACCTCGCCGAGGTCGAGGAGCAGCTCGCGCTGCACACCGGTGCGAGAACCGTCATCCAGTTCAACCCGCACCTCGCCCCCATGCGCCGCGGCATCGCGACCACGATTACCGCGCCCGCCGCGGCGGGCGCGAGCATCGAGTCGCTCTACGCCGCGTGGCGTGGCGCGTATGCGGGCCGGCCGTTCGTGCAGCTCCTCGCCAGCGGCGAGACCCCCGACACCGCGCACACCGTCGACACGAACCGCGTCGACATGTCCGCCGTCCACGATCCGCGCACGGGGAACTTCGTCATCACCGCCGCCGAGGACAACCTCATGAAAGGTGCCAGCGGCCAAGCCGTGCAGATCATGAACCTCTGGTGCGGTTTCGAGGAGACGGCGGGACTGGCCTGAGCCGGCGCTACGCCGCCGGCCGGCGATCGGCCGCGTCGATCGTGATGCCGGCGCGCTCCAGCTCGGCGCGCACGGGCCCGAGGAAGCGCGTCTCCAGGTCTTCGAGCTCGAAGGTGAGGTCGAGTTCGTCACTGCACGTGACAAAGGCCATCGCCTCGGCGAGGTCCCTCACGTCCTCCTCGGTGAAATGTTCCTCGATGATTGATTGGCGGCCGTCCCGCGCAATGATCGTCGCGCAGAAACGCTCCTCGCCGGGATCGGCGGAGCGGAGGGTCACCGGGCCGTTGAGACGGGCGCGCGTGATCCGCGCCACCCAAGTCGCTAGGGTCGCATGGGCAAACGCGGTGTGGGCAAGGCGCACCTGCCGAAGCAGGGCCGGGCGTTGGGCTAGGAGGAGCGATAGTGTGTTCATGGCAATGGGTGCGGCGCGCGGCGCCGCGGTTGAAGGTCAAGCAACGCTGCAGACGGCTGCGGCCCGGCGACGCCCAACGGCGCCACGGACAGAGGATAATTCTGATGCTGACGGCTAGGCTGCTGTCACGGACTGGCGGACTCGCTTACGGCTGGCACTGCGCTGTCTCACGGTCGGACTCAAATCACGAACTCCAAGGAAACGTGCATCTGAAAGCTGACGGGACTGAGGCCCTCATGATGCGCAGCGCTCCCGCCGCCTGCGCAAGGCATTTCTTTTGCCGCGCAACTTCAGCGCGTCCGCGATGTGAGCACGTTGGCCAGGACCTGAAAGCCGAGGAACCCGATCACGAAGACGTTGGCCAGCACGAGGCCGGTCGTCTTGTCGGCGAACGCCGCGCCGGCCGCGCATGCAGCGAGCAGCCCCGTCACGCTCGCCAGGATGATCCTCGCCCGTCCCGTGCGCGCAAATGTCGCCGCCACGCAGACCGAGATGACCGCCAGCACCATCACGCAGAACAGCGCGAGATCCTTGGCCATCTCCTCGTCCGCCGCGAACCACCACGCGAGGCTCGCGAGCGCGGCAAAAAACACCGTCCCGAAACAGGCCGCGCCCAGCCGCTGGTCGCGCGACAGCACGTGCCGCCCGAAGCGATCGAAGCACAGCAGCAGGTTGAACATCGGCTGCGCCGTCCACGACAGGTAGACGAACGCGTAGAACACCCCCAGCAGCGGCCACCACAGCCACTTCAGCTGCGGCTGCGCGCTCGCAAGGCTGCGGATGGCGGTGTTGCCGAAGTAAATTCCGATGATGAACGCCCACTGGAACCGCGCCGACTGGCGCCCCATCCAAAGGAAATACGCGAGCATCCCGCGGTAGATCGGGTTGCGCGCCTTCAGCGCCTCGAGCATGCCCTCGCGCGCGTATTCGAGTTCCGGATCGAGCCGCAGTGCCTCGCGGAAATGCTCCTGCGCCTTCCTCGGGTCGTTCCGGTGGAGGTGGTTCCAGCCTTGGTTGGCGTGGGAAAACGCGTCGTCCGGCGCACGGTCGAGCGCGTAGTCCACCGACTCCATCGCCTCGGCCTTGCGCCCGAGCCGCACGAGCGCCATCGCGCGCAGGTTTGCCGCGCCCACGTGCTCTGCGTTGAGCGCGAGCGCCTGCTCGGCTGCCTCGAGCGCGGGCTGCCATTTGCCGCGCCCCAGCTCGATCGACGCGAGCAGCGCGAAGTGGTCCGCGTCACCCGGATCGAGGCGGATGGCCTCCAGCACCGCGCCGAGCGCGTCGTCATGGCGGCCCTGTTCGCGCAGCACATGCGCGTGGACGTTGTGGAGAAACGGCTCGTCCGGCGCGAGGCCCACGGCTTGCCGCGCGGCGTCGAGCGCGGGCTCGCGCTTCGCCTGCTGCAGCCGGCTGAGCGCCAGCAGCGCGAGCGCCTGCGGATCGTCGGGCTGCTGCGCGAGGGCGAGCATCGACTCCCGCTCGGCGTCGGCCGGGCGCGACTGCGCGAGCAGGAGCTGGGCGCGGGCGACGTGCGCGCTCATTTGGAAATCTTCATGTAAGCCAGGATGTCGTCGTAGAGCCCGCTTTGGTTGGCGTAGAGCGCGTGGTTGCGCGCCGTCTGGAACCAATCGCTCACGGTTGGCTTCTGCCGCTTGATCGCGTCGAGCAGGTCGCGCGTCGTGATCGCCTGCAGCGCGCCGGCCTTCATGGCGTCACGGAGCTTGGCCTCGACCGCCACGTCGATCACCGCCTTCAGATCGGCGCCGGAGAAACCGTCGGACTTTTTCGCCAGCGCCTCGAAATCGATCTCGGAGGCGGGCTTGCCCTTCAGCAGCAGACGCAGGATGGCGGCGCGGGCGCCTTGATCGGGCGGCGGGACGAAGAGGATGCGATCAAAGCGCCCCGGCCGGCGAAACGCGGGATCGAGGTGCCACGGGGCGTTGGTCGCGGCGAGGATGAGCACGCCTTCATTGGACGAGGCGACGCCGTCCAGCTCCGAGAGAAACTGGTTGATGATCTGGCGGCCGCCGCTCTTGAGCATGTCGGTGCGGTTGGCGCCGAGCGCGTCGACCTCGTCGAAGAACAGCACGCAGGGCTTGTGCGAGCGCGCCTGCTCGAAGATGCCGTGCAGGTTTTTCTCGCTCTGCCCGATCCACATGTCGAGGACGTCGCTGATGCCGACGGCGAGAAAGCCCGCGCTGACTTCGCCGGCGGTCGCGCGGGCGAGGAACGTCTTCCCGCAGCCCGGCGGTCCATACATCAGGATGCCGCCACCAATTTTTTTGCCGTAGGCCTTGAACAAGTCCGGCTGCTGCAGCGGCAGGATGATCTTCATCCGCACCTCCTCCTTCACGGTGTCCATGCCGCCGACATCGGCGAAGGTCGTCGTGGGTTTCTCCGGCTCGGCCGCGCCGCGCGTTTCGCCCGGCAGATCACCGGCGGGGAGGCGCTCGCGTTTTTCGGATTCGTCGTCGTCCTCGCTGCCGCCGAAATCGAACGACGGCGTCTCCGGCTCCGTCGGCGCCACGGGCGCGGGAGCCGAAGCCTTGGGCGGCAGCTGCGGCGACGGCCGCGCGGGCAGAAACTCGCCGAGCTGTTTCTCCAGCTCACGGTCGGTGAGGCTGGCGTCGGCCTCGCGGGCGCGGGCGTATTGGCGGGCGGCGAGGCGCGGCTCGCCAGCGTGCAGCGCAAGGCGCGCATGCAGGAGCAGCGCGCGGGGCGGCGGGGCTTCGCCCTTCACCATGTCCTCGACAATCACGAGCGCGGGGCCGTGTTTCCCTTGCTGGAAGAACGCCGCGGCCAGCCCGAGCTTCGCGCCTGCGTGGCGCGGATCGAGCGCGAGGGCCCGCTTGCACAGCGCCTCGGCCTCGGCCAAGCCGCCGCTGCGCAGAACGGCCTCGGCCACGTGCAGGAGCAGCGGCAGGTTGTCCGGCGCCAGGCGCAGCGCCTCGCGGAGCGCGGGCGGGACGAGCGGTGAATCGAGCGGATCAGACATTCCGCGCAATGAAGCAGCGCGGGGCGGACAGCGCCGAGCTATTTTTTCTGCGGCGCCGAGTCCGCTCGCGTGGGGAGGCCCGCGGCCTGCCAGTCCTTGAAGCCGCCGGCGTTGGCGGCCTTCACGCCCTGCGCTTTGAGCGCCGCGGCGACCGTGCCGGCGCGCCCGCCCGAGCGGCAGTAGAGGATGATCTGCTTGCCTTTGTTTTGTGCGAGGAAGTCGTTCCACTTCTTCTTCTCGCCGTCGAAGTCGCTCTTCGGCAGCAACGCGGCGGGCGCGGCGACGCCGCTCTCAGCCCACTCGGGCGCCTCGCGGCAGTCGACGAGCACAGCCTTGCCCTCGGCGACGAGCTTGGCGGCGTCCTTGGGCGCGATTTTCGGCGCGGCGTCAGCGGCAAACGCGGCGACGGCGGTGGCGAGGACGAGGGCGGCGAGATGGCGAAGTTTCATGGGGAATAGCGCAAACGTGGCGGAAAAAGCGGGCGATGCAACCTTCGGGTCCGCCGGCCTACGTGGGTGTGCGTATTCCCAGCTTGCGGCCCGGCTGCTAGGGTTTCCGTCCTATGACCAAACTCGCGACCGGGGACCGTTGGATGAGCTGGGAAGGCGGCGTCGACCTCGTCGCCGCCACGCACGCGGGGCTGCCGATGCCCAACGTGATCGTGCATGTCGCGCGGCTCGTGCACACGCCCATCGGCAGCGCCGCCTCGGGGATGGTGTTCTTCCAGCCCGACCCGGCCGGCGCGCCGCTCGTCATGGGCTTCGTCTCCACGCAGCCGCAGATCGGCCGGTTCTTCGGCCCCAAGATCTTTGCGGGCACGCCGTTCGAACAGGCCCCCGCCCTCGATGCCCGCATCGAGATCGAAGTCGCCAGCACGTATGTGGGTGCGACCGTGACGGTCGCGGGCCATGTCCTGCGGACGCGGCTGGAGGACTTGGCCGCGCCGGAGCTCACCCAACGCCCGCCCGCGGCGATGACGCCGTTTTGGCAACAGGGCCTCGAGTCCGCCGCCAGCCGCGCGCGCCTGTGGGTCGATGGCCGCGAGATCTCGATCCTCGTGCCGCCGGTGGGCATCTCCGGCGGGCCGGCGGCGGTGTTTGCGCCGGCCGGAATCTACGCCCGCTGACCCGCGCGGATGAGCGAGCCGCTGTGGCAGCCGCGCACCGACCGCGCGGCCCGTGGGCTGGGCCTCGGGTTCTTCCTCGGGGGCGCCGCGATGATCGGTTTCCAGATCAAGGTGATCCTCGATGCGGCCGGCACGCGGGCGATCCACCTGCACTGGTCGATGGCGGCCTTCGCGCTCGGCGAAATGGGCGTCGTGCTCGGCCTCTGGTGGCTGGTGCGCGGCCTCGCGGGCTACACCGCCGTCCGCACGCTCCCTTCCACTCCCCGCGGGAAACGCTGGCTCACGATCGTGTCCGCCGTGGCGATTGGCGCGACGATGATCGGGGTCAAGGCTTGGCTTCGCTCCCTGGGCTATGACGATTAGTCCTTTCCTCCTGCCATGAACAAGCGGCTCCCTTGGGTCCTGATTTTCCTCGGCGCGCTCGGCTCGCTCCTCGCCGCCACACCGCGCATCGAGAACAACGCGGTCGTGCTCGATGGCGCGATCGCGTTCAAGGCCGGCACGGCCGAGCTCGCGCCGGAGTCGGGCGCCGCCTTGAAACAACTCGCGGCGTTTCTGCGCGAGAAGCCCACATTCACCCGTGTGCGCATCGAGGGCCACGTGGCCGCCCCGGATCGCGCCGCTGCGCAAAAACTCTCGGAGGCCCGCGCCCGCGCCGTCGCGGCGGGGCTCGTCGCCCTCGGCGTCGAGTGCGCGCGCCTGCTGCCCGTGGGATTTGGCAGCACCAAGCCGGCGGTCGCCCCCGCCGCCGCGCCGGCCAACACGCGCATCGAGATTAAAATCGCCGCGTTGCGCGGCCGAGCGATCGGCGGAATGCCCGAGGACGGCGGCGGCGCCGTCGCCGGCGATCCGTGCAAGCCGTGACGGCGCGGCGCGCTACCTCGCGCGCGGCGCGACCACCGGCCAGCCTGCGGCGGCCCATTCCTTGAAGCTGCCGGCATTGGCGGTGCGGAAGCCCTCGCGCGCGAGGATGCGCGCGGCCATCGCGGACCGCACGCCGGCGCCGCAGTAGAAGAGCAGCTCGCGCTCGCGATGGGTGGCGAGAAAAGGCGTCCATTGCGCACGCGGCCCGCTGAGATCGCTCAGTGACAGCAGCACCGCGCGCTCGGCCACGCCCGCGGTCCATTCGTCCGGCTCGCGCACATCGATGAGGATCGCGGTGCCGGAGCGGACCCGCTCAAAGCAGTCGATTGCGCGGTGGCGGGGCACGGGGCCGAACAGGGCCTGGATGAGCTTGAAGGGCTTCATGGGGCGGGTGCGAGGCGTTGGCTCATGAAATAGAGCACGGGCACCGCCATGCGGCTGACCAGCAGCGAGGCGATTTCGCCAAACATCAGGCTGATGGCGAGGCCCTGGAAGATCGGGTCGGCGAGGATCACGCTCGCGCCGACGACGACCGCCAGCGCCGTCAGCAGCATCGGCCGGAAGCGCACCGCACCCGCCTCG
>JAEUHB010000281.1 GCA_016794665.1 Opitutaceae bacterium
GCCTGGCACGTCCGCAACAAGTCCGAGCACTGCGTCAACCCGGTCTTCCACTGCGTGCGCGACGCGTGCGGCTACCTCGCGGACGCCGCGGAACGCTGGCCCGCCAGCGGCCTCGCCCGCTTCTGGATCGACGAGCGCCACGCGCGCGATCTCGACACGCTGCGCGCCGCGGGGCGCGACGCCCGCATCTGCCCCTACGAGATCACCCGCGCCGCGCTCGCGTTCAACGACGTGTGGATCGGCGACTACAACTACGTCTTCGCCGCGCGGAATCGCGGGCTGTTCTACGCGCAGCCCGGCTTCACGCCCGCGCGCACCCTGCTCATCCTCGACGAGGCGCACAACCTTCCGGGCCGCGTGGCCGATGCCTGCTCGCATGCGTTCGCCGCCGACGCCGCCGAGGCCACGCGCAGCGAACTCCACGCGCTCCGCCCGCCCGGGGCGCTGACGACCGCGTGGGATCACTGGTGCCATTTCCTCCGCCACCTCCGCGCCACCGAAGGCCTCGATGCCGCCGCCGAGGACGACGCCCGCCACCTCATCGCCGAGATCGCGAAGATCATCCGCTCCGTGCCGCTCGATCTGGCCGCGCTCGGCCCGCAGGCCGCCGATGCGCTTTGGCAGCTGCCCGCGCTCGACGATGAGCTCGCCGGCGACTCGCCCGCCGCCGTTCTGCCGCGCCTCTGGTGGTCGCCGCGCGACGGCGAGCTCGCGCTCACCTGCCTCGACGCCGCGCCCCTCATCGGCGCCACGCTGCGCGAGTTTGGCGGCGCCGTCCTCGCCAGCGCCACGCTCACGCCCGTCGATGGCTTCGCCGCCGCCTGCGGCCTCGCTGCTCCCGCCCGGGATTGCGACGCGGCGAGCGCGCCGCAGCTCCAGCAAACCGTCTCGCCGCCGGAGAAGCTCGGCGCACTCACCAAGCGCGACACGAAAAAACTGTTTCGCCAGCTTACGACCGCCGCCGAACTGCTCCGCGCCGACGAGGCGCGCGACGCCGCGAGCCCCGCGCTGCTGCGCGCGCACACGCCGTGGCGCGATGGCGCCTACGCCGTCGCGGTCGATGCGCGCGTCGACACCACCTACCAGCAGCGCGCGCTCCACCATGCCACGACCGCCGCCACGGTCGCCGCGCTGCACGCCGCGGCGCGCGGGCCTGCCGCCGTTTTCTTCCCCAGCTACGCCTACGCCGATTCGATCATTCGCGAGCTCGCCGCCGTCGCCCCCGGCGTGCGCGCCTCGCTCCAGCCCCGCGTGCGCGATCTGGCGGCGCAGGCCCAGTGGGTCGAGCAGGCCCTCGCGCTCGCCGACGCGCTTTTCCTCGTGCTGGGCTCCAGCTTCGCCGAGGGCATCGACGCGCTCGGCGGCCGGATCACCCACGCGATGGTCGTCGGCCCGGCGTTGCCCGAGGTCAACGCCGTGCAACGCGCGCGCCTCGCCCAGGCGGCGCGCGCCGGCCTCTCGCGCGACGAGGCGTTTCGCCGGGTCTACCAAATCCCGGGCATGACCAAGGTGAACCAGGCCCTGGGCCGCCTCGTGCGCGCCCCGGGCCAGCGCGCGCATGTAATCTTGCACTGCCGCCGCTTCGCCGAGGAGAGCTATGCCGCGCTCCTCTCCCCCGACTACCAAGCCGGCACGCCATTCCACACCGACGCAGACCTCGCCGCGTGGCTGATCAATTGAAGCACCGGAACGTCTACGCACGTTTGCGTATCCCGTCCCGGTTGCTCCCGGCCTATCATGGTCGGCCATGCATTCACCGCGTTTCCCACTTCTCCCGATCGTGGTGGCCGTCCTTGGGTTGATTGTCTCACGCCCGCTCACAAGCGCCCAGACCCAGCCGACCTGGACAAACCTCGCCCACGGCCTCGGCGCCGGCTACGACGCCCTGAACAGCGTCGCGTTTGGCAACGGCACCTTTGTCGCGATCGCCGGCACCCCTATCCCCTCCGCCACCGGCCCCGCCGTCCCCATCCGGATCGCCACGAGCACCGACGGCCTCGCGTGGACGGCCCGCTCCATCAACAACACCCTCTTTCGTCCCGGCGTCAGCCGCGTCCGTTTTCTGAATGGTCGCTTCGTCGTCTACTACGGCGGGCAGACGGCGGCCGACTTCGGCAGCCCGACGGCCAACTTCATCGCTACCAGCACCGATGGCGTCGCGTGGACGAACATCGCCCAGACGACCGCGTCCAACTTCACGGAGATGGTCTTCGTCAACGGCCGCTACTACGCCGTCACCGGCTCCACGATCATCAGCTCGGCCGACCTCGCCGCGTGGACGACGCACCCGACTCCGCTCACGGGCATCTACAGCTACCTCGACATCGCTTTCGGCAACGGGCGCTTCTTCGCGACCACCAACGGCGCCGGCGGCGTCGTCACGAGCACCGACGGATCGACATGGACGCAGGTGCCCTTTTTCGCGCAGCTCGGCGGCTACCGCGCCGAGTTCCTCGACGGCACCTGGTTTTTCTACAGCCAAGGCAACAACGCCGTGAGCACCGACGGCACGACGTTCACCACCGTCACGCGCGCGACCAACGATCCGGGCGGCACCGCAAATATCCTCGCCATCAACGGACGCTACATCGCGCCGGGTCCCGGCTATTTCTGGGCCGGCCTCAACGGCCGCAATTGGGCGCGGTTCGGCAACTGGCCCACGATCGCCGGCTCACTTTTCAACAGCTACAACGAGGTCGCGTTCGGCGCCGGCCGCTACGTCGCGGTCGGCGGTGCGTTTGGCCCGCCGAATCCCGCCCTCATCATCACCCTCGCCGAGTCCGCCGCCCCTGCGCTTGAGTTCCCCGTCGCTCCTTCGATCACCACTCCGCCCGCCCCCACCAACGCCGTGCTCGGCGGGTCCGCGACCTTCAGCGTCTCCGCGCTCGGCATCGGCAACGCCTACCAGTGGCTCAAGGACAACGTTAACATCGCGGGCGCCACGGCGGCGAGCTACACCATCGCCACCGTCACCGCCGCGAGCGCCGGCAACTACAGCGTCCGCATCACCAACTCCCTTGGCACCACCACGAGCACACCCGTCGCGCTCACGATTGTCACGGCCTCCGCCGTTGGCCGCCTGATTAACCTGTCCGTGCTCACCGATCTCGCGACGGCCACCGATGAGTTCACGCTGGGCTACGTCGTCGGCGGGGCCGGCACCTCGGGCGGCAAGCCCCTCGTGCTCCGGGCCGCGGGCCCGTCGTTGGGCGCCCTCGGCGTCGCGGGCACGATCGCCGATCCGCGGCTCGAGACGTTTGCCGGCGCCGGCAAGACCGGGGAAAACGACAACTGGGGCGGCGGCGCCGACGTCGCCGCGGCGATGGCCGCGGTCGGCGCGTTCCCCTACTCCGGCCCCACGTCGCGCGACGCCGCCGTCGCCGCCAGCATCACCACGCGGGACAACTCCGTCCGCGTCACCGGCGTCGCCGGCGCCACCGGCGCCGTCATCGCCGAGGTCTATGATGCCACGCCCGCCAACTCCTTCTCGGCCGCGACGCCACGCCTGCTCAACGTTTCCGTCCGCAAGCACCTCGGCACCGGCCTCACCGCGGGCTTCGTTGTCGGCGGCGCCAGCTCCGTGCGCGTGTTGATCCGCGTCGCCGGGCCCGGCCTCGCGCAGTTCGGCGTGCCCGACACCGTCGTCGATCCCCAGCTCGTGCTTTTCCGCGGCACCACGCAGATCGGCACCAACAACGACTGGGCCAACGCCGCCGATATCTCCGCCGCCGGCACCAGCGTCGGCGCCTTCCCCCTCCCCGCCAACTCCCGTGACGCCGCCCTCGTCGCCACCCTCGAGCCCGGCAACTACTCCGTCCGCGCCTCCGGCGTCAACGCCACCTCCGGCGTCGCCCTCGTCGAGGTTTACGAGCTGCCGTGAGCGCGGCGTTGAAAACGCGCGCCTCGCGCCGGCTGCGCTCGCGCTGCTCCCGGGGCGCCGCGGCGCGTTGACCCCCACCGGCGAGCCCGCCTGAATTCACCCCGTGGCCCGCCCGCGTTCCCGCCTCTTGCTCCCCGCCCTCGCGATCGCGGGCGGGCTTTGCGTCGTGCAGATCGCCGCGGGCGCCGAGGCTCGCGCGCCCGCCTCCCCGCGCGCGCAACCGCCGGCCGGGCCGTTTGCAAGCGAGCTGGGGCTGCCGTTGCAGCGGCATTTTTCCTCCGACGACTACGACGGCTTCACCAGCGTCACGGCGGTCGCGCACACCGCCGATGGCTTCACGCTGTTCGGCACTTACCACGCCGTGATTCTCTACGACGGGGTGACGCACGAGAAGATCCCCGTGCCCGCCACCTACGTGACCGCGCTGTGCCGTGATCAAGACGGCCTCATGTGGGCGGCCGGCGACAACGAGATCGGCGTGATCACCGCGGACGCCGCCGACGGCCAGCTCAACTACGTCTCGCGCACGAGCTCGCTGCCGCCGGAGGCCCGGGCGTTTGGCCGCATGCGCGCAATGGTCGCGGGACGCGACGGCGTGTTTGCGGCCACGACGAGCGGCGTGCTGCGCTTTGCCGGCGGTCGCGCCGAGTTCCTGCCCCTCCCGCCGGAAAGCCGCCTGCAGCCCTTCGGTGTCGCCGGTCGCGTCTACCTCCAAGACTCGCGCCGCGGCCTCCTCGTCTTCGAGGGCGGCGAATTCCGCGCGGTCGAGACCGGCCGCAACCTCGCCGAACGGCGCATTCAGCTCGTGGAGCGCGATGCGGCGCACGCGCTCTGCCTGATCGAGGGCGACGGTGCGTTCCGTCTCGACCTCGCGAGCGGCCGGCTGGAAAAAATCTCCCCGCCCATCGACGCGCTGCTCGCCGAGCCGATGGGCCGCGGTTTGCGGCTGGCCGATGGACGCCTCGCCTTCATCCGCGGCAACAACGGCGGCATCCTCCTCGTCGATCCCGAGTTGCAGGGCGCGCAGGTGCTCGATGCCAAGACCGGCCTGGCCAACACCGCGGTCATCTGCACGGCGCTGGACGCGGATCACGGGCTCTGGGTGGGGACAGGCAACGGCCTCCTGCGGCTCGACCTGGCGCCGGGCGTCACCGTCTTCGATGAGCGCAACGCCTTTCCGATCGGCTCCGCGTCATCGCTCGTGCGGCACGGCGGGGTGCTCTACGCGGCGTCGGTGCAGGGCCTCATGCGCCTCGCGCCCGCCGATGCCACCACGGGCAAGCCGGCGCGCTTCGTGCCGGATCCGCGCGTGCCGCAGACGTGCGACAATCTGCGCGACACCCCCGACGGGCTACTGTTCAGCACCGACAACACGGTCGAGCTGCTGACGCCCGCCGGCCGGCGCCGGCTTTTCCGGCCGCCCGCGCGCATCGTCATGATCAAGCCGAACCGGCGCGTGCCCGGCGTGCATTTTGTCGCGACCGACGACGGTGGATTCTACGTCCTGCAGCTGCCCGCCGGCACTGCGCAACGCCTGCTGACGTTGCCGCCGGGCGTGATCTTGTGGAACGGCGGCGACGAATCCGACCGCGTTTCGTGGTTCGGCACCGCGTCGAGCGGATTCTGGCGGATCGCGGCGACCAGCGCGACGTGGACGGAAGCCAGCGCGGAGGCGCATCCCCTCGGCCAGGCGGGCTTGCCGGAGGGGAAAAGCTGGACCGGGGTCTTCCCGCTGTTCGACGAGCTGCATTTCCTGACCGAGACTGGCAAGTATCGCCGCAACCCCGCCAACGGCACCTTCTCGCTCGACCAACGCTTTCGGATCGAGGGCGTGACCCCGCTGCGCTTCATGCCGATCGTCCCCGATCCGGCGGGCCGCGCCTGGACCGCGCCGTGGCTCGGCACGATCGCGTGCGCGCGTCCGCTCGGGTATTTCGAGGCGATCAACCCGCAGGCCTTCGCGTGGCACGACGCTCCGGCGCGCTGGCAGGCCGGCGTCGGCCGCTTCGGCGCCGGGATGATCGTGATCGACGCCGAGGCGGAGCGACCGGTGATGTGGACCAAGAGCCCCACGACCATCGCGCGCATCGAGCTGGACACACTCCCTGCCCATCGCGCGGGCGCCGTCGCCCGGCCCGTGCTCCGGCACCTGATGACCGGCGAACGCTCCTGGCCCGTGGCGGGCGCGACCGCGTTGCGCCTGCCCTTCTCCAACCTGCCGACGACGCTGCGCTACGCGGCGCCGAGCTACCGGCCCGGCACACCTGTGCGCTACCAGACCCGGCTCCTCGGGTTTCGCGAGGAGTGGTCCGCGCCCGCGGCGGGCAACGAAACGGTGTTCACCAACCTCACCGGCGGGCCCTTCACCTTTGAGGTTCGCGCGATCGACGCGGACGGTGCGATGAGCGAGCCCGCGCGCCTGACCTTCAGCGTCGCGCCGCCGTGGCATCGCTCGCTCCCCGCCCTCGCGGCCGGCATCGTGGCGCTCTTTGCGGGGGTGTTTGGCTTCGTGCGCTGGCGCCTCCGCCGCGGCGAACGCGAGCGCGCGCGCCTCGAGCGCATCGTCGCGGACCGCACGGCCGAGTTGCGCGTGGCCAAGGAGGACGCCGACGCCGCGAACCGCGCGAAGTCGTCGTTCCTCGCCAACATGAGCCACGAGCTCCGCACGCCGCTCAACGGCGTCATCGGCTACGCGCAGGTGCTGATGAAGGAGCCGGATCTCAGCGCCAAGAACCGCGAGCGCCTGCGCGTCGTGCAGACCAGCGGCGAGCACCTGCTGCGCATGATCAACGAGGTGCTCGATTTTTCCAAGATCGAGGCCGGCCGGTTGGAGCTCGCGACGGCGCCGTTCCAGCTCCCCGAGCTGCTGAAAGACATCGCGGCCGCGTTTCATGAGCGCGCCCAGCGCAAGGAACTCGAGTTCACGTTTGAGGCCGCGCCCGGCCTGCCCGACGCGGTCCTCGGCGACTCGCTCAAGCTCCGCCAGGTCCTCGACAACCTGATCGGCAACGCGATCAAGTTCACCGCCTCGGGCCGGGTGACACTCACGGTGCGGCCCGCCGAGGGCGAGCGCGTGACCTTCAGCGTGGCCGACACCGGGGTGGGCCTGAGCGAGGCGGACCGCGCGCGGCTGTTCCAGCCGTTCACCCAGGCGAGCGACGGGCGGCCCCCCGAGCCCGGCACCGGCCTCGGCCTCGCCATCAGCCAGCGCATCGTCGACCTCATGGGTGGGCGCCTCGAGGTGGAGAGCGAGCGTGGGCGCGGCAGCCGTTTTTACTTCGCGCTTCCCCTGCCCGCGCTCGCCGCCGACGGCGGCACGGCGCGCGGCGCCTCCAAAACCATCACGGGCTATCACGGGCGGCGACGGAAAATCCTCGTCGTCGACGATGTCGCGACCAACCGCCACGTGCTGCGTGATCTGCTCACGCCGCTCGGCTTCGAGGTCGCGGAGGCCGCGGGCGGCAGCGAGGCGCTCGCCGCCGTGCCCGCGCTCCGGCCCGATCTCGTGTTCCTGGACCTGCGCATGCCCGACATCGACGGCCTCGAGCTCGCGCGCCGGCTTCGCGCACGCGAGGGCGGCGCGTCCCTGCGCATCGTGGCGATGTCGGCCTCCGTGCTGTCATTCAACCGCGCGGACGCCTTCGCCGCGGGCTGCGACGATTTCTTGCCAAAGCCATTTCGCGAGGAAGACCTCCTGGCGCGCCTCGGCCCTGCGTTGCGTCTCGAGTGGATTACTGAGGCGCCGCGCCCGGCAGCACCGGCCGGGGACTCGCGCAATCCCTTCCAAGTCCGCACGACGATTCCGCGCGGCCAGCTCGTGGAGCTGCTCGCGATCGCGCAACGCGGCGAGATCACGGCGCTGCGCGAGAAAATCGCCGCGCTCACGCCGGATCCGCTGGCGACTGCGCTGCAGACCCTCGCGCAATCCTACCGCATGGAACAAATCCGCGAAGTGATCGCCGAGCGGCTCGGGCCCCCCACGGCCTAGGCGCCGTCAGCCGTGGCGTTCCGCGAAGCCGAACCCTGCGGGGTCAAGGCCAGCATTGTCCGGAATTCCGGGGCGATTTCAGGCGAATCCACATTGCGTAGATCAAACATCTTATCCGGCACTGGGGTCTTCTACCCTAGTCGTCGGCGTCGCCCTCGTCGAAGTTTACGACGTGCCCTGATTTTCATCACTTCCCTGCCATCGCAGGCTGGCCAGCCGTCGGCGAGCCGGTAACAAACCGGGCCACGCGCGCGTCTCGCCCCGCGCCCCTCCCATGTCCACTGCTTCCCTTGTGCTTCGCTGTCCGCCGGCGCTGCGGCGCCCAACCTTGTTGGTTTTTTCGCTGGCCCTTTCCTGCGCCGCGGCGCTTGCCCAAGGCGGCATCCGCCCCGGCGACGGCGGCGGAGGTGTCGTGATTGGTCCCGGCGGTGGTGGCGGAGGAGGTGGCGGGGGCGGCGTCGTTATCAATCCGCTTCCAGGCGGCGGGGGCGGCGGGATCGTGCTGCCGCCCGGAGGAGGCGGCGGGTTCCCGGGCGGCGGGGGCGGAGGGGGCGTCACCATCACTCCAGGTCCGCGGATCATCACCGTCGCCGGCCTGCTCGCGGGACAAAACGCGCAAGCCAACGTCGTCATCGTCGCGGCGACCGGGGCCACTACGCCCGCCGCTGCCACCAGCACCTACCAGTGGACGGTGAGCGGCGGTCGCATCGTCGGCGATCCAACGCGCGCCCAGGTCACCTATTCCGCTGACACCCCCGGCACGCTTTCACTCAACGTGGTCGTCACGGCCAACGGCGTCAGCACTGCCACCTCGGCCGATGTCACCGTCGTGGCGCCAACCGTCGCCGGCTCGATCACCGCCGCGTCCACCGTCGCCACGAGCACCGTCAACGCCTCCCTCACCGCCAGCGTGCCGGCCGCCACTAACAATGACCGCACGTTTCGCTGGACGCTCGCCGGCACCGGAGCCGCGATCGCCAGCGGTCAGGGCACGAACACCGTCACCATCCGCCCGGGCCAGCCCGGTCTGCTCGAGGTGATGTGTGATGTCACACTCCAGCAGCTCGCCACAGTCACGCTCCGCTCCTTCGTGGTCGTCGCGGGCGCCGGCGCCAATTCCTCGATCACACTCATCAACGGCGCCGGCGGCGGCACCTACCCGGCGGGCTCGCGCGTCGACATCTTTGCCCATCCCCCGCCGCCCGGCCAGGTCTTCGATCGCTGGACCGGCGACACCGCCCTGCTCGGCAACGCTCCCATCGCCGCGCTGCTGCCCCATACCGTCGTCACCGTCCCGACGACACCCGCCACACTCACCGCCACCTATCGCGCCGCGCCGACGTGGACTCCCACCGTGGTCACTGGCTTCAACCCGATCACAGGAACGAGCCCCACCGGCACCACGTTCACCTACCACGTTCCGGCCGATGCGCGTGGATTAGTGTTCCTGCTCCACGGCGCGGGCGGCGCCGGCGCCGACTGGTTTTCCTCGCCCGAGGCCCTCCTCCTCGCCCGTGATCTCGTCGCGGCCGGCTATGGCGTTGCGGCGCTCAGCTCCGCCAATCGCACCGCCGGCACATGGGCGGCGCAGGCCACGTTGGCTACAAACCCCGACGCCGGCACCCACGCCGCCGCCCTCGACCGCCTCGCTGCGACCGGGTCGATCACGCCGGCGACCCCGGTCTTTTTCCTCGGCTTGGGCGCCGGAGCGGAAGCCGCCGCACGCTTCGCGGATCTCCTCGCCACCGCCACACCGGCGCGCCCGGTCAGTGGCGTCGTGCTCTACAACGCCACCGGCAGCGACACGCTGGCCGTCACCTCGCGCGTGCCGCAATTCTTCGCTCTCGCCGCGCACGACGCCGCCCTCGGCGTCGCCGGCAACAACGATGCGCGGAACAACTCCCAGCTCCTCGCCGGCCGCGGCGTCGCCACGGGGGTCTTCGTCAACAACGCCTCGCCCGTCTATGCCACGCGCTTTCGGACGCTGGCGCTCACCAATTCCTCTTTCACGGCCGCCGATGCCCAGTCCGTGTGGGCCGCCGTCAAGGCCGCCGGCCTGCTTGATGCCAACAATTACCCGCGCGCCGTCCCTTCCCTCGACGCCGTCCGCAACGCGCTGCCCTCCACCTACCAAGCCCGGGCCGCGGAGGTGCAGGCCCAGCTCGCCATCGGCTACGCCGCGCAGGAATTCTACAGCGACGCCAACGTGCGCGTGATCAATTTCCTCAACGCCCGGCTCGCCAACGCTTCCGCGCCCCCGCCCGGTCGCCTCGTCAACCTCTCCACCCGCACCCGCATCGCCTTCCTCGGGGACAATTTCACCCTTGGCTTCACCATCGCCGGCACCCAGCGAGCCACCCTTCTGATCCGCGGCATCGGCCCCGCGCTGCGCCGCTTCGGCCTGCCCGGCGCGCTGCTCGCGCCGCGGCTCGAGGTCAACCGCGGCAACACCGTCCTCGCCGCCAACACCGGCTGGGACAACCAGGCCGCCGGCGGACCCACCCCCGCCCAAATCACCGCCGCCGCCGCCTCCGTCGGCGCTTTTCCGCTTGCGGCCGGCGACCTCGATACCGCGCTCCTCCTCCAGCTTGACCCTGGCAGCTACACTGCCGTCCTCCGCGGCGTCAACGGCTCCATCGGCGATGTCCTCGCCGAAGTCTACGACGTGAGCCGCAACGCCACGCGCCTCACCAACCTCTCCACCCTCGCTCGCATCAGCGGCGACGGCGAGCAGCTGGTCCCCGGCATCGTGATCGCCGGCAACAATCCCCGCACGCTGATGGCGCGTGCCGTGGCCCAGGGCCTCGTGGACTTCGGCCTGCCCGCCGCCAGCTTGCTCGGCGACGCGCGGCTCTCGCTCCTCACCAACGTGCAGCAAGGGAACCAGTCGGTCACTCAGACCGTCGCGGTGAACAACAACTGGGCCCAAGGCGGCGCGGCCGCGCTCAACGCCGTCTTTCCCGCCGTCGGCGCCTTCCCGCTGCGCGTCGCCAGCGACGCGGCGCTCCTCGATGCGATCGCCCCCGGCGCCTATACGCTGCAGGCTGATGCCGCCCCGCTCCCCCCGGCCGCTGCCGCTCTCGCCAATCCGCCGAACCAAACCGGCACCGTCCTCGTCGAAATATACGAGGTGCCGTAAGCGCCGCCGGGACCCGTCCCCCGCCCGGCAATCCGCACGCTACTTCGCGCCCTTGGGCTTGGGCATCTCGCCGACCTTGATCGCGCCCGTCGCGCGGTCGCGCTCTAGGGCAAAGGCCAGCTTGGTCCCCGCCGCCACCGGCTGAAACGCCGCGCCCGGCAGCTCAAACTCCGCGGTGCCGCGCCGCACCTCGAGCGTGCAGACTCCCAGGCCCACGCTCGACATCATCGTCGAGACGCGCGCCGTCGCCTCGCCCGTGCGGAGGGCGCCGGCCGGGGTCGTCACGATGAACGACGAACCGCGCGCCACCTTCAGCGGCCGCACCTCGATCGCGAGATCCCCCTTCACGAGCCGCAGCCGCGTGCGCGAGAGCGTCGGTTCCGCTTTCAGCTCCGCAAACTTGATCGCGTTGGTGGCCGGCGCCTGGCCAAACTCCTCGATCTCCAGCTCGGTGTCGGCGCCGAGGCGCACGCTCGCGCCGTTGGAAAAATGCAGCGTCACCATCGAGCGCCGGCCGGTGGCCACGGTCGCGCCCACCCGCACGCGGTCCTCAGCCTTGAGCGGCTTGCGCCCGCCCTCCGCCGGCACAAACGCCTCGCCCGTCAGCTCCGCGACCGAAATCGCGCCGGGCCGCGGTAGGTCCAGCTCCGGGTCCTGGGCGGCGGCCGCGGTGGCGAGCGCCACTGCCAGCACCGGAGCCCAGAAACGCCTCACGCCTATTCCTTCCGCCGCCATGCGCCCGACGCGTCCTGAATCCACACGCCGCGCCGTGCGATCTGCGCAAGCTGCTGCGCACGCTGCCGGCCCACGACTTCAGGTGTGGCGCCAGTCTTGGCGGCAAGCGCGGCATAGACCGTGCGGCGGTCCGTGTTCTCGTCGGCGATTAACTTCTGGTCGGCCGCCGACGCACTGCCCCGCATCTCGAGGAAACCTTGGTTGCTCTCGCCGGCGACGAGCCGGTCCTTGAGCGCGTTGACGGCGTCAAGGCGCTGGGTGATGCGCGCCCTCACGGCATTGAGGTCCTCGGCGCGCCCGGCCGTGGTGCCGGCGGCAAGCGCGACGAACAGCAACACGAGGCGAAAAACAGCGGCGGTCTTCATGGCGGGTGCGGTTCAGGATTTCGGCGCGACGGCCTTTTTGTCGATGTCGCCGAAGAAGTCGTCGAGCGCCTTGTCGACCTTCACGTTCACGTCGACCGTGATGTGAATGGGCTTCACCTCGATGGGTTCGGTTTTGACGCTCAGGCAACCGCCGAGCGCGGCGCCGAGCGGGAGGAGGATAAATAAACGGCGCTTCATGGGTTGCAGGCTGGAAGCTCGGACCCGCCAACTCAACGTTTGTTTCCCTCGCCCCCGCCCCAGTGCAGGCGCGAGTTCGTGCCGAACTTCACCAGCGTGTCGAGCGGCCCGCGGATGTTCACCGTGAGATCGATGGGCGCGCGCATCCGCGGATCGACCGGGCCGCCGGCGAGCCGCACGCGCGCCGTGCGCCCCTCGGCGTCGCCGGCCGGATCAAAGGTCACCTCGAGCACGTCCGCGCGCAGCGGCACGCGCCCCGCCTCAAGATCTGCGAGGCCGGGGTAGTATTGGCGGACAGCATCGGGCAGACTTTGCGTGAGCAGGCCCGGCGACGGCTTGAGCTTCACATCGGCCGTGCCGCCCCGCGGCAGGGCGAGCCGGCCGGCGCCGAGGTGCACGCCCTCTGCATCCCGCCGGAGGCTGAGCGTCCCGTCGAGCCGGCCCTGCGCAGAGGTCACGACCTGCGGAAACAGCGGCAGCACGAGCGCCGCATCGATGCCGGTGATCCTCGCCGTCATCTCGGCCTCGACGCTGCCGAGCACGACGCGCATCGCGCTCAACGCCACCTCGCCGCCGAAAACCGCGAGCGTCACCTCCGCGATGTTCAGCCGATCCCCGTCCAGCGCCCACACGGCGCGTCCACCGCCGATCGCGACGACATCATACCGGCCCCCCGTCCAGGTGAAAACCTGCCCCGGCGCCGTGCGGCGCGTCGCGATATCCTCCACGACCACCGTGCCCCTGACGCCCTCGAGCGTGAGCTTGTGCGCGGGATCATCCACGCGCCCGTCGCGCCACGTGAGCGCGGCCCGGCCGCCCGCCACACCACCGCGCCACGGGCCGGCCCCGCTCGCCGAAAGCGTGCCAGCGAGCGTCACGCCGGCGAAGGATTGACCGGTGAGCGCGCCGACCACCGGCAGCCAGCGCCCAAGGTCGAGTTCGGCCTCGCGCAGTTCCCAGGTTCCCTCGCCCGCCGGATCGAGCGTCGCCCCGAGCCGCACCCGCGCGCCCGGGCCGTCGAGCGCAAGCTCTATGCTCCGCGCGCGTGGCCGCGGGGTGCGCGCGGTGATTTTCCAGTGCAGGACCGGCCCATCCGCCGCGGCGCCGGGTTTGAAATCCCCTTCCAATTCTCCGTCGAGCGGCGGGATCCGCCACGGCAGGGGCGGCGGCGCGGCCCCGTGGCCGCTCGCCAGAAGCAGGAAGAAAATACACCCAAGCCGGAGCACGCGCGCGAGCGTCTGCACGCGGCGGGCGGACGCGAATCAAAATGCGCGGCGAGCGGCGGCGGTTGTAGGCGGGGTGCCCTCACCCCGCGGATTTTCGGCCGCGCTGGAAAGCGGGGTGAGGGCACCCCGCCTACAGCCCAATCCTCACGGCACCGCCACGGCCTTGAGCCGCCAGATGTCGTTCGCGTATTCCCGAATCGTCCGGTCGCTGGAGAACTTGCCCATGCGCGCGGTGTTGAGGATCGCCATGCGCGCCCATTTCGCCTGGTCGCGGTAGGCGGCGTCCACCCGCGCGTGGCAGTCGCAGTAGGCGCGGAAGTCCGCCAGGACCATGAACGGATCCCCGCCGTGCAGCAGACTGTGGTGCAGCGGTCCAAACGCCTCATGCTCGCCGGGCGTGAAGTAGTCGCTGCCCAGCCAGTCGATGATGGCGCGCAACTCGTCGTCGCGGTGATAGATGTCCCACGGGCTGTAGCCGCGGGCCTTGAGCGCGACGACCTCCTCCACCGTGAGGCCGAAGATGAAGATGTTCTCCGGGCCGACCTCCTCCTGAATCTCGACGTTCGCGCCGTCGAGCGTGCCGATGGTGAGCGCGCCGTTGAGGGAGAGCTTCATGTTGCCCGTGCCCGAGGCCTCCTTGCCCGCGGTCGAGATCTGCTCAGAGAGATCGGCGGCGGGGATGATTTTCTCGGCGAGGGAGACACGGTAGTTGGGCAGAAACGCGACCTTCAGTTTCCCGCCGATGCGGGCGTCGGCGTTGATCTTGTCGCCGATGACATTGATCGCGCGGATGATGTTTTTCGCGAGGTCGTAGCCGGGCGCGGCCTTGGCGGCGAAGACGAAGACGCGAGGCACGATATCCAGCTTAGGGTGCTGCAGCAGGCGCCGGTAGAGCGCCATGATGTGGAGCAGGTTCAGGTGCTGCCGCTTGTATTCGTGCAGGCGCTTGATCTGGACGTCGAAGATCGCGTCGGGCGAAACCTCGACCCCGCACTCGGCCTTGATGGCGGCCGCAAGGTCCACCTTGTTCGCGCGCTTGATCGCCATGAACTCGCGCTGGAACGCCGCGTCGCCCGCGAACTTGGCGAGGCCCTGCAGCTGATCGAGATCACGCGCCCAGCCAGCGCCGATCTTCGCCGTGATCGCGGCGGCGAGCCGCGGGTTGGACTTGAGCAGCCAGCGGCGCGGCGTGATGCCGTTGGTCTTGTTCTGGAATTTTCCGGGATAGAGCGCGTCGAATTCCGGGAAGAGATCCTTTTTCAGGAGCGCGGTGTGCAACGCGGCGACGCCATTGACCGCGTGCGAACCCACGACGGAGAGGTTCGCCATGCGCACGGCCTTGCCGCCGTTCTCCTCGATGATCGAGCAGATGCGTTTCTTTTCGTCGTCGCCCGGCCACTGCTGCTCGACGAGCTGCATCACGCGGCTGTTGATCTCGTAGATGATCTGGAGGTGGCGCGGCAGCACGCGCTCGAAGAGGCCCACGCTCCACTTTTCCAGCGCCTCGGGCAGGAGCGTGTGGTTCGTGTAGGCAAAGGTCTTCGTCACGATGCCCCAGGCGGTGTCCCAGCCGACGTGGTGCTCGTCGATGAGCAGGCGCATGAGCTCGACGATGCCGATGGCGGGGTGCGTGTCGTTGAGCTGCACCGCGACCTTGTCGGCGAAGTTGTCCCAGGAGTTGCCGGGCTGGCGGAAGTGCCGGCGCAGGATGTCGCGCAGCGAGCAAGCGACGAAGAAATACTGCTGCACGAGGCGCAGCTCCTTGCCGTTCTCGGTCTTGTCGTTCGGGTAAAGGACCTTCGAGACCGTCTCGCCCACGGCCTTCTCGCGCACCGCCTCGACGTAGCCGCCGCGGTTGAACGCCGCGAGGTCAAAGTCCTCCGTGGCCTTCGAGGCCCAGAGGCGGAGCAGGTTCACGGTGCGGGTGCCGAAGCCAGCGATCGGGATGTCGTGGGGCACGCCGAGGATTGACTTCGTGTCGACCCAGCGCGGGCGGTAGTTGCCGCGATCATCGAAGACATTCTCGACGCGGCCATAGAGCGGGATCTCCTGGGCATATTCCGGGCGCACGACTTCCCATGGATCGCCGAAAATCATCCAGTTGTCGGGGTGCTCGACCTGGTGGCCGTTGACGAACGCCTGCTTGAACAGGCCGAACTCGTAGTAGATGCCGTAGCCCAGCGCCGGGTAGTCGAGCGTGGCGAGCGAATCGAGGAAGCACGCAGCGAGCCGGCCGAGGCCGCCGTTGCCGAGACCCATGTCGACCTCGGACTCGCGGATGGAATCAAAGTCCTGGCCGAGCGAGGCGAGCGCCTCGCGCGCCGTGTCGCGCAGGCCGGTCGCGATGAGGTTGTTTCCAAACAGCCGGCCCATCAGATACTCGAGGGAAAAATAGTAGATGCGGCGGACGTTTTGCCGGTTGTGCACCGCCTGGGTCGCGATCATGCGCTCGTGGATCGAGTCGCGCAGCGCGAGCACGGTCGCCACCCACCAGTCGCGGGGCGTGGCCGAGGCCGTGTGGCGCGCGAGCGTGGAGACGAGGTGCCGCTGGATCAGCGACCGCATCACGTCGACCGGCGTGTCCTTCGTCGCGTGCTGGTGATGGATGCCCGCGATCGGAGGCATCGTGTCAAAGGGAGATGTGCTCGACGCCGTGGCGGTGGTGGTGGGTTTGCGCGGCGGGCTTTTCTTGGCGGAGGTCGGCATGGTGCGGTGCGGGACGGTGTAGAATGAATCGTGCCAGTGCGAGAGCGGGTTGAGACGAAAACTCGGGGAGGATGACGATTCCCTTACCGCTGGAAACGCCGCGCAAGTTCGCCGTGGTTGAGTTCGATGTAGGTCGGCCGGCCTTGGGGGCTCGTGAGCGGCGTCGAAGTCGCAAACAGCTGCGCCACCAGCGCCCGAATCTCCGCCTCGCCGCCGGCGGCGGGCAGGCGCACGGCCTTGGCGACGGCGAGCCGCGCCAGCTCCTCCCGCGCCAGCCCGGTGTCGCGATCCGGGATCGTTCCGTCGCGGAACGCCCCGAGCAAATCGCGCAGGAACGGCTCGGCGTCGCCCGGCTCCATCCACGCCGGCACCGCCTCAATCCGGAAAAAATTGCGCCCAAACTCCGCGACCTCGAGGCCGTGAGCATGGAGGAACTTGAGGCGGTCGAGCAGCAGCGCGGACGCAATCGCATCGAGTTCCACCGGCAACGGTAACAGCAGCCGCTGGCTCGGCACCGCGCCCGCGCGGAACTGCTCCACCAGCCGCTCAAACCACACGCGCTCGTGCGCCGCCCGCCGGTCGAGCAGCACAACGCCCGCGGCGGTCTCGAAGAGCGCGTAGTTCCCGTGCGCGAGGCCGACGAAGCGCCACGCCGGCATCGTGGACCCCGGACTGCGGACCGCGGAAACCGGCGAGGCCGTTGCCACAGGCACGGGGGCACGCAGGGTTGCCAGGTCGGCCCGGTGGATCGGCGGGGGCACCGGCAGCCGACTTGGCGCCGGCGCGGCAGTCACGGCGTTTGAGCTCTCCGGTTGCCGGTTTCCGGTCTCCGGGATCTGCACCGCTTCCGCTCCCGCCACCGCGCTTCCACTCAATTCCCGCAGCCGCCCCAGCACGGCACGAATCACAAAGCCCCGCACCTGCGGTTCGCTGCGGAAGCGCACCTCGCGCTTCGCCGGATGCACGTTCACATCGACCGCCGCCGGGTCGCATTCGAAGAAAACAAACGCGAGCGGGTAGCGCCCCTTGGGCAGCGACTCGTGGTAGCTCTCGATCAGCGCGTAGTTGAGCGTGCGGCTGTCCACCGGCCGGCCGTTCACAAACACGATCATCTCATGCCGCGTCGCACGCCCCACCCCGGGCCGGCCGATGAGGCCGCTCAATTTCAAGCCCGGCTCCGCAACCTCGATCGGCACGAGCGATTCCGCGATCTGTTTGCCGAAGATCTCCGCCACGCGCTCCGCCAAGGTGCTGCACTCCGGCGAGCGGAAGATCACGCGCCCGTCCTCGATCAGCGTGAAGGCCGTGCGCGGGCACGCCAGCGCGTAGAGCCGCACGCAGTGCACGATGTGCGCGGCCTCGGTCTGGTCGGTCTTCAGGAATTTCCGCCGCGCGGGCACCGAGTTGAACAGGTGCGAGACCTCGATGCGCGTCCCCACGGGCCGGCCGCAGTCGCGCACGTGGACGAACTTCCCTCCGTTCACGAGGATCTCCGTGCCGGCGTCGCTCTCCGCCGCGCGCGTCTGCAATTCGAAGCGCGACACGCTCGCGATCGAGGGCAGCGCCTCGCCGCGGAAGCCGTAGCTCGCGAGCCGGTCGAGGTCCGCGGCCTCGGCGATCTTGCTCGTGGCGTGGCGCTCGAGGGCCAGGAGCGCGTCGTCGCGCGCCATGCCGTGGCCATTGTCCTCGATGCGCATGAGCGCGCGCCCGCCGTGGCGGAACTCGACCTCGATGCGCGTGGCGCCGGCGTCGAGGGCGTTCTCGACGAGCTCCTTCACCACCGCCGCCGGCCGCTCAATCACCTCGCCGGCGGCGATCTGGTTGGCGACGCGATCAGGGAGGATGCGGACCTTGGCCATGCGTCAGGCGCCCGCGGATTTCGATGCGTCGGCCGCGCTCTCCTCTTTCTTCGGCTCGGCCGGCTCGATGAGGTTCGCGAGATAGGTCATCGCCCGGAAAGGCCGCAGGATCGCATTGCCGATCATGATGGGATCCGCCGGGTCGCCCTTTTCCTCGTGGATGCGCGCCATGCGCCACCAGAGCACGGCCGCGCCCGCGATCACGCAGATGAAGAACCACTCGAAGGCCGCGACGTTGATGCCGCTGGTCTCGATGTCGCCGCGCCGCAGCAAGAGCCCCCACAGCACCGGCGAAAGGCCGCCCAGCGTGGCCGTCACCGCGCCGTGCACCGCGACGGCGAGCGTGCGATCCTCCGCCGAGACAATCTTCGGCAGGTAATTGAGGTTCGCGACCGCCCACATCACCGCGCCGAGGCCGAGCACGAAATAGGCGGCAAAAATGCCCGCCCGGCCGGCGAAACCCGTGTGGAGAAACAGGAGCCAGTAGGCGCCCACCACGAGGTAGAATAGCAGAGCCACGAGGAAAAACGGCCGCGCGCCCTTCGCGTCGATGCGCCGCCGGATAATCCACGCGCCGGCCATCACGCCCAGGTAGCGCGCCACCTCGAAGAGCATGATCTGGCCAGGCTCCAACTTGGGGCCGACCTTCAGGTAGTAGGCGCAGAACGGCGGGATCGGCGTCACCACGACCGCGCACAGCACCGCGAGCCAAGCATACGTGCGAAAGGGCGACGGGGTGAACAGGTGCCGCGGCGTGTCGGCCGCCACCGTGCGCAGGCTGATCGATTTCGGCCGCTCGGCGTCAGGCAGCTGCTTCAGCGAGAAATAGCTGACCGTCGAGCCGCCGAGGGCGATGGCGTATTGCACGAGCAGCGCCGTGTAGACGGGCAGGAACGCAAAGAGCGCCGCGCTCGCGAGGAGCGTGCCGACCCCGCCGACCGCCGATACAAATTGATCGCTCGCGAAATACCGGCCGCGCACGCTCTCCGGCAGGATCGCGTAGAACCACGCGTTGCTCGACGCCGCGCCGATGGAGCGAAACACGCAGAAGAGAAACACACTCCAGATCAACGCCTGCACCATCCACGGCTGCTCGCCATATTTCAGCGTGATCGCCGCCAGCACCATCGGCACCCCGAGGAACACGCTGCGCGTCCCCCACCCGCCGAGCATCACGGTCTTGAAGCCGTATTTGGGCAGCAGCGCCGTCGACACGATCTGGACGGGTGTCAGCACGAACACGAACGAGTAGGCCAGCCCGACCTGAAATGGCGAGGCGCCGAGCTGCTCCGCGAAAAGCACCATCGGCGTCCCGATCCCAATCTGCCACGCGAGCGCGTTGAAGAACGCGAACACCAAGCCCGGGCGGAACGGCGCGAGCTCCGGGTCCGATTTCTTCGTGGGGAAGAGGGTGATCATCGGGTGTCTGGTAGCCCGCCGCGTGAGAGGCGGGAACCACCGTCTTGGAATTCGCGCCCGTCCCTGCTCTCACGAGCAGGGCTAAAAGGAGCTATGCGAGCGCCTTTCTCCACCGCGCGAACTGCCGCGCGACTTGCTTCGGGCCGGGCATGCCGGTGCCTTCGCGCTTCGCGAGGGCGCGCTTGAGGTCGAAGACGTCGGCCCAGTCCGCCTCGAAGGCCGGGTGCACGCCGTGCACGTCCACCGTCGAGAGCCGGTTGAGCGCCACGCCCTTTTGCTCCGCGAGGCGCACGACCGCGCCGACCGCATGGTGCGCGTCGCGGAACGCCACGCCCTTGAGCACGAGGTAGTCGGCGAGGTCCGTCGCCAGCAGCGCCGGATCGGCCACGGCCGCGGCGCAGCGCTCGCGGATGACTTCCATCCCGCCAAGCGTGCCGGCGAGCACATCGGCGCAGATCGCGGTCTGGTCAAAGCTGTCGAAGACCGGCGGCTTGTCCTCCTGCAGGTCGCGATTGTAGGTGAGCGGCAGGCCCTTCGCGAGGGTGAGGAGCGTGTGGAGGTTGCCCTGCAGCCGCGCCGACTTGCCGCGCAGGAGCTCGCAGGAATCGGGGTTCTTCTTCTGCGGCATCAGCGACGAGCCGGTGCAGAACGCATCGGGCAGCTCGACAAACTTAAACTCGCTGCTCGACCACAGGATCAGGTCCTCCGCGATGCGCGAGGCGTGCACGCCGAAGAGGGCGCACGCCGACGCAAACTCGATGAAGAGATCGCGGTCGGCGACGGTGTCCATCGAGTTCTGCGTGACCTGCGGGCGGCCCTTGGCATCCACGAAGCCGAGCGCCTTGGCGGTGAACTCCCGGTCGATGGGCAGCGTGGTGCCGGCGATCGCGCCGGAGCCGAGCGGGCACCAGTTGGCGTGGGCGGCCACGGCGGCGAAGCGCGCGCGGTCGCGGTCGAGCATCTCGAGCCAGGCGAAGAGGTGGTGTGCCAGGAAGACCGGCTGCGCGCGCTGGAGGTGCGTGTAGCCGGGGATGAGCACGTCGCGGCTGGCCTCGGCCGCGGCGAGGAGGGCGCGCTCGGCGCCGAGGATTTTTTCCGCGAGCACGGCGCAGGCGTGCTTGAAGAAGAGCCGCATGTCCGTCGCGATCTGGTCGTTGCGGCTGCGCGCGGTGTGGAGCTTGGCGGCGGCGGGCACGCGCTTGGTGAGCGCCTGCTCGATGTTCATGTGCACGTCCTCGAGCTTCGTCTCCCACGTGAACTTGCCCGCCTCGATGTCAGCGAGGATGGCGTCGAGCCCGGCGTGGATGGCGTCGCGCTCCTTGGCCGTGATGAGGCCGACGTGCGCGAGCATCGCGGAGTGGGCCTTGCTGCCGGCGACGTCAAACGGCGCGAGGCGGCGGTCGAAGGAGACCGACTCGCTGAATTGCAGCATCAACTCGGCGGGGCCGGCGGAGAACCGCCCGCCCCAGGTGGCGTGGGATGGCTTGGCCATGAGGCGCAGACATGACGCACCGCGGCGCACGCGCGCAACGCGAAAGCTGCGCACTTGCGGCACAGTGCCGCCGCCGCAGAGTCGCGGCATGTTGCGCCCCCTAATCCGCTCCGCCGCGATCGCCCTCGCGTTCGCCGGGATGGTCCGCGCGGCGGAGGCCGGCCTGCGCCGCTACGACCGCGTGGAGATCGCGCCGACCAAGACCTCGATCTACGTCGGCACGGTGTCGATGACGACGCCGGCGTTCACGCGGACGGGAGATGTCTACGAATCGGGCTACGCCGCGAAGGTCTTCCCCTGGTTCTTCGAGAGCGAGAGCGGACGGCTGCGCGTGGAGATTTCGGACGAGGGGCTGCGCCGCCTGGAGCGCGGCGAACGCGTCGAGTTTTCCGGCCGCGCCGTCTCGAGCACGGGCGCGGAACGCCGCGTCGAGGGGCACGCCACGCCGGAGGCGCCGGGCGCCCCGCAGGGAAAGATCAAGGTGCGGGTTTTCGTCTCGAAGCGCATCGAACTCATCTTCAATACCACCTACCGCTTTCCCGACGCTTCCGCTTCCGCGAAATGAAAACCGCCCGCCTCCACCGTCTCTTCAATCCCGCCACGCGCCGCTGCTTTGATGTCGCGATCGATCATGGCTTCTTCAACGAGGGCACCTTCCTCGCCGGCATCGAGCACCTGCCCTCGGTGATCAAGGTGCTCGTCGCCGCCGCGCCCGACGCCATCCAGCTCACGGTGGGGCAGGCGCCGCACCTGCAGGGGCTGCCCGTGCGCGGCAAGCCCGCCCTCGTGCTGCGCACGGATGTCGCCAACGTCTACGGCCGCCAGCTCCCGCGCCGCCTTTTCTCCAAGATGATCGAGCAGCCGGTGCTGCAGGCCGTGCGGCTCGATGCGACGTGCGTCGTGGTGAACCTTTTCTCGATCCCGGGCGAGCCCGAGGTGGGCGAGCAGTGCGTCGAGAACATCCTGCGCCTCAAGCCCGAGTGCGACCACTTTGGCGTGCCGCTCATGATCGAGCCGCTGGTGTTTCAGCCCAACGCCAAGGCCGGCGGCTACATGGTCGACGGCGACCCCGCCAAGATCATCCCGCTCGTGCGGCAGGCGGTGGAGCTCGGCGCCGATATCATCAAGGCCGACCCGACCGACGACGTCTCCATCTACCACAAGGTCGTCGAGACCGCCGGCGGCATCCCCGTGCTCGTGCGCGGCGGCAGCAAGGCGAGCGAGGAGGAAATCCTCACCCGCACCGCGGCGCTCATGCAGCAGGGCGCGGCCGGCATCGTGTATGGCCGCAACATCATCCAGCACCCCCACCCCGCGAAGATCACGCGCGCCCTGATGGCGGTCGTGCACGAGAACGCGTCGGTCACGAGCGCCCTGTCGCTTCTGAAATGAGCGCGGTCACGACGGTCCGGATCGGGATCATCGGCGGCGGCCTCATGGGCCGCGAGGCCGCGTCGGCATTTGGCCGCTGGTTCGCGCTGGAGAATTTTCCCGTGCGCGCCGAGCTCACCGCCGTGTGCGACCTGCAGCCGGCGCTGCTCGACTGGTTCCGCGCTGTGCCGACGGTCAAGCTCCTCACGCCCGACCACCGTGCGCTGCTGGCGTCGCCGGACGTGGATGTCGTCTACGTCGCCGTGCCGCACCACTTGCACGAGGCGATCTACCTCGACGCGCTGCGCGCCGGAAAGGACCTGCTCGCGGAGAAGCCCTTTGGCATCGACCTGGCGTCGGCGCGCCGCATCCGCGACGAGGCGCAACGGCTCGGGCGGTTCGTGCGGGTGTCGTCGGAGTTTCCGTTCCTGCCGGGCGCGCAGCGGGTGTTTCGCCTCGCGGCGGACGGCGCGCTCGGCCGGCTCATCAGCGTGCGCGCGGGCTTCCTGCACTCGAGCGACCTCGATCCGACGAAGCCGATCAATTGGAAGCGGCAGGCGAAGTTCTGCGGCGAGATCGGCGTGATGGGTGACCTCGGGATGCACGTCGCGCACCTGCCGCTGCGCCTCGGCTGGCGGCCCGCGACGCTTTTCGCGCAGCTCCAAAAAATCTACACCACGCGGCCCGACGGCAAGGGCGGCACCGCCGCGTGCGACACCTGGGACAACGCCACCCTGCACGGCGCGCTCCCGATCGGCGGCGACGCGGTGCCGTTCACCTTCGAGACCAAGCGCCTTGCGCCCACGGAGACCAACACGTGGTTCATCGAGATCCTCGGCACCGATCGCGGCGCCCGCTTCTCCACCAAGGAACCGAAGACGCTCTGGACCTACCGGCGCGACAAGGAGCAATGGTGGGAGAAGACCGACCTCGGGTTCGGCATGCCCTTCAAGACGATCTCGGGCGGAATCTTCGAGCCCGGGCTGCCCGACGTCCTCATGCAGATGTGGGCGGCGTTTCTCGCGGAGCGCGCCGGGCGGCTCGACGGCCGGTTCGGCTGCGCGACGCCCGACGAGGCCGTGGCCTCGCACGAAATCTGGGCGGCGGCGCTCGCATCGCACGCCAGCTCGCAAGTGATCAAACTCTGACCCCATGAAACGCACCGGCATACTCGCAGGCGGCAACTGGATCGTCGACCACGTGAAGCTCATCGACACGTGGCCGGCGCAGGACTCGCTCGCCTCCATCCTCGGGCAAGGCGACGGCAACGGCGGCTCCGCCTACAACATGGTCAAGGACCTCGCGATTCTCGGCGCGGCCTTCCCGCTCGAGGCCGTCGGCCTCGTGGGCGACGATGCCGACGGCCGTGCGATCCTCGCCGACTGCGCGCGGCTCCGCATCGACACGAAGCAGCTGCGCGTGCGCGCCGGCGCCGCCACGAGCTACACCGACGTGATGACCGTGCGCGGCTCGGGCCGGCGGACGTTCTTCCACCAGCGGGGTGCGAACGCGCTGCTCGACACCAGCGATTTCGATTTCACGCAAACGCGCGCGCAGCACTTCCACCTCGGCTACCTGCTGCTGCTCGATCGGCTCGACGAACTCGTCGGGGGCAAGCCCCGCGCCGCCGAGGTGCTCGCCCGCGCCCGCGCCGCGGGCCTCACCACGTCGGTCGACTGCGTGAGCGAGGCGAGCGAGCGTTTCCAGAAGCACATCCTGCCGCTCCTGCCGGAGGTGGACGTGCTGTTTGCGAATGACTTCGAGGCCGAAAAGCTAACGGGCTTCGCGATCAACCACGGCGGCAAGATCGACCGCGCCGCCGTTGAGTCCGCGGCGCGCCGCTTGATCCAACAGGGCGTTCGGCAATGGGCGCTGATCCACTTTCCCGAGGCGGTATGCGCGTGCGCCGCGGATGGCGCCTGCGTGTGGCAGCCCAGCGTGGCGGTCCCGGGGGACTTCATCGCGGGGGCGGCGGGCGCGGGCGACGCGCTTGCGGCGGGGGTGATGCTTGGCTGGCTCGACCGCAAACCCATGCAGGAATGCCTCCGCCAAGGCGTGTGTGCCGCCGCGGCGTCGCTCAGCCATCCCAGTTGCTCCGATGGCCTCAAGCCCCTCGCCGAGTGCCTCGCGTTGGGCCAGCGTTTCGGCTATCGCACCTGACCGCCGGCCTCACTCCGCCCCGATCTGCAGCTGGTCGGACCGCGCCTCGAGCCGGATTTCCATGCCGTAGTCGAGGCCGGGCACGAGGGGCAGCAGGAGTTCCAACACGTCGGCAGCTTGAAAGTGGGCCGGCTTGGTCTCGGGATGCGGGAAATAGACGAGGCCCTCCACTGCGGGCCCATCGGCCCGCAGCAGGCGAACATCAAAGAAGGAAAAGTCCTCCGCCGGCTCGGTTGGATGCCATTTCACCGCGCGGAGGGTCAGCCGCGGGGCGAGCACGCAATAACGCAGCGGCGCGATGCTGATGTTGAGCGTGCCCGGGAAGAAACGCCCCAATTCCAGTCCTTGCGCGCGAAAATGCGGCGTCTGCATGCGGAGCGTGCCGCCCGGGAACTTTGGGTCGCCGTTGAGCCCCGAGGCCACGCGATGGCCGCGGACAACCCGGGCGGAAAAAGTCTGCCACGACATGCCAGCCATCCTTGAGCAAATCCCTGCCTTGACGGCGAGCCCGGACACAAGGGTCGGTCCTGAAACTGACCGCTTCGCCCCGCCAGTGGCGGGATGGACGGGACTCGAACCCGCGACCTTCTGCGTGACAGGCAGACGCTCTAACCAGCTGAGCTACCACCCCGGGACTGGGGAAAGGAGGCGGACGGTAGGTTCGGGGGAAGTCGAGTCAAGCGCGGTTTTCCCTTGTC
>JAEUHB010000286.1 GCA_016794665.1 Opitutaceae bacterium
CGGGCGAACGCCCGCGCCGCTTCCAAATCCCCCGTGTGCCACGCGAGGCCGCCGCAGCAGCCCTGCGCGGCGGGCACGACGACCTCGACGCCGTTGCGCGCGAGCACCTCGATGGTCGCGGCGTTGATGTCGGGCCCGAGCACCTGCTGCGCGCAGCCGGCGAGGAGCGCGACGCGCGCGCGTCGCTGGCCTTGCGCAGGGGTGACCGCGGGAAGGGCGGCGGCCGGCGGGACGCTGCGCGGCGCGAGCGCGAGCATCGGGCGCAGCACCGCGGGCACGAGCCCGCCCAGCGCGCGGCCGAGGGCCGCGCCGCGGAGCGCGAGCCGGAAGCGCGCGGGAAACGGGATGGTCTTCGCCGCGAGCCAGCGGCGCAGCTTCTCGCCGAAGGTCCGCGGCAATTTATCCTGCACCTGCGCGCGATACGGGCTGATGAGGTCGCGGTAAGGGACACCGCTCGGGCAGGCCGGCTCGCACGCGAGGCAGCCAAGGCAACGGTCGATGTGCGGCGCCGCGGCCGCGGCGGGGAGCGTGCCCTCGAGCACTTGCTTCATCAGCACGATGCGGCCGCGCGGCGAATCCATCTCCTGCCCGAGCTCGCTGTAGGTCGGGCATGCCGCGAGGCAGAAGCCGCAGTGCACGCAGGCCTGCACCGCGTGCGCCATCGGCTCGCCGAGCGGCCCGTGTTGTTCCGATTTGATCGCGTGGAGCATGGTTCAGTCGTTGAGCGCGGGAAATCTGCCTTGCGGATCGAGCGCGTGCTTCACCGCGCCGGCGATCGCGGGTGTCCGTTGCGGCCCGAGCCAGAGCGGGCCATGGCCGCGCAACGTGACGCCCGGCCACGGGGCCGCGGAAAGATTCGCGCCCGCCCCCGCCGAGGCGTAGCCGACGTTTCCGCCCGCTCCGATCCAGCCGCAGCCGCCGGGCAGGCTCCGCACCCAAGCGGAAAATTCCGGGGTTTGCGCGGGCGTGAGGGCGAACTTGGCGAGCGCGCCGGCCGCCGGCGCCCACGCGAACTCCGTCGCGCCGCGCCACACCTCGGCGGCCGCATCGTCGGCGAGCGCTCGCCCGGGGAAACGCCCGAGGATCTCGGCGCACAGCGCATCGAGCGCCGCCGGCGGGCCGCCGATCCGCGCAAGCACGGCGGGCTGGCCCACGACGGTGTCGAGCGCGTCGAGCTCCCAGCGCGCGCCGCCGGCGGCGGTGAGAATCCTCAGCTTCGCCGCGTCGTCCGCCGCGTCGATCCGCAGGGTGCGGAGTGCAGTCGGCCGCGGGAAGACCTTGAACGTAATCTCGGCGAGCCCGCCGAAACGGCCGAGGCCACCGACCAGGAACTTTGGCACGTCGAAGCCCGCGGCGTTCTTCACGACCTTGCCGCCGAGGCGCAGCAGCCGCCCCTCGCCGTCGACGAAGCGCACGCCGAGGATGAAGTCGCGCAGCCCGCCGAAGCGGAAGCGGCCCGGCCCGCTGAGCCCGGCCGCGACCGTGCCGCCCAGCGTTGCGCCCGCGCCGGCGAGCATCGGCTCGAACGGCAGATACTGGCCCTTGTCCGCGAGCGCCGCCGCGATCTCGCGGAGCGGCGTGCCGGCGAGGGCGGTGAACGTGAACTCGCTCGGCTCATACTCGACGATGCCTCTGAGCTTCGCCGTCGAGATGCGCGCGAACGTGTCCGCCACCTGCGCGAGCCGCGGCTTCGTGCCCGCGCCGACCACGACCACGCGCGGCGCGGAGCGCACGGCGTCGGCGAGCTGTTCGGGAGTGGCAGGTGTGATAAGCGCGGCAGACATCAGTTTTTATCGCGAAAGCGCTGAAGGGCGGAACTGCGGAAAAGGACGAAAGAACGTCCGTGTTTCCGCTCTTTCGCGTTTTCGCGATTCGTGTGTTGTCGCTCTCATTCCCTCGAAATCACCCCGGCCTTTTCGAGCGGATGCAGCCCATGCTGCGCGAGCGCGGGCGCGCCCTCGGCCGGAAACATTTTCCCCGGGTTCGCGATCCCATGCGGGTCGAACGCCGCGCGCAGCCGCTTCAGGCAGGCCAGCTCCTCGGCGTTGAACATGTCGGGCAGGTAGTCGCGCTTCTCCATGCCCACGCCGTGCTCGCCGGTGATTGAGCCGCCCATCTCGACGCACATGCGCAGGATTTTCCCGGCGAATTCCTCCGCCCGTTCGAGCGCGCCGGCCTCGCGGCCGTCGTAAAGGATGAGCGGGTGCAGGTTGCCGTCGCCGGCGTGGAACACGTTGGCGCAGCGCACGCCCAGCTCGCGCGACCAGCCGGCGATCTTGCGCAGCGCCTCGCCGAGGCGCCGGCGCGGCACCACGCCGTCCTGCACGATGAAGTCCGGGGAGAGCCGGCCCACGGCGCTGAATGCGCTCTTGCGCCCCTTCCAGATCGCGAGCCGCTCCGCCGCGTCGCGCGCCGGACGCACCTCGACCGGCTTGCTCGCCGCGAGAATCGCATCGAGCCGGACCCGATCGACGGCGACGACTTCGCGCGGGCCCTCGAGCTCGACGATGAGCACGGCCTCGCAGGCGGGCGGGTAATCGGCGTGCACCGCGGCCGACGCGGCCTCGAGCGCGAGCGCGTCCATGATCTCGATCGCGCCGGGCAGCAGGCCGCTCGCGATCACGGCCGACACCGCCTCGCCCGCCTCCTCCAGCGTGCGGTAGCCGGCGAGCACGGTGTGAAACACCTCCGCGCGCGGCAGGAGCTGCACCGTGATTTCGAGCGCCACGCCGAAGAGCCCCTCGTTGCCGACGAACAACCCGGTCCAGTCCGGCCCGATCTGCTCGCGGCTCGCGCCGCCAAACTCGACGACCTCGCCCGTCGCGAGCACGGCCTTGAGGCCGAGCACGTGGTTGGAGGTCATGCCATATTTCAAACAATGCGCGCCGCCGGCGTTGAACGCCACGTTGCCGCCGATCGTGCAGATCGACTGGCTCGACGGATCGGGCGCGTAGTGCAGGCCGTGCGGCTGCGCGGCGGCCGTGACCGCGAGGTTGATCACGCCCGGCTCGACGACCGCGATGCGCTGCGCGGGATCGAGGCGCACGATTTTGTTGAGCCGGTTGAGCGCGATCACGATGCCGCCGGCAAACGGCAGCGAGCCGCCCGACAGGCTCGTGCCGCTCCCGCGCGCGACGAACGGCAGCTTCTCCGCGTGGCAAAACCGCACGATCGCGACCACTTCGTCCTGCGTCTCGGGCATCGCGACCGCGAGCGGCTTGGCCTGAAACGCCGTGAGGCCGTCGCTCTCGTAGGCGGCGAGCGGCGCCGCGTCCGCCAGCACGCGCCCGGCCGGCAGCAGCGCGGTCAGGCGGCGGACGACATCGGGGGCGGGTGCGGAGGCAGTCACGCCGTCACGATGAAACGCCGCGCGGCGCGCTGACGAGCGCGGAGTTTGCGCTTACGTCGGGCCGAAGGCGAACAGATGGCCGTCGGCCGAGACGATCACATGGTAGCGGACGTTGGCGCGTTTGACGATCAGCGGCAGCACGAACGGATCGGAAGCTAAATGGTAGGCGGCGATGCTCAGGCACGGTGCGAGCTGCGTGAGCGTATCTTTCGCGCCCGCGAGGGCGACGCGTTCGGCGCCCTCAATGTCCATCTTGATCATATTGCAGCGGTTCAAGCCAAGTTCGCGGCGCATCTGATCGATCGTTGCGACGCGCACGCCTGCGGCATCCGCGCCGCCGAGCGTGTGCATCGTGAATCCGGCTGGGCAGCGCTGGACTGCGAGCCTTTGCTCGCGGTCGCCGAGGCCCACTTGATGGCAGGTAATCTGAGAGCAGAGGCCGTTCAGCTCCACGTTGCGCACAAGCGTGGCGAAGTTTTCCGGCTCGGGTTCGAAGGCATGCACCTGCACGCGCGGGCCCTGCTTGGCAGCCCAGATGGCGAACGCGCCGATGTTGGCGCCGCAATCGAGGATAACGTCGCCATCGGCGACGGCGCGGCCGAAAGGAAAGTGACGTGCATAGACGGCCTCGAAGCACACCTCGCGCAGATCGTTCACGATGACATCGCACTCGCGCTTCTCGCCGCGCGGGAGGCGCAAGATGAAGTCGTCCCATTGCCAGAGCCAGCCGCCGGCATCCTGCCGGAAACCGGAGGCGACAATGGCGTTGAGCCGGAGGGCCGCGGTGTGCTCGGCGCGGCGCGCCCATGCTTCCGGTTGGAAAGGCCCGAGAGAAAACGTTCGCCGCCAAGCGGACGCGCGCATCGAGGGCGCGATTGCGAGCAGGCCACCGGGTTGATGGGCGAGCGCGCGGCATTCGGCAGCGGCATGCAACGCCTCGCGCAGCGCGCGAATCCGGCGGCGAATTTTCTCCAACATCGCGGCGAGGTGAGGTTTTCGCCGACGCAGGGGCAAGACCCAAACCTGCGAGCAATGGCGGGCTTGTAAGGAAGTGGCTCCGCCGCTCACGCTGGCCCGAACCCGGGCCGCGCGTGGCCCCGGCGCGGCCCTGCGCCGCTGACCATGAACGCGAAAACCTCCCAACCCAATCCGGTCGCCTCCGTCGGGAAGCGACGGGGCGAAGCCGTGCCGGCGCCCTTTGCCCGGTTGGAGCCGCGGCGCCCTCGCCGTGGAACCGGGCGTTCGCAACGCGGCGAGGGCGCCGTGTCCCCAATCAAATCTTGAGAGCCGCCACCACGACCGACCGCCGCGAGGTTTACTGGAACCTCGTCCTACAGTATTCAGGCGTGGGTTTCATGGTTGTGCAGGGCGTGGTGCTGGTTCCGGTTTACTTGCGCTATGTAGGCAACGCGGAATTCGGGCTTTGGCTGATTGCCGGCGGTGTGGCGACTTGGATCGCAATCATCGACCCGGGCATCTCGGCCTTGATGCAGCAACGCGTGTCGCGCGCGCTGGGGAGCGAGCGGCGCGGTCAGGCGGCGCGGTTGGCGCGCCGGGGCATGAGGCTCAATTCTGTGCTCGCAGCCGCGATGATCGTGGTGGGTGCCTTGATTTCGGGCTGGCTTGCCCGGACCATCGATCGGGACGCCACGGTGGCGGCTCACACGGGATGGTGGCTGGTCTTTCTGTCGGTGGTCGGCGTGGCGGTGGGCTTGATGGCGAACGCCCTCACGTCCCTCGGCGTGGCGCTGCGTGCAGCGCGGGCGCACGCGCTCGTGACGGTGGTAAGCGCTTCGACGGGAATCGCGTCGACCTTGGGTGGGTTGCTGCTCGGGGGCCATGTTCTGGCTCTGGCGATGGGGGTGGTGGTGCGGGGAGTTTTGCAGATGCTGCTGGCATATGTTTTGGTGCGGGGCGACCTTGCCGCGTTGCGGGCCACTGACGACGAACCGCAGGCCGACGAAACCCAGCAGCTCGACTGGCGGGCGCTTGCGTGGGCGGCGTATGACAAGATCACGGGCACGTTTGCGCTGAGCGCGGACGTGTTTTTTCTCGGGCGTGGATTTGAAGCCGCCACGGTGACATCCTATGCGCTGACGAAAAAACCGGTGGATTTGCTCCTGGGGTGTTTCCAGCGGCTGGCCGTCGCGCTGGCCCCGGCGGTGAGTTTTCTCAGTGGCGGAGCCAGAACCGCTGAAGCCGGTGCCGTTGTGGCTGCCGTCGGCGCAAGGATTTTGTGGCTGACGGGCGGGGCGGTGCTGGGCACCGCGCTGCTGTTGGAAACCCTCGTCAGGTTGTGGGTGGGCCCGGCGCAGTTTGCGGGTCGCGACGCCGCGGCGATTTTGGCCGCCGGCTTGGGCGTCAGCGTGAGCGCGAGTTTCTTTGCGAACCTTTATTTTGCCCTGGGTGCCACGAACCGGTTCTATCAGCTGAACGGCTCGATCAGCCTGCTGACGGTTCCCGCCATGCTGGGCGGACTGCACTACTTCGGCATCACGGGCCTGCTCATCGGCGTATTCTTGCCGCGGGTGATTGCGATGTGGCTGTTTGCCGTCCTCGCGATGGGAGCGCTGCAATTGGACAAGTCCGACAAGCGCGTGATGACGGGCGAATTTGCGATCACGCTCATCGCCACGATCGCTGGCCTCGCCGCGGCGCAGATTCAGCCGTCAGAGCGGTGGGTCTCCGGGCTCGCTGGCGTTGCCGTCTACGCCGTTGTGGTAGCCGGCGGTTCGCGGCGCCTACGTGGCGATCTGCGGCGCATTGCAAGCCTGCGCCTCCGTCCGGCAGCCAGATGAACCACCGCGAAATCATCTACCGCCGCTACGCCGAGAAATTCCAGGCGAGCGGCTACCAGCGGCCCGATCTCGTGCGGCACTGGACGCGCGCGTATCGCTGGTATTTTCGCCGTTGGCTGCCGGCTGCCCCCGCGGCCGCGGTGCTCGATGTGGGCTGCGGCGGCGGTCAGATGCTGCAGGTGATGCGGAGTCTCGGGTTGGCCACGGCGCAAGGCGTCGACGTGAGCGAGCAGCAGGTGCTGCGCGCGACGGCCGCGGGCCTCGACGTGCGGCAGCGCGACGCGATCGCGGCGCTGCGCGAGGCCGCGGCGCGCTGGGATCTGATCCTCGCCATCGACGTGCTGGAGCACCTGGGAAAGGAGGAGGCGCTGGCGTTCCTCGAGGCGGCGCACGCGGCGCTGAAGCCCGGCGGGCGGCTGATCCTGCAAATGCCCAACCCCGACGCGCGGGCCGGCATGCGCGTGCGCTACGGCGATCTCACGCACGAGATCGCGCTCGGGCCGGAGTGCGCGCGCCGGTTGCTGGAGTTGTTCGGGTTCGAGCGCGTGGAGGCGCGGGAAGTGGGGCCGGTGCCGCGGCTGGGCTGGCGGTTCGGTCCCGTGCGCTGGCTGCTGTGGCAGGGTTGGCGCGCGGCGTGGTTCGTGATGGATGTGATCGAGACCGGCAGTCCCGGCGCCCGCGTGCACACGCGCGTGTATCTGATTTCCGCGTGCCGGCCGGAGGCCAAGGCATGAGCGACCGCGCGCTCCGCCTCGGCTACGTCGGCACGCTCGATCCGGGCGGCACCTGCCATTCGCGGCTCGAGGCGCTGCGCAGCGTGGAGCCGCAGGTGACGGCGCTCGACACGGACGAGTTCCTCCAGGGCGGCCGGCTCGCGCGGTGGCTGAACCGCGTGCCGGGCGTGGGCGCCGGGCCGCGGCGGCTCAACGCCGCCGTGCTGCGCTTCGCCCGCGAGGCGCGGCTGGATCTGCTCTGGATCGACAAGGGCGACTGGGTGGCGCCGGCGACGCTGCGGGCGCTGCGGGCCGGCGGCGTGCGGCTCGCGCATCATGTCACCGATGCGCTCTGGCCGCAGCCTGTCCGGCTGCGGCTCACGCGCCGGCGGCTGGCGGCCACCGCCCCGCTTTACGATCACTACCTGACGAGCAACGCGGCCGACTTCCGCCGCCTGCAGGGCGCGATGGGCGGACGCGTGCTGCTGACACAGCTCGGCTACGACGAGCGGCGCTTCCACACCCGGCCCGGGCCGGACCGCGACGCCGCGGCGCGCTGGGCGCATGACGCGATCTTCGTGGGCCACTGGGAGCCGCGCACGGAGCGCGGCCTGGCGGCGCTGATCGACGCGCGCGTGCGGGTGAAGATCTTCGGCCGGGCGTGGCTCGCGCGGGCGCGGCGAAATCCGCGGCTCGCGGGCCATGTTTTCGACGGGCTGGGCGATCGCGACTACGAGCTGGCGCTCAAGCACGCGCTCGTGGGGCTCTGCTTTGTCTCGGAGTGGAACTACAACGAGACCGCCGGCCGCAGCTACGAGATCCCGGCGAGCGGCACCTTTCTGCTCGCGCCGCGCACGCGCGAGCACCAGCGCGATTATCGCGAGGGCGAGGAGGCGGAGTTCTTCGGCAGCGAGGCGGAGTTGGTGGCCAAGGCGCGGCACTACCTCGTCGATGACGACGCGCGTCGCGCGGTCGCGGCGCGCGGCCACCGGCGTTGCACGACCTCCGGCTACTCCTGGCGCGCGATCATGCTGCGCGACTGGGAAAGAGTAAGGGTGCAGGTGGCGCCCCGCGGCGTGGCGCCCTGACCGCATGGACACGCCCTCGGCTCAACTCTGGCTCGGCCTCGCGCTCGCCGCCGTCATCAACGGCGGGATCGTCCGCTACTTCTGGCGACGGCTGCAGGACCAGGTGCTGCTGGGCGGCGTGGCGCTCTTCTTCCTCGTGCAATGCGGGTGGATGGCGCTCTACCTCGCGCTCACCGGATCGTCCGTGATCCTGATCGGGCCTGAGCTGGTGCCCAACCTCAACGAAAGCCCGTGGGCGGTCACGCTGGGGCAGACGTTCATGCCGCTCGTCGCCCTCGCTTGCGCGCACGTGTTCACCAGCCGGCGCAACGCCGGCACGATGAAGGTCCTCGCGCAGCTCAACCGCGAGCCGGTGACGGGCTTCGGCATCGTCCTCGGCCTCTTCGCCGTGGGGCTGCTGTTTTATTTTGTGGGCACGGTGTTCCTGCGGGTGCCCGGTCTCTCGCAGCTCGTGGTTTACCTCCACCTGTCGTTCTTCATGACGCCCGTGCTGCTCGGCCTCTGCTGGCGCAGCTACCCGATCCCGGTGGCGATTTTTGGCGCGGCGATCGTCGTGGGCGGCGTCTTCGCCCTGGGCTCCGGCTCGCGCGCGCTGCTTTTCCTGCCGCTCGTGTTTTTCGCGGTGGGCCTTTGGTTCACCCTGGGCCGCATGGCGCGGGTGGGGGTGATGACGGGCGCGCTGCTCCTGCTCGTGCCTGTTTTCTACCTGAGCGGCCGCATCGAGAGCGTCCGCAAGGATGGCACGGTCGAGCGCGAGAGCGACATGCTGGCGCGGGCCGGCGAGATCGGCCGGTTGGTGGGCGCCGCCGGCGGGGGCGAGGGGTTGCGCGCCAACTTCACGCGCGGCGTCGAGCGCATGATCATGTGGGGC
>JAEUHB010000316.1 GCA_016794665.1 Opitutaceae bacterium
GTGTGCGCCGCCGCAGCGGTCGCGATCCTCGGCGCGTTGTCCGGCTGCGAGACGACGTCCAAGCCCGTGGTGCCCCCGTCCTCCGGCACTTTGCCCACCGCCGCCCGCCCGGTCGTAGGCGAGACCTTCGACCTTTCGCGACTCGATCAGACACCGGTGCCCCGCTTTCAGGCCCGCCCGCAGTATCCCGCCGAGCTGCGGAAACGTGGAGTAGGCGGAGAGGCGGTCGTTGACTTTATCGTCGACGTGAACGGCGACGTGCGGGGCGCCTATGCGATTCGCGCCACGCATGGCGAATTCGCCAAGGCGGCGGTGGAGTGCGTGGAAAAATGGAAATTCACGCCCGGCCGAAAAGGCGGCCGTGATGTGAACACGCACATGCAGGTGCCGATCGTCTTTACGCTGAATGCCCGGTAGGAGGCGCCTGCGATCGGCTGGTCGAGGCGGAGCGGGCGGGACGAACTTCGGGGCAACGTGGTCGTTGACGGCCCGACGATGGCACGGAGTCTCGATGCGCCATGCTCCGGCTCCTTGCGCGACTTTCTTGGATTCTGCTGCTCGCGTCGGTCACCTTCGCCGGCGATTCCACCCCGGATCGCTCCCGCTACCTGATCGGTTACACCGACTCCGTCTGCGACGATCCGCGCGGGCAGTTCTACAACTGGCGCACGGCGCGCGCCCACGTCGTCCGCGCCGATGGCACCGCGCGCCGCGAGATCGGCGCGGACCTCCTCACGCGCGAAAACCAGTGGACGAGTTTCGCCGGCTGGTGGGCGGGCGGCGCGCAGGCGATCGTGGGCTTGGCATGGGAGAGCGAGGAAAACTACCGCTGGGAACGGGAGCACAAATCCTTCCGCCACACCGAGGGCTGGCTCGTCGACAGTTGCCTCGTCGATCTCGCGAGCGGCGCGGCGCGCAACCTCACCGCCGTCGAGCGCGTGAGCGACTACAACGCCGGCCTCGCCCCGTGGCCCGGCGATCCCACGCGCGCGACTTTTGCGCCGTTGATCAAAGGCGTGCAGCAGCCGTTCGTGATGGACGCCGATGGCCGCAACAAACGCAGCCTTGCGAGCGGCCCGGCCGGCTTCACCTACGCGGCCAACGTCTCGCCCGACGGCCGGCGCATCGCCTACAACAAGAGCTACCTTGTCTACATCGCCGACGCCGACGGCTCGAATCCCCGCCGCGTCAACGAGACGCCCGGCCACACGTTTCAGTTCATCCCCACGTGGTCGCCGGATGGCCAGTGGCTGCTCTTCCTCTCCGGCCAGCACTACAAATGTCACCCGCACGTCGTGCGCGCCGATGGCACCGGCCTGCGCCGGCTCGCCGACCGGGGCACCTATACGAGCACGATGCAGCCGCTGAAGTTTCCGGACTTCCACTCGGCGAGCAGCGACCTGCCCGCATGGTCGCCCGACTCGCGCTGGGTCTACTACACGGCGCAGGTCGGCGACGCCGTGGAGCTCATGCGCGTCTCGCTCGCCGGCGACGTGCAGCAACTCACGCGCAGCGCCGCGGGCGTCGCGCACTATCACCCGAAAGTCTCGCCCGACGGAAAACTCGTCGTCTTCGGCTCCACCCGCGCCGGCCCCGGCGCGCAATTTGTCGCGAACGCCGACGGCACCGAGGTCCGCGCGATCACCGTGCCGACCGAAGGCCGCGTGCAGCTCCACGCGCACTGG
>JAEUHB010000252.1 GCA_016794665.1 Opitutaceae bacterium
GGCCGCAAGACACTCTTCGGGCGACTCACCACGGAGGCGGATCGAGCTGAGGTGTTCGGGGTCGTCGAGTTTGCGCTGCCGGTGCCGGCTGGCATGACGCCGGCGAATCGCGTGCAGGTGATGTTCGACAACCGGATCCCGGCGGCGGTCGTCCACGACGGCCGCGTGCTCCGCTTCCGCTTTGCGCCGCGCGATGCCAAGGTGTGGCCCTATGTCATCCGCAGCGATTTCCCCGCGCTCGACGGCCAGGCCGGGAAATTCACCGCCGTGCCCCCGCCGCTCGAGCGCACCAACCGGCCCTCCGTGACTCATCCCAATTGGTGGATTGACGATCCTGATCCGACGGCGGCGGAGGGCGTGCATCCCGGGGCGAAAAGCGTGAACCGCTGGCGGGAGGAATTTCTCCGCGATTTCGCCGCGCGCATGCTTCGCTGCCAGTCGCCGGAGCCATGAAAATCGCGGCGGTCGTCCTGCTCTTCGTTGCGCTCGGCACCGCCCTTGCCGCGGACCGGCCCCGCGTGTTCGTGCTCACCGACATCGAGAACGAGCCGGACGACGCCATGTCGATGGTGCGGTTCCTCGTCTATGCCAACCAGTGGGACACCGAAGGTCTCGTCGCGACGACCTCGGTCCACCAGCAGGACAAAGTCGCGCCAGAGCGCATCCGTGAGATCGTCCGGACCTACGGGCAAATTCGGGACAACTTGGAGAAGCATGAGCGCGGGTTTCCAACGGCTGCGCATCTCCTTTCCGTGGTCTCCGAGGGCCGGCGCGACTACGGGATGAAGGCGGTCGGCCCGGGCATGGATTCGCCGGGTTCCGAGTTGCTCATCCGTGCCGCCGACCGTGATGACGCGCGCCCGCTCTGGGTGCCAGTGTGGGGCGGTCCCAACGTTCTCGCGCAGGCGTTGTGGAACGTCCGGGCCACGCGGTCGCCGGAGGCTCTCGGGAGGTTCGTCGCGAAGCTTCGCATTTATGCCATCTCCGATCAGGACGACAGTGGACCTTGGCTGCGGAAGACGTTCCCCGCGCTTTTCTACATCGCGAGCCCGGGGCTTCACGCCGGTGGCGCCTACCACCACGCCACGTGGAGCGGCATCAGCGGCGACAAATTCCACGGGCGCTTCACGGGCGCCGACTTCGCGATCGTGGACAATCCGTGGCTCGATCAAAACATCCGCCGCAAAGGTCCGCTTGGTGCGCAGCATCCGCAGACTACCTTCCTGATGGAGGGTGACACGCCCAGTTTCCTCAACCTCATCAACAACGGCCTCAGCGATCCTGATAAACCCGATTGGGGCGGGTGGGGTGGACGTTATGAACTCTACACGCCGCGACTGCAAAAGTGGTTTCAGGAACCAGAGACGCGTCCGCTCTGGAGCGACGCATCGGACGAAGTGCTCGGGATCGATGGCCATTGGCACCAGAGTAACCACGCGACGATCTGGCGCTGGCGTTCCGCTTTCCAAAACGATTTCGCCGCGCGCATGGATTGGACGAACAAACCCTACGCGGAGGCAAATCATCCGCCCGTGGTGAAACTCGGCCATGCGCGGCAGCTGACGGCGAAACCGGGCGCGCGCGTCGATCTCAGCGCCGCGGGCACGTCGGATCCCGATGGCGATGCGCTTCGCTACGAGTGGTTCCTCTATCCGGAGCCGGGCACGATGGCGTTTTCACAGGCGCGCACCGGCCAGCCGCTGAAGATCGAGGACGCGGATAGGATCAACGCGTGGTTCGCGGTCCCGACGACCCGCGTTCTCCGTTACGGCACGATGCACATCATCCTCGCCGTGACCGATCGGGGCGCGCCGCCACTGACGCGTTACGCCCGCGTGATTGTGACGGTCGCGCCCTAGTTCGAAATCCGAAATCAAGACGATGAAGAGGCGATTCATGGCCGTCGCCGCCGCACTTGCGGTGAATTGCTGCGGCGCGGTGCTGAGTTCGGTCGTGGTCAATCCCGATGCGCCCTATCGGGAATGCCACGCGTCGACGATCGTCGAGATTTCGCCCGGGAAGATTGCCGCCGCGTGGTTTGGCGGCACGAAGGAGCGCAATCCGGATGTCGGCATCTGGGTCGCGCATCAGGTCGATGGAAAATGGCAGCCGGCGGTCGAGGTCGCCAACGGCTTGCAGCCGAACGCGCCTCGCCTGCCGACGTGGAATCCGGTTTTCTTTCAGGCGCCGCAGGGCCCGCTGTTGCTTTTCTACAAGGTCGGTCCCTCGCCAAGCCGCTGGTGGGGCGAGGTGATCACCTCCGCCGACGGCGGGAAGACATGGAGCGCTCCTCGTCGTCTGCCCGATGGCATTGTCGGTCCCGTGAAAAACAAGCCGGTCGTGCTGCGTGACGGAGCCTGGCTCTCGGCCTCGAGCACCGAGAGCAACGGCGACGGCTGGCTCGTGCATTTTGAACTCTCGCGCGACGCCGGCGCCACGTGGTCGAAGATCGGGCCAATTGCGAAAGGACCGGGGCTCGATGCGATTCAACCGAGCGTCTTGATGCACAAGGACGGCGCGCTCCAGGCCGTCGGCCGCACGAAGCAGGGCGTCGTCTTCCAAACGTGGTCGCGCGATGGCGGCGCCAAGTGGAGCCCGCTCACGGCGACCGAGCTGCCGAACCCGAACTCCGGCACGGATGCCGTCACCCTCGCGGATGGCCGCCAGTTGATCGTTTACAACCACTCGGGGCACCGCGCCAACGAAGCCAAGGGTGATCGTTTTCCGCTCGATGTGGCGGTCTCCGCTGACGGGTTGAAATGGAAACACGCGCTCACGCTTGAGTCGGAACCGATCGTCAGCGGCTACGCCTATCCGGCGGTCATCCAAGCCAGCGACGGGCGCGTGCATGTGACCTACACGGCCGGCCGGAAATCGATCAAGCATGTCGTCCTCGATCCCACCCAACTGCACTGAGATGTCCGGGAGAATCATCCGCGGCTCGTGTAGCCCTGCTCGTGAGAGCAGGGACGGGCGGCGGAGAACGTGGCCGTCGGTCCCGCCTCTCACGAGGCGGGCTACGAGGACGGCGACGCTGCTGTTATTGTTTGCCGCGTTCGCCGCGGCCGCGCTGCCCGCCAGTGACCGTGCACTCATCGACACCTCGCGCTCGCCGCACGCAAAGATGCACATGGTCGGGCTCGGCGACGTGATGTGGAATGGCGGCCTGCTCGGGGAGCGCTTCGAGGTCTGCCGTTCGACGATGATCCCGCACATGCTGACGATCTTCCGGGACGACAACGAGAGCCACGCCTGGTCAAACTTCCTGATCGCGGCCGGCCTCGGGCGCGGCCGCGACGGCAAGTTTCACGGGCCGCCCTTCAACGACGGCGATTTTCTGAAATGGCTGGAGGCGCTCGCGCAGGTTTTCGCCGTGACACGCGAGCCCGCGATCGACCGGCAGATGGATGAGATCATTGCGGTGCTCGCGAAGGCACAGCGCGAGGACGGCTACCTCCACACACAAAAAATCATCCCGCAGCGGCAGGGCGATCCGAGGGCGAAGGAGTTCGAGGAGCGTGAGCATTTCGAGACCTACAACATGGGTCACCTCATGACGGCCGCGTGTGTCCACCATCGGGCGACGGGCAAGTCATCGCTGCTTACGCTCGCGCGCAAAGCCGCCGACTACATCGAGACCCTCGCGCGCACCGTCCCCGCCGATCTCGCGCGCAACGCGATTTGCCCGTCGCACTACATGGGCGTGGTCGAGCTCTACCGCGTCACGCGCGAACCGCGCTACCTCGCGCTCGCGCGGCGCCTGATCGAGATTCGCGATCTCGTGCCGGGCACGCCGTATGCCAGCGATCACAACCAGGACCGCGTGCCGTTCCGCGAGATGACGGAGGCCGTCGGCCATGCGGTGCGCGCCAATTACCTCTACGCCGGCGTGGCCGACCTGCTCGCCGAGATCGGCGACGCGGCCCTGCTGAAACCGCTCAAGGCGATTTCCGATGATGTGGCGACGCAGAAGCTCTACCTCACGGGCATGACCGGCGCGCTTTACGACGGCGCGTCACCCGATGGCTCGACGCGCCACTCGTCGATCAAGACGGTGCACCAGGCCTACGGCCGCGACTATCAGTTGCCCAATCTCACGGCTTACAATGAAACCTGCGCCACCATCGGCTACGCGATGTGGATGTGGCGGATGCTCGCGGCGACGGGCGACGCGGGCTACGCGGACCTCTTTGAGCAGTCGCTCTACAACGGCGTGCTGCCCGGCATCAGCCTCGAGGGAAAGCACTACTTCTACGTCAACCCGCTGAAGAAACTCCATGATCTCAAGGTGCCGCTGC
>JAEUHB010000340.1 GCA_016794665.1 Opitutaceae bacterium
CGCGAGCGCCGCGAGGCTCGCCGCAAGATCGATGGTGCAGACGATGTCGTCGGACACGGCGGGTTTGATCGTGCCCTTCCAGCGGGCGATGAACGGCGTGCGCGTGCCGCCTTCGAACACGCTGTATTTCCCGCCGCGAAAAAGCCCGCCGGCGCGGTGATCGCCGCGCTTCTCGAGCGCAAAGTCCTTGTAGCCGTCGTCCATCACCGGGCCGTTGTCGGAGCAAAGGACGATGAGCGTCTTCTCGGCGAGGCCGAGGCGATCGAGCGTCTTCATGATTTCGCCCACGCACCAGTCGAACTGGACGATGGCATCCGCCCGGTAGCCGAGCTTGGTCGCGCCTTGGAAGCGCTCATGCGGCATGCGCGGGACGTGCGGATCGTGCGACGCGAAGAACAGGAAAAACGGCTGCGCCCGCTGGGCCTCGAGCCACGCGTTCGTCTTTTCCACCCAGCGGTCGGCGAGGTCCTCGTCGCGGAAACGCGCCGCATGGCCGCCCGTGTAGTAGCCGATGCGCGAGATGCCGTTGTGGATCGTGGCGTTGTGGCCGTGCGACCAGTCCATCTTGAGCGTCGCGCGATGCGTGACGCCCGTCGGGTGGTCACCGGCTGGCGCCTTGTCCCCCACCCACAGTGGATCGCGCGGGTCGAGGCCCGCCACGCGGTCTCCCTCGACGAAGACCTGCGGCACGCGATCATTGGTCGTGGGCTGGATGAAATTGTAGTCGAAGCCCAGCTCACGCGGCCCGGGGGCGAGGGGGCCGTTCCAGTCGGGCCCCTGGCCCTCGACACCGAGGCCGAGGTGCCACTTGCCGATGACCGCCGTGCGGTAGCCCGCGCTCTTCGCGACGTCGGCGATCGTCACGGCATCGGGCGGCACGACGAGGTGGCCGTTGGGCGGCGCGACGCCCGTGCCCTTGCGACGAAACGCGTAGCTGCCCGTGAGAAACGAGTAGCGCGTGGGCGTGCATGTGGACGCGGAGCAGTAGCCGCTCGTGAAACGCCGGCCCTCGGCCGCGAGCCGGTCGATGTTCGGCGTCTTGAACGCCGTCGCCCCGTAGGCCGAGACATCACCGTAGCCGAGATCGTCGGCCATGATCACGATCACATTCGGCCGCTGGGCCGCAGGCGCCGCCACCGCGGCGCGGATGAGGGAGACCGGAACCAGGAGCAGGAGCGAAAAAAAGACGAAGGGACGCATCGGGACACACGATGAGCCAGAGACCGCGCGCGAGGGCAAGCGGCGGATCATGCGGCCCTGCTGGGAAAAGCCGTTACGGCGGGCGCTGCTACGCGTCGTGACGATGCGTCAGGTCTCCTTCACCGGAGCCGGCTCGCGTGCCAGGCGCCTGCTCGCCACCCGCGCGCCGGCGAGCGCGCTTTGGTCGAACCAGACCTCGAGGCCCGCAGCTCGGAGCGCATCGCACAGACGGCGCGCGGCGGCGGCATCCCGCGAGGCGTAGCTGAGGAAGACGGCCTGACTCGAATCACTCACCGGCGAGCTGGTGGCGGAGCGGGAAACATCGGGCGGACGGTTCTCTGCACGCAGCGGGCTCCGCCGCCGCAGTTCAATCCCCGGCCTTGCGCGCCGCGCGTTTCGCGGTCACTGGGGAGGCGCCCCGATGAAGACGCTTCCCGCCCTGTCCCGCCCGCTGCTCGTCCTTTGCCTCTTTCTCGTCGCCGCGCTCCGCGCTGCGCCGCCCAATGTCATCATCGTGCTGACCGATGATCAGGGCTACGGCGACCTCTCCGCGCACGGCAACCCGATCCTCCGCACGCCGCACCTCGACCGGCTGCACGCGGAGAGCGTGCGGCTCACGGATTTTCACGCGATG
>JAEUHB010000376.1 GCA_016794665.1 Opitutaceae bacterium
CACTTGCGGCCGATCAGCATGTCCTCGATCAACGCGATCGCGGTGGCCTCGGTGATGTCCGCGGCGCTGAATTGCCGCGCCATGCGGCCGGCGGCGGCGCCCTTGCCGATGACATCGCTCGCCGCGGCCTGGCCGATAATCGCGGAGTCCTTGAGGCGGATCGCGGTGGCTTGGATATCGGGCACCGCCACCGGCACATCGCCGGCGATCTCGGGCACGGCGAGGTTGCGGCTCGAGATCAGGATTTCGATGGCGAGATCCGCGATGTCGGCGAGGGCCTTGCGTTCCTTCGCGGCGGCGTCGCTGGCGAGCGTGGCGCCGGGCGTGTCGGCGAGGAGCGCCGCCGCGATCTTTTGATCCGCGAGCTGGGCGCCGCCGTGGCGGAAGACGCGCCCGAAGAGCCGCTCGATCTCGCGCACGGTCTGCTTGTCCGCGAGCGCAGGCGCGGCGGGGCGCGCGGCGGTCGAGGCCTCCGTGCCGGTAACCGCGGGCGAGACGAGCGCGCGGTTGACATAGATCACGATGCGGGGCGCGCCGTCCTTCACGTAGACTTTCTTGAAGCCCTCGAGCACGCCGTCGGCGGTCTGGCGCGCGACGAGCGTGTCCGCCGAGGGGCCGAAACTGCGTTGGCCGTAGCTGCGTTCGCTGAAGCTGGGGCCGATGCCGGGATGGGCGGGCGTGGCGCGGGGCGGTGCCTGCACGATAGGCGGCGGCACGGGCGCGGGCTCGGGCGATTGCGCGCACACCACCGGCGCGACCAGCACGGCGAACGAGGCGGGGAGCGAAAGGCGGTTCATGGTGGGAGCCTCCCGGGGATCACCGCGCCTGGCGGACGCGCACGGTGTATTTCCGGGCCTGCGCGTTCATCGCGGTGAAGCGCACGGCCTCGGTGGAATTTTCCGAAAGAATCAGCGTCTGCCACGGCGTCTCGTCGCCAATCGCGCCGAGCTCGTCCTTGAACACGCAGTTGATCTGGACCTCGATGCGGCGGGGCTCGCGGTTCTTGACGTTGGCGACGACCTCGAGGCGGCCATCGGCCAGCGGACGCTCCTGCAGGCCGGTGCACGTGACCGAGTTCTGCGCGGGCTGGTCGAGGAGGACGAAGCGGTCGGTGTTCTCGAGCGTGAACTTGGCGGTGTCGAGCGGCGCGAAGGGGCCGGGCTCGGTCGCGCAGCCGGCGCAGAGCGCGAGGACGGCGAGCGGGAAAATGCGGGCGGCGGACGGTGTCTTCATGGTATCGGGCGGACGCAGGGGTGGGACCGGGAATCAGGGTTTATGTTCGCTGAAAAACAGGACGGTGTCGCGGTCGGCGGGCGCGACGGTGAACTTCACGGGCTGGGAGCGCGACACGAGCACGCGGCCCTCGCGGTCGAGAAACTCGACCCGGCCGAGGTGCGTGCCGGGTGGCAGCCGCAGCGCGGCGAAGCTGAGGCGCTGCGGAAGGTTGTTCCACTGGCGCGTGTCCGCCTCCGCATGCGTGGCGGCGGAGGCGATCTTCCCGATCACGCCGAGGACGCCGAGGCCCACGGCGGCGACCTCGGCATCGTTGTCGTCCTTGCCGCGGCGATCGCGACGGCGGGCGGTGTCGCTGGCGATGGCCGAGCCGACGAGCGCGAGATCGGCCGCGGCGTCGGCCGCGGCCTTGAAGTGCGCCTTGTTGCCGAGGATGAAATCCATCACGCGCCCGCCGCGGGTCGTGGCTTGGAAGCCAAGGTCGTCGTAGGCGGGCAGCGGCACGATGCGGCGGCCGCCGTCGAGCACGAGCCGCGCGGAGCGCGAGGGCGAGTCCTCCACGTGAAAGCGGAGCTGCTCGCCATACTGCCCGCCGGCATACTTGCGCGGGCCGTAGCCGTATTCGGCAAAGAGCAGCACGTTGGCCGCGGGATTGTAATCGGGCAGCGCAAAGCGACCGGCGGCGTGCCGCCGCGCCCGCGCGAGGGCGTCGCCCCCGTCGGCGCCGAGCTTGGCGGACGCGAGGCCGTCGAGGTAGTCGAGCAGCACGTAGTCCGCCTCATAGCGCTCCTGCTCGGGGCCCGTGTCGATCACCTGGCCGGTGCGGAAGCAGGCGCGGGCGTTGTCGCGCTCGCCATCGCGCCAGTAGAGCAAGCCGCGATAGTAGTAGGCCATCACGCGCTCGTAGGGCTCGCCGATGAAGACCTTGGTGCTCTCCGGCGAAAAGAGGCCGCGGGCGCGCTCGGCCTCGGCGTCGTTGGCGATGATGCCGCCGATGCGCGCGATGGCGTCGTCGAGGCGGGCCTTGGCCTCGTCGTAGTCGCCGGCCCGGAGGGCCTTGGCGGCCGTGCGATAGTCATGCAGCACCCGATCGCGCTCGGGGACCGCCGCGCGGCGATCGGCGGCGGTCGCGGCGGGCGACGAGTCGCGCGCGAGCGGGCGGGTCTCCTCGGGCAGCGTCTCGCAACCGGCGCAGAGCAGCGCGAGCGCGGCGCCCGCGATGAACTGGCGGCTTGAGTTCACCGATAAGCGGCGTCCTCGAGGCCCTGCTTCTTAATCTCGGCGGTGTCTTCCCAGACAATGCGGCTGGTGCGCGCATCCGTGAGGCGGAAGCTGTAGAGCACGTAGTCGCTCGTGCCGGCCGAGGTGCGCGTGGTCATGCCGTCGAGCTTGCCGGTGAGGAAATAATCCGCGCCGCCAAACTCGCTCGGACCGCGCGGGTCGGCGCTGGCGGTGACCTGGCCGGTGCGCTTGAGCTCCCGCTCGCGCTCGAGCGTGCGCATCATCTCGCGGTCGAGGAAGCTCACCTGCCCGGCGGCGCTGCGATTGAGCTGCGTGCGGATGCGCGTGAGGAAGATGTCCTTGTTGATCGGGAAACGGGTGTTGTTGACGACGGGCTCGAGCACCACGCTCGGCGGCACTTGGGCCCGCGCAATCTGCGGGATGGCAAGGATGCTGCGGGCCATGCGGTCGGTGACCGTGACCATGTCCTGCGACTCGATGCCGGTGCCGGCGACGGCGCCGCGCTCATCGGGTCGCATCTGGACGACAGGGGCGCCGGCCGGCTGGCTGACGCCCGCGTAGGGCGAGGCGCAGCCGGCGAGAAACGCCGGGAGCGCCGCGGCGCTGGCGAGGAGGAGACGGGACGTGGTGTTCATGGCGACAGAAGGCGGGAGACGCAAAGCGGGCGTGAAAGTGAAACGGAAATTGCGACGGGCGGCGGGAGACGACCGCCGCGCGAAAAATATTCAATCCCACCGCAACCTAGCGGCCAAAGAGGGCGTTGGCCTCGGTCATCGGCGAGGCGCTGCCGTAGTAATTGTTGATGATCGTCACCGGCGCCGCCGCCGACGCCGGCGCGGGCATCGTGGCGGTGGGCTGCACCACGGCCGGAGCCGCAGGATAAGAATAGGTCGTCGCGCGACGGTTGGCATCGGCCACGGTGCCGAGCAGCCAGCCGATCCCCGCGCCCCAAGCGGCGCCGCGCCAGCCATTATGGCGGAACTCGCCGCTGTTGTGCCCGATGATTCCGCCGGCGAGCGCACCGAGCAGCAGACCATTCGCCGCGCCGCTGCCACCGTAGGTGCCATAGCTCACGCCGCCATAGTAGGGATAATCGTAGCCCGTGTAGCCGTCGTAGTAGCCGTAAATCGGCGACGGATAGTAGCGGCCGTAGCCATAGCTGCGGTAGGGCACCGCCACCCGATAGGCATACGAGGGATGAAAATGCCCGAAGTGTCCGTGGCCGGGACGCGCATAGCCGACGCCGGCATGCACCACCGGACCCCGCCGATGATCATGGCCGCCGGAGAGATGCGGACGGAAGACCTGCGCTTGCACCGCAGCCGTCGCGGCCAAGGCCAGACCGAGGGAAAAGAGGAACTTCATGGCGGGTAGGTGTGCAAGGAATGCGACAAGACGGTTCGCGCAAGGTTTCACCGTGAAATGCCGGGGGCCGGCTTCTCCGCCGGGTGGATCGGCTGCAGCGTGATGCCATGCGGGCAAGTCGTCCGCCCCGCCGTGAACTGATCTTGGCATCGCGGGCAATAGGCGCACGCGGCCGGACTGTCGGCCACGGGCGGCGCCAACAAAAGCTCGGGCGCCAATCCCGCCGCACGCAGCCGGGGCTCGATCTCGGCGGCGAGCGCACTGCGAAACCACGCCGCAATCTCGCGCGCCAGCGGTGGATCATCCGCGCCGCCGATGGGCCACCGCAAATCCGCGATTACGTTGAACGCCGCCTCGCGCTTTGCCGCGGTGGTCGCGAGCGCCAGGATGATCGCGAGGGGGTGCTGCGCCGGAAAAAAACCCTCGCCCACGAGCGCCCGCAGCCGCAGCGCCTGCGGCGGCATGAGCGCCGCGGTGAAGAGGTTCATGCCGCGCTTGTGCGCCGCGACCGTCGGCAGTCGCTTCATTGCGCGCCACGCCGCGAACACACCGGCGAAATGCGTCGCCACCAGGCCCAGCAAAACCCAGGGCAGCAGCGCGACAATCGCGATGCTCGTCCGCTCCGGGACCCGCGCCGCCGCCTCCGCCCCGAGATAGATCGAGAGCGCCGCGTAGCCGCCGAGCGTCACGGCGTTGCGCACCGCCACCCCTCGCGTGCGGCCGCGCAGCACCTGCACCCTCCGCCGCACTTGCGCCGGTCGCAGCCATCGCCGCAGCCAAGCGCGCACGCGCGCCTCGCGAGCCTGAGGGGCCAACTTCGCGACGGCCAGCAACTCGGCGGGGCTCACGTGCCCGGTATCGGGGCAGAACTTCGCGCCGTTGACCACGAGCCAGCCGTCGACACTGGCGACCTCGCGAAGGTCGGCCCACGCCCACGCCTGCGCGACGTGCGGCGCGTCGGCCGGCCGGCCCGC
>JAEUHB010000468.1 GCA_016794665.1 Opitutaceae bacterium
CCCGGCTTCCTACGCCGACAAGGGCAAGTTCCACCACCTCAACCGCGAGCTGAGCGTGATCGTGGACGAGATCGCCGCCGCCACGGCGGAATGGGAAAAGGCCGCGACGAAGCTCGCGGAGATGGAGCAGGGCTGAGCCGCCGGAGAATCGCGAAAGCACGGAAGGACGGAAACACGGAAAGTTCGGATTCATTTCCGTGCCTCCGCCCTTCCGCGATTGTTGCCTCCTTTTCCGCTCTTTTGCCGCTTTGCCTGAGCCGCGATTTGCCCTTGGCTGCGGCCCTCATGCCCAACGCCCTCGCGCGCGAGAAGTCGCCCTATCTGCTCCAGCACGCGGACAACCCCGTGGACTGGCTCCCGTGGGGCGAGGCGGCGTTCGCGCGCGCGCGCGCCGAGCAGAAGCCGATTTTCCTCAGCATCGGCTACTCGACCTGCCACTGGTGCCACGTGATGGCGCACGAGTCGTTCGAGGACGCCGCGATCGCGGCGATTCTCAACGCGCACTTCATCGCCATCAAAGTCGACCGCGAGGAGCGGCCCGACGTGGACAAGGTCTACATGGCCTATGTGCAGGCGATGACCGGGCACGGCGGCTGGCCGCTCAGCGCGTGGCTCACGCCAGAGCTGAAACCGTTCTACGGCGGCACCTATTTCCCGCCCGAGGATCGCGGCGGCCGCGCGGGTTTTCCGAAAATCCTGGAGGCCATCGCGCGCGGCTGGCGCGACGAGCGGGAGAAGCTTGTCGCCGAAGGCGAGCGCGTGATCGCGACGCTGCGCGAGCACCACGAGGGCGGCGGGGGAAAGGAGCCAGGAGCGGCGGAGATCGCGCTGGCGGAGGCGGCCGGGGCGGCGTTCGAGAAGGGCTTCGAGCATTTCTACGAATCGTTCGACCCGACGAACGGCGGCTTTGGTGGCGCGCCGAAATTCCCCCGCGCTTCCAACCTGAACTTTCTCTTCCGGATCGCCGCCCTGCAGGGCCTCGGCAGCGAGATGGGCGCGGAGGCCGTGCGCCTCGCCACGGCGACGCTGCGTGCGATGGCGCGCGGCGGCCTGCACGACGTCATCGGCGGCGGCTACCACCGCTACTCGGTGGACGAGGCGTGGTTCGTGCCGCACTTCGAGAAGATGCTCTATGATCAGGCGCAGATCGCGATCAACGCGCTCGAGGCGCGGCAGGCGACGGGCGATGAGCGCTTCGCGTGGATGGCGCGCGACATCTTCGACTATGTCGCGCGCGACCTGACCTCGCCGGCGGGCGGATTTCACACGGCGGAGGATGCGGACTCGCTCGTCGCGCACGGGAAACCGGAGCACGCCGAGGGCGCGTTTTACGTTTGGACCGCGGCGGATCTGCGCGCCGCGCTGGGCGACGACGCGCGGTTTTTCATCGCGCACTTCGGCGTGGAGGAAAACGGCAACGTTTCCGCCGGCCTCGATCCGCAGGGCGAGTTTCGGGGGAAGAACATCCTCGCGCAGCGCCGCTCGCTCGCCGAGACCGCGCGGCAGTTTTCGCTCACCGCCGAGCAGGCCAACGACCGCTTGCTCGCCGCGCTGGAGCGCCTGCGCGCGACGCGCGCCGCCCGCCCGCGTCCGCTGCTCGACGACAAGATTCTCACGGCCAACAACGGCCTCATGATCTCCGCGCTGGCGCGAGGCCATCAGGTGCTCGGCGACGCGGCGTATCTCACGGCCGCGATCCGCGCGGCCGGTTTTGTGGAGCGCGAGCTCCACGATCCTTCGCGCGGCGTCCTGTTCCGCGGCTGGCGCGAAGGCCGTGGCGCGGCGGAAGGTTTCGCCGAGGACTACGCCTACTTCATCCAAGGCCTGCTCGATCTCCATGAAGCGTCGCTCGACGCGCGCTGGCTGCGCTGGGCTGACCAATTGCAGACCAGGATGGACGAGCTCTTCTGCGACCCGGAGCGCGGGGGCTATTTCAACTCGGCGGCCGGCGATGCGAGCATCGTGCTGCGCCTGAAAGAAGACTACGACGGCGCGGAGCCGGCGCCGAGCAGCGTGGCCGCGATGAACCTGCTGCGCCTCGATGCGTTGCTGCCCGATCCGGTGCGCCGCGCGCGCGGCCGCGGCGTGATCGAGGCGTTTCGCGCGCAGTGGAGCCGCGCGCCTCATGCGATGCCGCAGATGCTCTGCGCCGTGGAACTCGCGCTCGAGTCGCCGCGCCACGTCGTCATCGCGGGCGATCCGGCGCGGGAGGATTTCCGCGCCTTGGTGGCGGTGATTCACGAGTCGCTCGGCCCGCGTCGCGCGCTGCTCGCGGCCACCGGCGACGGCGATCAGGCGTGGCTCGCTGCGCGGGCCCCGTGGATCGCGGAAATGAAACCGCTCGGCGGCCGGGCGACGGCCTACGTCTGTGAAGACTTCGCCTGCCAGGCTCCGGTGACTTCGCCGGTGGAATTGCGCCGGCTGCTTTGGCCTGCGACGTCGCCGGAAGAGGGCGCATGAGCCGGCCGCGCATTTTGTTCTTTGGCTACAGCGAGGTGGGCTACGACTGCCTCTCGCTGCTGCTTGAGCGGGGCGACCAAGTCGTGGCGCTCATCACGCACGAGGATAACCCGCAGGAGAAAATCTGGTTCAAGACCCCCGCCGTCGCCGCGCGAGAGAGGGGCGTCCCGGTCTTCGCGCCCGAATCCGTGAACACCCCGGAGTGGCGCGAGCGCATCGCGGCCCTCGCGCCCGATCTGATCCTCTCCGTCTATTACCGCCACATGATCGGCACCAAAATCCTCGCGCTGCCGCGGCTGGGTGCCTGGAACATGCACGGCTCGCTCCTCCCGAGATACCGGGGCCGCGCGCCGATCAACTGGGCGGTGCTCCATGGCGAGCCGCGCATTGGCATGACGCTCCACCGCATGGTGAAGTCCGCCGACGCCGGCGCGATTGTCGATCAAGAGGGCGTGGACATCGGGCCCCGCGACACGGCCGAGCAGGCGTTTCGCAAGGCCATGCCGTGTGCGCGCGCCGTCCTCGCGCGGCAAATCGACGCGCTGCTCGCCGGCGCCGCGCGCGAGACACCGCAGGACGACGCGGAGGCGACGTATTTCACCGGCCGCAAGCCCGAGGACGGCCGCATCGACTGGACGCAGACCTCGCGGCAAATCTTCAACCTCATCCGCGCCGTGACGGATCCGTATCCCGGCGCGTTCACGGATGTGGCCGGCGCGCGCCTGATGGTGTGGTGGGCCGAGCCGGATTCGCGGGCGACAGGCGGCCGGCGCGGCACCCCGGGCGAAATTCTCTCCGTCGCGCCGCTCGTCGTCGCCACGGCCGACGGGGCGCTGGAACTGACGAAGACGGAGTGGCGTGGCGTCGCGCCGCCTGCCTTGCGGGTGGGCGGGCGGCTGTGAGTTTTTCGTTTCCCAAGTCGGGCGTTTCCCTTTTTCACCGCTCCATGCCCCTGCGTGTCCTGATCCTCGGTGCCAACGGCTTCATTGGCAGCTCGCTCACCCGCGCGATCCTCGATCGGAAGGACTGGGAGGTCTTCGGGATGGACGTCGGGTCGCACAAGCTCGACGACAGCCTGGGCCATCCGCGCTTCGCCTTCGTCGAGGGCGACATCACGATCAACCGCGAGTGGATCGAATACCACGTGCGCAAGTGCGACGCCGTCATCCCGCTGGTCGCCATCGCCAACCCGATCCAATACGTGAAGGACCCGCTCCGGGTCTTCGAGTTGGATTTCGAGGCCAACCTCGAGATCGTCCGCAAGTGCGCGAAATACAAGAAGCGCGTCATCTTCCCCTCGACCTCCGAGGTCTACGGCATGTGCCCCGATGCGGAGCTGGACGAGCTGGCGAGCCCGCTCGTCTACGGCCCGATTGATCGCCAGCGCTGGATCTACGCGTGCTCGAAGCAGCTCCTCGACCGCGTGATCTACGCCTACGGCGTGCGCGACAATTTGGACTACACGCTGTTCCGCCCGTTCAACTGGATCGGGCCGAAGCTCGACGACGTGATGGAGCCCAAGGAAGGCAGCTCGCGGCTCTTCACGCAGTTCATCTCCAACGTGATTTTCAAGAAGCCGCTCCAGCTCGTCGATGGTGGCAAGCAGAGCCGTTCGTTCACGTTCATCGACGACGGCGTCGAGGCGCTGCTGCGCATCATCGAGAACAAGCACGGCTGCGCCTCGCGCCGGATCTTCAACCTCGGCAACCCGCGCAACAACGTGAGCGTGGCCGACCTCGCGAAGCACATCATCGCGGCTTTTGCGGAGTTCCCCGATTACCGCGAGCACGCCGCCAAGGCGCGCACGGTGACGGTTCCGGCGAAGAAATACTTCGGGAAATATTATCAGGACATCCAGACGCGCGTGCCCTCGATCGCCGCGGCGAGAAAGCACCTCGGCTGGTCGCCCAAGGTGGACCTGAAGCGCGCCATCAAGCTGACGCTCGACTATCACCTCGCGCACAAGGGGTATCGGCTGGAATGAATCGCGGCCGGTAGCGGAACGCGTGAGCGTTTCGCGAAAGCCTTGGGGATTCCGCTACGAAATCCACCCATGCCAACCCGCCTCGCCCTGAAGGTCGACGTCGACACCGACCGCGGCACGCGGGAGGGGGTGCCGAACCTCGCCGCGGACTGCCGCGAGTTCGGGGCGCCGGCGTGCTTTTTGTTCTCGCTCGGGCCGGATCAGACGGGGCGCGCGATCACGCGCGTGTTCCGGCCGGGTTTCTTCCGCAAAGTCTCCCGCACGAGCGTCGTCTCGATCTACGGCGTGCGCACGTTGCTCAACGGCACGCTGCTGCCCGCACCGCACATCGGGCGGCGCAACGCCGGCACGATGCGCGCGGTGCGCGACGCGGGCTTCGAAATCGGCATCCACTGCCACAACCACTACCGTTGGCAGGACTACGTTCAGACAATGACGCAGGGGGAGGTGGACGCGGAGTTCGACGCGGCGCGCGCGGAGTTCCGCCGCATCTTCGGCGCGGAGGCACGCACCGCGGGCGCAGCGGGCTGGCAGAGCAACGCCCGCAGCCGCGCCGCCTACGAGCGCGCCGGCCTGCTCTATGCGAGTGACACGCGCGGCGGGGCCCCGTTTTTCCCGCGGACGGACGGGCAGGTTTTCAACACGCTCGAGATCCCGAGCACGCTGCCCACGTTTGACGAGCTGATGGGCCGGCCGGAACACCCCGACGATCAAATCGTGCCGCATTACCTGTCACTGCTGCGCGACGACCGCGTGAACGTGCTCACCATCCACGCCGAGATCGAGGGCATGGGGCGGCGCGGATTGTTTCGCGATCTGCTCGCGGCCTGCCGCGCGCGCGGGGTGGAACTCATCCGGCTCGACGACTACGCGCGCGAGCAGCTCGCCGATCGCGGGACGATCCCCGTGCGCGACCAGGTTATGGCGCCGCTCGACGGACGGAGCGGGCTCGTGGCGGCGCAACGGTAGGGCGCGGACTCCGTTCCGCGCCTTGCGGCTTCGGTCTGGCGGCGAGCGGAGTCGCCGCCCTACCGCTCAATCCGCCGGAAAAGCCAGACGCCGAGCCCGAGGAAGAGAACATTGGGCAGCCAGAGCAGGAGATCGGGCCGGAGGTGCGGCTGGCGGTCGAGGGACTTCACCCCGGCGGTGAGGACGTAGAAGCCGATGACGAGCACGACCGCGAGGCCGAGGTTGGCCGAGGTCTCGCGGCGCGAGACCTTGATCCCGAGCGGCACGCCGATGACCGCAAAGGTGAGGACGGCGATCGCCAGGTTGAACTTCTCGTGCAGGATGATCGCGAGCTTCATCCGGTTGCGGTCGTGCTCGAGGCGCTTTTCGGGCGGCGGAGTCTCGGCGGCGAGCACAGCCTGTTTGGCGCGGAGATCGCCAAAGGCGAGCCAGTCGTCCTTCATGCGCGCCTCCTTCACGCTGTAGCGGGCAAGGGAGATGACGACCTGTTCGGAGCGTTCGACGGACGGGGCCTTGGGGGACTTGGAGAAGTCCTCCGGGTTCTCAGCGTCGCGCTCCTCGGCCTTCACGAGGTGGAGCGTGGGCACCAGGGTGTTGGCCGCCTCGTCGTAGGCGATGTGGCCCGACTCGGCGCGCACCAGTCGCTTCACGCGGGACTGCGCGTCGAGCTCCCAAAGCCAGAGATCGCGCAACTCGGGGCCGTCTTTCTCCCGCACGTAGAGCACGTGCCCGGGGAAGTCGCGGATGAAGGTCTTGGGCACAATCACGCGCAGGGGATCGGCGCGGATGGCGGCGGCGAGCTCGCGGTAGTAGTCGACTCGCGCGCGGGGCATCGCGTCGATGTTCATGTAGAGGGCGAGGGCGGTCGCGAGGCTGCCGAGCAGGAGGACGGGCCAGGCGACCCGCACGACTCCGATGCCCGCCGCGCGCATGGCGGTGATCTCGCTGTCGGCCGAGAGCCGGCCGAGCGTGAGGAGCACGCCGGTAAGCACGCCCATCGGCAGGGCGTAGATGGCGGTGAACTGCAGCAGCAGGACAATCAGCCGCACGAGCAAGCCCGGATCGATCTGGCCGGCCATGAGCGGGCCGATGAGCTCGCGCACGATGTTGGGCAGTGCCACGACGAAGGCGAACAGCCCCACGGCCGCCGCACACGTGAAAAGCACGCTGGCAAAGATGTGGCGGTCGAGGAGGTTCAAGGCGGGCGCATGGCGGAGGCGCGGAGGTTTTGCAGACCGAGTGCGGGCGCACAAGGTTTCAAAGCTGTGATGGCAGCCCGCCGCGTGAGAGGCAGGACAACCCTGCAGTTGAAACTCCCGCCGTCCCTGCTCTCCTTGCTTCGCCTCGGCTTCGCAGGGCACGCACGAGCAGGGCTACGAAGTCAGCCGATCCCCAGCGAGAGCTGCGACTCGTCTGTGCCCGGTGGCGCCGGCGCGAGGCACTCGGGGCCCTCGTGGCGGACGTTGCTCACGTGCGGGCCCACGGCGAGGGCTGTCATGGCCGCGTCATCGGGTGGCCGGAGGATCGGGGCGAGCGACGCGGGTTCGGTCAAGCCCGGGTCGAGCCAGGGCGTGAATTGCTCCGCCACCAGCATCACCGGCATGCGGTCGTGGATGGGGCGGGCGAGGTCGTTGGGCTCGATCGTGATGATGGCGCAGCTCTCCAAGATCGTGCCCGCGGGGTCCCGCCATGTTTCCCACAGGCCCGCAAAGCCGAACGGCGCGCCGTCGCGCCGACGAAAAAACCACGGCCGTCGCGCGCGGCCGATCGCCTGCCACTCGTAGTAGCCGCTCGCCGGCACGACGCAGCGGCGGTGGCGCAGCGCGCCGCGGAAGGCGGGCTTGGTCGCGGCGGTCTCGGCGCGGGCGTTGAGGAGCGGGGCGCCGTCCGCGCTGCGCGCCCACGCGGGCACGAGGCCCCACCGGCAGAGGACCGCCTCGGGCCCCTTTGGGCCGGCGCGCACGGTTGGGATCCGCGACATGGGCGCGATGTTGTAGCGCGTGTCGAAGTCGTCGGGCGCAGCGATGCCGAGCGCGGCGAGGATCTCGCGGTAGTGTTCCCGGCTGAGGTGGTAGCGCGTGCACATCGCGCGCCGAGCCAAGCGCCACACTCAGAACAAGGTCAACTGCTCCCCGCCCGCGCGGCGAAAGTGCGCCGGGTTCAGCGCAAGGCGCTCCTGGTTCAGCCCGGCGCGCCGCGCGGCGACCGCAAACAGGTCGCGGATCTGCTCGGCGAAGATGCCCTCGCCCCGCAGGCGCGCGCCCCATTCGGAGACGTTGAGCTGGCCGCCGCGCAGCTCGCGCACCCGGTCGAGAACGCGGGCCTTTTTTCCCAGGGCGTGGTCGTCGAGCCAGCGTTGGAAAATCTCCTTCACCGCGTGTGGCAGGCGCAGCACGACGTAGCCGGCGCGCGTCGCGCCCGCGGCCGCGGCCGCGGCGAGGATGCCGGGGACCTCGTGATCGTTGAGGCCGGGAATGATGGGCGCGGTCATGACGCCGACGGGAATGCCGGCGTCCGCGAGCTCGCGCATCGCGCGGAGCCGGGCCGCCGGGCGCGACGCCCGCGGCTCCAGTTTCCCGGCGAGATCGGGGTCGAGCGTCGTCACGGAAAGGTAGACTGCCGCGCAGCCGAGCCGCGCGAGGCCGGCGAGCACGTCGCGATCCCGCGCGACGAGCGCGTTCTTCGTCACGATCGAGATCGGTTGCCGGAATTCGGCGCAGACCTCGAGGCAGCCGCGAGTGATCCGAAACTGTCGTTCGCACGGCTGGTAGCAGTCGGTCACGCCGCTCATCGCGATGTTTTCCGGCACCCAGCGCGGCGACGAGAGCTCGCGGCGCAGCAGCTCGGGCGCGCGGAGCTTCACGAGGATCTTGGTCTCGAAATCGAGGCCGCTGCTCCAGCCGAGATACTCGTGGTAGGGCCGCGCGAAACAGTAGGCGCAGCCGTGCTCGCAGCCGCGGTAGGGATTGAGGCCGTGGGTGAACGGGATGTCGGGGCTGTCGTTGCGCGTGAGGATCGAATCGCTGGCGTCGTGGAAAAACTCCGTGCGCGGATGAGGCCGCTCCTCGTCGGCCGGCGCCTCCGCATCCGGATCGGGCGTGAGCTGAAGGCGCTCGAAGCGGTTGGGCGGGTTGTAGCCGACGCCACGTCCGGCTAGGGCGCACGTGACGGCGCGGGAAGACGTGTTCATGTGAACACGCAAAGGGAAAATCGTGGCTGTGCCAGCTGGAAACGCTTTCCTCCCTTCATGTCCCTCGCCCATGCCGTCCGCTCCGTGCCCATCTCACGGCACGACGGGGTGGCGCGCACCGTGAGCCGCGACGACGCGCTCGCCGTCGAGGAGCCGCTTGAGATTCGCGTCGGCGGGAAAAGCGTCGCTGTGGTCATGCGCACGCCGGGCCACGATCGCGAGCTGGCGGCGGGATTCCTCGTGACCGAGGGCCTGCTGCGCCGGCGGGACGACGTGCTCGACATGGTGAGGTGTCCGCCCGCCGAGCGTAGCGCGGGCAGCCTGCCCGCGAGGGCCGAGCACGGTCAGGCTGACCGTGCTACGATCAACGAAAACACACTCGACGTGCTGCTCGCGCCCGGCGCGGTGTTTGATGTGGCGCGACTCACGCGGCATGTGTTCACCTCGTCGAGCTGCGGCATCTGCAGCCAGGCCACGATCGCGGCCGTGCGCGCGCAGTTCCCCGCGATCGCGCGCCCGCTCGCGCCGCGGCGCGACGTGCTCGCGGCCCTGCCGGCGAAGTTGCGCGCGGAGCAGGCGGGATTTGCGGCGACCGGGGGGGTGCACGCGGCGGCGCTGTTCGCGCCCGACGGCACGCTGGAGGCCGTGCGCGAGGACGTGGGCCGGCACAACGCGCTCGACAAGGTCATCGGCCGGGCGTTCTTCGCCGACAACCTGCCGCTCGCCGACCGCATCCTGCTCGTGAGCGGGCGGGTGTCGTTTGAGCTCATGCAGAAGGCCCTTGCCGCCGGCTTGCCGTGCGTGGCCGCGATCTCGGCGCCCACGACCGCGGCGGTGGAGTTCGCGCGCGCCAGCGGGCAGACGCTCGTGGGTTTTCTCCGGGGCGACACGATGAATGTTTACGCCGGCACCTTGGCACCGTGAGGCTGTCGGACGCGTTTCGCCCGTGATGAAGTTTCCCGCCGCCGCCCTCCTCGTCCTCCTCGCCGCCGTCCTGGCGCCCGCGCCGCTCCGCGCCGCCGAGGCCGAGCCGGCCGGCCAGAATCTCGCCGAGCGCACGCTGCGCCGCCTCGTCGAGCAGCAACGCGATCTTTTCGCGATGGCCGCGAAGCAGGGCGCCAATCTCGACACCGGCTCTTTCCGCCAGCAGATGCAGGCGCTCGCGCACGACTACGAGCTCCTCGTGCGGCACAACCCCACTTACGCCGCGGCCTTCGCCGCCTACGGATATTTTCTCAGCAAGACCGACATGCGGAAGGAGTCCGCCGCAATCCTGCTCAAGGCCAACCAGCTCGACCCCGACATCGCGCTCGTGAAGAACCAGCTCGGCAACCTCATCGCCGAGGATGGCAAGCCCCTGCAGGCCGCGCCCTACTTCATCGCCGCCATCAAGCTCGAGCCCAAGGAGCCGCTTTATCATTACCAGCTCGGCACGCTCCTCACGGAGGCGCGCGATGAATTCCTGAAAACCGGCGATTGGACGCGCGAGACCCTGGACAAGGCGATGCACGAGGCTTTCCGCACCGCGGCCGAGCTCGCGCCGGAGCGCTTCGAGTTCGCCTACCGCTACGCCGAGTCGTTCTACGATCTCGAGAAACCGGACTGGGACGCGGCGTTGAAACTGTGGGGTGACCTCGAGGCCCGCGCGACCACGTCCATCGAGCGCCAGACGATGCGCCTCCACTCCGCCAACGTCCACCTCCGCCGCGGCGAGGCCGCCCGGGCCGCCGAGCTGCTCGCGACTGTCACCGACCCCAAGCTGCAGGCGCAGAAAGAAAAGCTCGTTGCGCCGCTGGCGCCGCTGCCAAAGAACTGAGGGATGGATTTCGGCCTCAGCCCCGAGCATCTGCGCACGGGCCTCATTTTTTTTCTCCTGATCTTCTCGGTGCTGGTGCTCCGGGCCTACGCGCAGGCGTGGCTGGCCGACCGCCTCGGTGATCCTACGCCACGCAGCGACGGCCGCGTGACGCTCTACCCGCCGCCGCATGTTGACCTCCTCGGGACCGTGGTGCTGCCGCTCATCTGCATCTTTTTTTTCCAGCCGCGCCTCACGCAGATTAATTTCTTCCTCGCGTGGACCAAGCCCGTGCCGGTCAACCCGAGCTACTTCAAGCACCCGCGCCGCGGCGAGGTCTTCGTGCAGTTCGCCGGCTTCGCGATGTGCGTCGCCATCGCCTTCCTCGCCGCCGTGATTGGCGCGCTGCTGCTGCGCGCCACCGGCCAGGAAAAGCTCCTGGAGGCCATCATCGGGCTGATCTCCATCTGCGCGATGCTGATGGTGCTCGACCTGCTGCCGGTGCCGCCGCTGCCGGGTGGGATGCTGCTCCGCTATTGGGGCATCATCAGCGAGGAGACCTACTGGATGATCGCGCGATGGGCGGGGCTGGGGCTGCTGATCGCCTTCCAACTGCAGCCGGTGCGCCAGTTCCTCGGTCTTTTCGCCGCGGTGATGGCGGCGCCGTTCATGATCGTGCTGCGCCTGATCGCCGGATGAACGGGCCGCGCGAGGGCGGGGAAAGACTCGCCACGCCCGGTGACTGGCTGCGCTGGGCCGAGGCGGAATATGCGCGGGCGGACCTCGCGCTCGGGCAGGTCGCCGCGGATGCGCACGACGAGGCGCTCTATCTGATTTTGCACACGCTCGGGCTGCCGCTCGACAGCGAGCCCGCCGTGCTTGAAAAAACACTCACCGCCGGCGAGCGGGCCCAGCTCGCGGAGGTTTTCCGCCGCCGCATCGCCGACCGCGTCCCGGCCGCCTATCTCACGCGCGAGGCCTGGCTTGGCGAGCATCGTTTCTACGTCGACGAGCGCGTGATCATCCCGCGCAGTTATTTCCTGGAGATTATCCCGGGCGAGCTCGCCTCCCTGCTGCCCGCCGGGAAAAAAGTCCGCCGCGCCGTCGATGTCTGCACCGGCTCAGGCTGCCTCGCCATCCTGCTGGCGCACGAGTTTCCCGCCGCGCAGATCGACGCCTGCGATCTCTCGGCCGATGCGCTGGACGTCGCGAGGATCAATGTCGCCGCGCATCACGTTGGTGCGCGCGTGAAGCTCTTTGAGAGCGACGTCCTCGATGCGGTGCCGCCCGCGCGCTACGACGTGGTCCTCAGCAACCCGCCCTATGAGCCGAGCGCGCACGTGGACACGCAGGCGCCGGAATTCGCCGCGGAGCCCCGCATGGCTCATGACGGCGGCCGCGACGGCCTCGTGATCATCCGCAAGCTGCTCCGGCAGTCGCGCGACCGCCTCGAGCCGCACGGCCTCGTGGTGATCGAAGTGGGCGGCCTGCGCGCGGCGATCGATCGCGAGTTCGCGGCGTTCAAGCCGCGCTGGCTGCGCACCGCGGACGGCTCGGATTGCGTGGTGTGCTTCCGGGCGGACCGGCTGCGGTAGGGCGGCGACTCCGCTCGCCGCCTTTTTGCGCCCGCGGACTGAGGCGCGGAGCGGAGTTCGCGCCCTGCCTTTGCCCGGTCAACTTCGGTAGTCCGCGTTCTCGCTCACGTATTCGTGCGTGAGGTCGCCGCCCAGCACCATCGCCGAGGCCGCGCCGTTGCCGATGTCGATCTCCAGCTCGACGGCGCGCTCGTGCGGCGGGTAGTCCACCGGCGCGGTGAACACGCCGTCCTTTGACGGCGCGCTTTGGTAGAGCTCCGCGCCCTTGAGGTGCGCGACCAGCGCGGCCTCCTTCGCCGGATCGAGCTGGAACACGCCGCGGGCGAAAATCTCCACGCCGCCCATGCGCGCGCTCAGCTTCGAGAGATCGGTGCCGGCCGCGTGCGCACCGACGTATTTGCCGATCGCCTGGATGAGGCGGCCGACGTTCGGGTCGTTGCCGGCGACCGCACACTTGAAGAGCGGGCCGTTGACGATCGCCTTGCCCAGCGCGCGGGCGAGGCCGAGGCTCGCGGCGTTCTTCACCGTCACGCGGATCACGTGGCGCACGCCCTCGCCGTTGCGCACGACATCCTCCGCGAGATCGCGGCAGACCTGGTGCAGGCCGCGCTCGAACGTGCCCCAGTCGTTGAACGGCACCTTGCCCGAGGAGAGCGCGACGACGGTGTCCGAGGTGCTGGTGTCGCTGTCGACGCTGATGGCGTTGAAACTCGCGTCGACCGCGCGCGCCAGCATCGGGCGCAGCTCGGCGCGCGGCACCGCGATGTCGGTGAGGAGGTAGACGAGCATGGTCGCCATGTTGGGCTCGATCATGCCGGCGCCCTTGGCGATGCCGACGATGCTGCCGGCGCCGACAGCGGCGCGCCGGATCTTCGGGTAGAGATCGGTCGTCACGATGCCCTCGGCTGCGGGCAGGATTGACTGGCTCTGCAACGTCGCGACCGCCTGCGGCAGGGCGCCCATGATTGCCTCCACGGGCAGGCCCCAACCGATGACGCCCGTGGAGCTGGGCAAGACCTGCGTCGGCGAAAAGCCGAGCAGCTTCGCGGTGGCGTCGCAGATTTTCTCGGAGGCCTCGACGCCGCCGGGGGCGCACACATTGGAGATCTTGTTGTTGATGATCACGGCGCCGAGCGCGGGCTCGGGCAGGCGCTTGCGGCCGACGATCACGGGGGCGCCGGGAAAGGCATTCTTCGTGAACAGCGCGGCGAACGACGCCGTCGGCTGGTCGAGCGCGATCAGCGTGAGCGTCATCTTCGCGGGCTTGGGCGCCTCGCGCGGCATGAAGTCGAAGCGCGTGCCGCCGACGCGGAAGCCGGCGGGCAGCGCGGCGTGCGCGGCGAGCCACGCGCGGTGCGCGTCGCGGCTGGCGAAGGTGAGGTCGGTGCTGGGCACGCGAGAGAAGTGGGCGCGCGCCGCCGAGGTGTGAAGAAGAAATTTGGCGTGCGTCACGAACGGGTGACGCGGCTCCTGCGCGCAAAAATTATTATGGAAATGCGCGGCGCACGTGCCTTAGTCGCAACTTCTCCACGCACTCGTGAACGAATTTTCGTTTCTCCTCCACCTCCCCGCGGCCGCCGGCCGCGCCTCCTGATCGCCGATGAACGTAGCTGATGTGACCGCCAAGGCGAAGGTGCTGCTCGAGGCGCTGCCCTACATCCAGGATTTCCGTGGCTCGACGTTTGTCGTCAAATACGGCGGCAGCTTCATGGATGATCCCAACCCGGAGGTGCGCGTGCGCGTCTCGACCGACATCGCGTTCCTCGCGGCGTGCGGCATCAACGTCGTCGTCGTGCACGGCGGCGGCAAGGCCATCAGCCGCGCGATGGACGCCTCGGGCCTCAAGGCGAATTTCGTCAACGGCCTCCGCGTGACCGACGAGGCCACGATCGCCATCGTGAAGCGGACCCTCGACGAGATCGTGAACAAGGATGTGTGTGACGCCGTCATCGCCGCCAAGGGCAAACCCAAGGGCCTCCCTGGTGACAGCGTGCTCGTGTGCCAGAAGCTCACCACGGATGACGACGGCAAGGAAATCGACCTCGGCTATGTGGGCGACGTGACCGAGGTGAAGGTGAAGCTGATCAAAAAGGAGATTGGCGAGGGCTTCATCCCCGTGATCTCGCCCGTGGCCGAAGGCTATGACGGCAAGCCCTACAATGTGAACGCCGACACCGCCGCGGGCCGCGTCGCGAGCGCACTGCGCGCCCGTCGCCTCGTCTACATGAGCGACGTCCCCGGCCTCCTCGCCGACCCGAAGAATCCCGAGTCGCTCATCTCCACGCTCAAAATCTCGCAGGTCGACGACCTCAAGAAGAAGGGCGTCATCGACAAAGGCATGCGGCCGAAAGTGCAGAGCGCCATCCGCGCGCTCGAGGAAGGCGTGCAGCGCGTGCACTTCATCGACGGCCGCCTGCCGCATTCGCTGCTCCTCGAGATCTTCACGGACAAAGGCATCGGCACGGAGATAGTGCACGGGTAGGCCCGCACAGTCCGCCGCGGCTTTGCTGGCCGGCTGCGCGCATTTTCGATTTTCGATTCTCGATTTTCGATTGGCCCCGCCTGAAATCGAAAACCGAGAATCCAAAATCGAAAATGACACCCAGCATCGTCCGCACCGCCACCGCCGAACTCTACGACGCGCATGTGATGAAGAACTACGCGCGCGCCGCGTTGACGCTCACGCGCGGCCGGGGCACGCAGGTGTGGGACGACACCGGGCGCAGCTACCTCGACTTCACCTCCGGCATCGCGGTGAGCGCGCTCGGCCATTGTCACCCGCATTGGGTCGCCGCGGTGCAGCGGCAGGCCGCGGAGCTCAACCATGTGAGCAACCTCTTCCGGCACCCGAACCAAGGCGAGCTCGCGCGCCGGATCGTCGGCTACGCCGGGCCGGGGCGCGTGTTTTTCTGCAACAGCGGCGCAGAGGCCGACGAAGGCATGATCAAGCTCGCGCGCCTGCACGGCGTGAAGAAGGCCGGCGGCGAGGAGGGCAAATGCTACAAGGTGCTCGTCGCGAAAAACGCGTTCCACGGGCGGATGTTCGGCGGCATGAGCGCGACCCCGCAGGAAAAAATCCAGAAGGGCTTCCGCCCGCTCGTGCCCGGATTCGCCACCGGCGAGCTGAACAATGTCGAGTCGTTTGCCGCGCAGATCGACGAAGGCACGGCCGCGATCCTGCTCGAGACCATCCAGGGCGAAAGCGGCATCAACCCCTGCACGCCGGAATTCCTGCAGGGCATCCGGCGCCTTTGTGATCAGCACAACCTCCTGCTGCTCCTCGATGAGG
>JAEUHB010000473.1 GCA_016794665.1 Opitutaceae bacterium
AACAAGCAAGAACCCAATCGGTGCTACGCCGTGGCCCGCTGCAATGAGCACGATTCCGAAACCGAGCAAAAGACCGACGCCACCGAAAAACCGAGATACTGGACGACCGAGAATGCGAACGATCATCCTCGGATTGGATGCTTGAGGCATGGCCGTTTGCCAGCCTCAAGCTCCGGCCAGATATTACCTCCGCGCCGCCCGGTTGATCGAGTAGCTGAAGTAGATCGCGCGCTTTTCGCCGATGAGGCGGTTGACGCGCAGGTAGTCGCGGTCGAGGAGGTTGTTCACGTTGAGCGACACGCGGTGGTCCATGCCGCCCATCTGCGGCAGGCGATAGTGCAGGCCGAGGCTCCAGACGTTGAACGACGGCACGCGCAGGCGCCATTGGTTGGTCGAGCGCGTGACGACGCGCTGGCCGCCGACCGTCGCGTAGGTGTCGCCGGCGTTGGGCGCCTCGGTGGGCGTGGAGGCGACGTAGCTGACGCCGATGTTGGCGGAGAAGTTCTTCAACGGGCCGGAGGGCGGGGCGTATTTCAGGTAGAGGCTGCCGTTCTGCGGCGAGATGCCGTTGACGCGGCGGCCGATCGCGGCGGGGAAGGCGGAGCCGAAATCCGTGTAGATGGAGTAAACGTGGCCCCAGCTGCCGCCGGCGTAGTAGGTGTCGTTGATGCGCCACGTGACATCGATCTCGTAGCCGCGGACGAGTTGGTTGCCCTCGCGGCGGGTGACGAGGACGAAGTTGCCCGAGCCGAGGGGCGTCTCGACGTTGTCGGTGACGCTGACGTTTTCACGCGTCGCGTAGAAGCCGCTCACCGTGTAGTTCAGCCGCTCGTTGAAAAGCGTGCCCTTGAAACCGTAGTCCCAGCCGTCGGCGACCTCGGACTTGAACGTGGGATCGAAGTGGGCGGCGGCGTTGTCGTTTTGCGAGACGAAGTAGCTTTCGGAGTAGCTGGCGTAGACGCGGAACGAGGGCGTGACCTTGTAGTTGAAGCCGGCGTTGGGCTTCAGGAAATCGACCTTCTTGTCGACCATCGCGCCGGTGACGTAGCCGGCGGGCGCGGTGAAGCCGATGAAGTCGCGGTCGCGGAAACGCACGTCGTCATAGCGCGCGCCGGCGAAGGTCAGCAAACGACCGTCGAGGAAAGAAGTCTGGTGGCGGAGCAGGCCGCCGAAGACGGTCGTGCGGCGCTTCTGGTGGCGGGTCTTGACGCCGATGGTCGGGTCGAGCGGCTTGGGCCAGTAGGCGACGGGGCCGGCGGGCGCGAGGGTGTTGCGGTCGAGCGTGACGGTGCGGACGGCGTTCCATGCGATCAGGTCGGGGTTGGTGGGGCCGGCGTAGTTGAGCGACGGATCCCAGCGGTAGTAGTCGTTGATATCGACGGTGACGAGGGTGCGGTGCTCGAGCTTGTTGCCGTTGGTGCGGTAGTGCGCGAGAAGATCGCCTTGGAAACCGCCGCCGTCCTCGATGATGCGCGTGGTGTTGGGTGTCGCGCCGCGGGCGGTCGTGATGGCGGGCACGGTGCCGTTGGCGGCGGGCGCGGGGTTGATGTTAAAGGCGCCCCAGCCGGTGTTCTGGTTGAAGTCCCAGCGACGGGCCCAGTAGCGGTTGGCGCCGAGGCGCGTGCTCCAAACCGAGGAGAGTTTCTTGTCGTAGAAGGCGTTGATGCCCGTGTTGCCGCGGTCGAGCTGGCTCACGGGGCCGAAGGCGTTGTAGCCCGCGAGGTTCTTCGCGTAGCCGATCGCCTCGTCGTCGAGGTTGCTCGCGGTGCCCTTGAGGTCGGTGATGAGCGGCGCCGCGCTGTTGGGCGCGTGGCGCATCTGGAGGAAATATTCGAGCGAGACCTGGAGGTTCGAGCCGTCGGGGAACGTGTGGCCGAGCGCGAGGTAGTATTCCTGGTTGCGGTTGCGCGCATACTCCATGTCGAACTCCTTTTGGTAATGGGAGCCGGTGAGGACGTAGTTGGTCTTGCCGAGCGAGGTGCTGAGGACGGGGCCCGTGCTCTCGAGCGTGACGCGCTGCGTGCCCTCGTCGCCGTAGTTGAGCAGGAGGCGCTGGCTCTCGCGGGACTTGGGCGACTTGGAAATCATGTTGAGCATGCCGCCGGGCGAGGTGCGGCCGTAGATGGCGGCGTTGGAGCCCTTGATGATTTCCATGCGGTCGACGTTGCTGGAGCCGTAGCGGCCGAGGCGGAAGAAGCCGTCGCGCAGCTGCGAGGTGGAGCTGAAGCCGCGGAGGTTGAAACCGCCGCCGACATCGAGGCCCGTGAAGCCGCCGATCTGCACGACGTTGTCGGAGAGCTCAAAGATCGCGAAGTCCTCGAAGAACTCGCTCGTCATCACGTTCACCGTGTAGGGCAGGTCGATGATCTTGGTAGCGACGCGGGAACCGGTGAGCGTCTCGGAGGGGGCGTAGCCGCGGGTCTCGTCGGCCTTGACGGAAAACGCGGAGAGCTGGATCGCGTCTTCCTGGCGCGCGGCGGCCGCGGCCGAGGCAGCGGGAGCGGTTTGGGCGGGGAGGGAGAACGCCGCGGCCAAGGCCGCGAAAGCGACCACAAGTGAGGCGCGAGGGAACGAGGGGGTGCAGGGAGGGTTCATGGTGTGGTCAGGGAAAGGGAAGATAAGGGCGCCGCGCTGGGCAGGCGTCAACTGCTGCGCGCAGGGGAGCCGCGCGCGGGGATTTTTTCCGCAATCTCCTCCAGCGGGTAGGTTATGATCTCGGCGAGCGTGGGGTGATACCACGGCGCGCGGAGCAAATCGAAGACGGTGGCGCGCATCGCGAGCGGGCCGCTGAACGCGTGGATCAACTCGCCGGCGTCCTTGCCCACGATCTCGGCGCCGAGGATGCGGCCGCGTTTCGGCTCGGCGATGACCTTCACATAGCCGTAGTTGGCTTCCATGAGGATCGACTTGCCGTGATCGTTGAATGGATAACTTGCGACGAGATACGGCGTGCCGGCGGCGTCGAGCTCGCGCTCCAGCCGGCCGATGGTCGCGAGCTGCGGATCGGTGAAGACGACGTTGAGCAGCAGCGACCAGTCGACGGGTTTCAGTTTCTTCCCGCCGGCGGCGTGGCGTGCCGCGAGCTCGCCCTGCTGGATCGCGATGTGGACGATCTCGGCGGGACCGGAGCAGTCGCCGGCGGCGTAGATGTGCGGCACCGAGGTCTGCTGGAGTGAGTTGATGATGATCTGGCCGTTGGGGCGCGTCCGCACGCCGGCGGCGGCGAGGTTGAGGGGCGCGGTGTTGGGCTCGCGGCCGAGGGCGTTGAACAGGTGGGCGGCGCGGCGCACGACGGCCTTTCCGTCGTGGACGAACTCGACCTCGAAGCCGCGGCGCGAATGCGCGACGCGCTTCATCTGCGTGCCGGCGAACAGCTCGATGCCCTCGTCGACAAACGCCTGCTGCACGACGGTCGACGCGGCGGACGAATGATCGCGGAGGATGTTGGCGCTGCGCTGCACGAGCGTGACGCGTGCGCCGATGCGGCGGAGAAACTGCGCCAGCTCGCAGGCCACGATCCCGCCGCCGAGCACGATCACGCTCGTGGGGATGAAATCGAGATCGAGCACGTCGTCGCTCGTCCAGGCCGGCGCCGCGGCGAGGCCGGGGATGGTAGGCACGCTGACCTTGGAGCCAGTGCCAATGAGGATGTGCTTCGCGCGCACGCGGCCGCCGGACGAGAGCTCCAGCGTGTGCGCATCCACGAAGCGCGCGTGCGCGCGGATGAGGTCGAACTTGCCGTTGACGAGCGCTGCTTGCCGGTAGCGCGCAAACTCGCCGGTGATCTTTTTTTTCCGCGCGTGGATGGCCTTCATGTCGGCGCGGGCGGAGGGGATTTTCAGGCCGAAGGTCTGGCCCTTCTGCGCGAGGTGCAGGACCTCGGCCATGTAGAGCAGCGTCTTCGACGGCATGCAGCCGCGGAGGATGCAGAGCCCGCCGAGATCGCGCGCGCCGTCGACAATGGCGGTCTTGAGGCCGAGCGACGCGGCGACGCGCGCGGCGTTGAAGCCGGCGCTGCCGCCGCCGATTGCGACGAAGTCGTAGGTGGGTATTTTCATTTCGCGGCGGTAAAGCAGATGGAGGCCCCGATCTCGGCGGCTATTCCCGGCGAAAACAATTTCTCCACGAGCAGCAGGCCGAACTCGAGTGCCGTGCCCGCGCCTCGCGAGGTGAGCAGTCGGCCGTCGTCCACGCAGCGCTCCTGCGCGAGAATCTGCGGCAGCTCGGCGGCGACGGAAAAGTGCGCCGTGTAGCGCCGGCCCGCGAGCAGCCCGGCGTCGTGCAACACCGTCGGCGCCGCGCAGATCGCCGCGACCCAGCGGCCGGCGTTCCAGTGCCGCACCACGATCTCGCGCACGCGGGGATCCGCGCGGAGGTGCTTCACGCCGGGGCCGCCGGGGAGGAAGACCAGGTCGAAGTCACGCGCGGCGACGGCGGCGAGCGGGGAGTCGGCGTGCAGGGTGACGCCGTTGCGGCCGGTGACGTGGATGCCGTCGGCGAGCCCGGCGACGACGACCTCCGCGCCGGCGCGCCGCAGCAGATCAACGGGCGCGATGGCCTCCAGTTCCTCGAATCCCTCGGCGATGATCGTGAGCACAGATGGCATGGCGGAATGCGTTTCGGCGAAGGCAACGCCGGGCCGCGCTTGCCGCAACAGTTCATTTGCCCCGAGAGTGGGCGGCATGAGTATCCTCGCGGGCAAGCGCCTCGTGATTTTCGGCTGCGGCTACGTCGGCAGCGCGGTGGCGGAGCGCGCACTCGCGGCCGGGTCGCACGTGACGGCGCTCACGCGCAACGCGGAGAAGGCCGCGGCGCTGCGCGCGGGCGGCATCGACGTGGTGGTCGCGGATTTGACGACGGACGACTGGCACCCGCAAATCGCGGGCGGGGCGGACTTCGTCCTGAACTGCGTGAGCTCGGGTGGCGGTGGCGCGGATGCCTATCGGCGCAGCTATGTCGACGGCCTGCGCTCGATCCTGGCTTGGGCGGCGGCGCACGGCGCGGCGGGCACGCTCGTCTACACGAGCAGCACGTCGGTCTACGCGCAGGGCGATGGCGTGACCGTTGACGAGACGATGCCGACGATGGCCGCGAGCGATCGCGCGGCGGTGCTCATCGAGGCGGAGCGGCTCGTGCGCGAGAGCGCGGGCGCGGCGCGGCGTTGGTGGATCCTGCGGCTCGCGGGCATCTACGGGCCGGGGCGTTTTCACCTGCTCGAGCAAGTGCGCGCAGGCGAAGTCGCGGGCGTCGGCACGCATCACCTCAACCTGATCCACCGCGACGACATCGCGTCCGCGGTCTGTTTGTGTTTCTCGGCCCCGTTGGGAGTGGGCAACGAGGCGCTCAACCTCGCCGACGATGGCGCCGCACGAAAGTCGGAGATCATCGCGTGGCTGGCGGAGCGGCTCGGAGTGCCGCCGCCGCGTTTCACCGGTGCGCCGGCCGGCGGTCGCCGCATGATGACGCCCGACCGGGTCATTGCCAATGCGCGCACCAAGGCCGTGCTCGGCTGGCGGCCGGCGTGGCCGACCTTTCGCGAGGGCGCGGCGAGTTTGTTGTCGCGTTGAGCCGCGGGCGGCTGGCAGCGTGGCGCCCGATTTTTTCATGGCTGGCCTCAACAAATACCTGAAGCAGGCGGACAAGGTTAAGCTGGGTCTCGCGGCGCTGCGCACCCAGCTCGAAGCGGCGCGCCTCGACGTCGAGGGCGCCGGCGGCGCGGTGAAGATCACGGTCGCCGCGACCGGGCAACTCACCGCGCTCTCGCTCGCGCCGGAACTGCTGAAGCAGGATCCGGCGCAGGTCGCGGCCGCGATCCTGGCGACGGTGAACGATGCGGCCCAGCGCGCGCGCGAGCATTCCGAGGCCGAGATGCGGAAGCTCACCGCCCCGGTGCAGCTGCCCGGATTGAAGTAGGCGGATGACCCCGGCGTTCGAGAAACTGCAGGCGGCGCTGAAGCAACTGCCGGGGCTGGGATTCCGCTCGTCGGAGCGCATCGCTTTGCACCTGCTGGTCGAGAAACCGGCGCGACTGCCGGCGCTGGTCTCGGCGCTTGAGGCCGCGGCGGCCACGGTGCGCCGCTGCGATCGGTGCGGCAACCTTGCCGAGGGCCCGCTTTGTGGCATCTGCGCCGATGAGCGCCGCGACCGTGGTGTGGTCTGCGTGGTTGAACACGTGCCGGACCTTGTCGCCATCGAGCGGAGCGGGGCGTTCCGCGGGACCTACCATGTGCTGCACGGCAAGCTTTCGCCGATCCACGGGGTGGGTCCGGATGACCTCAACGTGGTGGCGCTGCGCGCGCGGGTGGAGGCCGGCGAGGTGCAGGAACTGATCCTCGCCTTGCCCAACGACGTCGAGGGCGAGGCCACCTGCCATTACCTGACGGAGCACCTCCCGGGCGCAGCGGAACTGAAGACGACGCGCATCGGCTTCGGGCTCCCCAGCGGCGGGGGCGTGCTCTACGCCGACAGCGTGACGCTCAAGAGCGCGTTGGAGGGACGGCGGGGCTACCACTAGCGGGCAAAGGGGAGGGGGGAGTCGGGGCTTGACACCCGGGAGGGTCGCCCGTGTCTTTCTTCCTTTTTCCCAGCAGGCATAGCGCCGCAATCATCATCCGACATGCTCAAAATCCGTCTCTCCAAGGTTGGCTCCGTGCATCAGCCGCTCTACCGCGTGATCGTCAAGGAGGCGCGTTCGCGCCGCGATGGCTCCGCGGTCGAAATCCTCGGCACTTACACCCCGGCCGCAAAGGGCAGCCCCATCAAGGTCGACCTCGCCCGCGTGGATTACTGGCTCAGCAAGGGCGCGCAGCCGACCGACACCATGCGGTCGATGATCAAGAAGGCCCGCAAGGCCGCCGCGGCTCCCGCCGCCTGAACCCCGCGCCGGATTCCTCCCGCGTCCCGCGAGCCTCGGAAAGATTCCGGGGCTTTTTCATTTCGGCAGGTGGCGCCATTTTTAATCCATGCCGCTGGCGATTGATGTCCTGACGCTGTTCCCGCGGATGCTCGACGGATTCCTGGCCGAGAGCATCCTCGGCAAGGGGATCGCCGCGGGCTACCTCGGGGTCAAGGTCCACGACCTGCGCGCTTGGGCGACTGACAAGCATCGCACGGCGGACGACCGGCCGTTCGGCGGCGGCGCGGGCATGGTGCTCAAGCCGGAGCCGGTCTTCGCGGCCATCGAACAACTGCAGACGCCAGGTTGCCGACGCATCTACCTCACCCCTGACGGGCTGCCGCTCTCGCCAGCGATGGCCCAGTCGCTCGCGCGGGAGCGCCATTTGATTTTCCTGAGCGGCCACTACGAGGGCATCGACCAACGGATTCGCGACCATGTAATCGATCAGGAGGTTTCGATCGGCGACTACGTGCTCACCAATGGGACCCTCGCCGCCGCCGTTGTCATCGACGCGCTGGCACGATTCATCCCCGGTGTCCTCGGGGAGGAAAAGTCATTGACGCACGAATCCTTCAGCAGCAAGTTGCTCGACTTTCCTCAATACACGCGTCCCGCCGAATTTCGCGGCATGTCCGTCCCGGAGGTCCTCCTCTCGGGCAACCATGCCGAAATCGAGAAATGGCGGGCCGCGCGGCAGATGGAAAAGACCCGGCAAGTCCGGCCCGATTTACTCAACTAACCACAGCCATGAATCCTATCATCCGTGAAATCACCGCCCATCAGGTGAGAAAAGACCTCTCGCCGTTCAAGGTCGGCGACGGCGTGCGCGTCCACACCAAGGTGCGCGAGGGCGACAAAGAGCGCGTGCAGGTCTATGCCGGCATCGTGATCGCGCGCAAGGGCACCGGCATCGCCGAGACCTTCACGGTCCGCCGCCTGAGCTATGGCGAGGGCGTCGAGCGCGTCTTCCCGGTCAATTCGCCGAACATCGAGAAGGTCGAGATCGAGCGTGAGTCGCAGCCGATGCGCGCCCGTCTTTACTATCTTCGCAAGCGCACGGGCAAGGCCGCCATGGCGATCAAGGAAAAGGATCGCGGCGCGGAAATTCACGCCCAGCACGAGGCCGAGAAGGCCGCCAAGGCCGCCGCGAAAGCCGCGCCCGCGGCCGCGAGCTGAGCCGGCTCAGGCAGCCACCGCCAATCATCGCGAAAGCGGGCCCGCCTGGGTCCGCTTTTTTGTTGGCCAAGCGGCCACAAAAGCTCGCCTTGCCAGCCTCGCCACCCGTCGCAACCTTTTCCCCCTTTCGCATGAGCAACGCCGTGAAAATTTACGACACCACCCTGCGCGATGGCACGCAGGGCGAAGGCATCAGCTTCTCGGTCACGGACAAGCTCCTGATTGCGGAGCGGCTCGACGCCTTTGGGGTGGACTACATCGAGGGCGGCTTCCCCGGCTCCAACCCCCGCGACATCACGTTCTTCGCCGAGGCGAAAAAACTGAAGCTGAAGCATGCCCGCCTCGCGGCCTTTGGATCCACGCGGCGCGCCGGCGTCAAGGCCTCGGACGACGCGCAGCTCCGCACGCTGCTCGACAGCGGCATGCCCGTCCTGACGATAGTCGGCAAGACGTGGACCCTCCACGTCACGGAGATTCTCAAGACCACGCTTGAGGAGAACCTCGCAATGATCGAGGACTCGACCCGCTACCTCGTCGCGCAGGGCCGCGAGGTCATCTACGACGCCGAGCACTTCTTCGACGGCTACAAGGCCGACCCCGATTACGCGCTGAAGACCCTGGCCGCGGCGCTGAGGGGCGGCGCCAGCAACCTCTCCCTCTGCGATACCAACGGCGGCACACTCGTCGATGAGTTCAAGGACATCGTGGCCCGCGCCGTGACAGAATTCGGCGGCGCCAAGGTCGGTGTCCACTGCCACAACGACAGCGGCCTCGGCGTCGCGCTCACCCTCGCCGGCGTCGCGGCCGGGGCGAGCCTTGTGCAGGGCACCGCCAACGGTTACGGTGAGCGAGTCGGCAACGCGAACATCACGACCGTCATCCCCAATCTGTTTTTGAAGATGGGCCGCACCGCCCACTGTGCGCCCAACCTCGCGCAACTCCGCGATCTCTCGCTGTTCTTCGACGAGCTCGCCAACCTGCGCCCTGATCCCAAGGCGCCGTTCGTGGGTCAGTCGGCCTTCGCGCACAAGGGCGGCCTCCACGCCAACGCCGCGCAAAAGGTCGCGCGCAGCTACGAGCACATCGACCCCGCGCTCGTCGGCAACCGCACGCGCGTGCTTGTCTCCGACATGGCCGGCCGGAGCAGTCTCGCGCTCAAGGCCAAGGAACTCGGCCTCGATCTCGATGAGAAACGCCCCGAAATGAAAGGGCTCATTGAGGAGCTTAAGGAGCGGGAATTCCGCGGTTATGAATACGAGGCGGCGGACGCGTCGTTCCGCCTCCTGGTGGCGAAGCATACCGGCCAGGCGAAGGAATTTTTCCGCGTCGAGACCTACCGTGTCATCATCGAGCGCCACGGCGCCGAGCTCTGGGCGGAGGCGACGGTGAAGCTCAAGGTCAACGGCGAGATCGTCCACACCGTGTCCGAGGACGCCGGCCCGATCGGTGCGCTCGACAAGGCCCTGCGCCTGGCCTTGGAAAAAACCTACCCGCAGATCCGCACGATGCAGCTCCGCGACTTCAAGGTCCGCATCCTCGATGGCACCAACGGCGCGGGCGCGCGCACGCGCGTCCTGATCGAGAGCGGCGACGGCGAGAAGATCTGGGGCACTGTGGGCGTGAGCGACAACATCATCGACGCCAGCTGGGAGGCCCTGCGGGAGTCGGTGGAATACAAGCTGTCGCTGGGGTGATCGGAAGCGCGACCCGCGACCGTTTACTTCGGTCGCGCGGCCATTGTCTCGACGAGGGCGTCGAGAAACCCATGCTCGCCGGGCAGCGAAGTGAGGGCGGCGCGTGCAATCGCGATGTGCTCGGCGGCGAAACGCCGCGATGCCG
>JAEUHB010000027.1 GCA_016794665.1 Opitutaceae bacterium
CCTGCGGCGTGACGATCTCGATGAGCGGACCATTGGCCGGCGCCGCGATCTCCGCACCGGCGAATGGATCGTGGCGCGTGACCCCGCCACCGCCGATCCCGCGCAGCGTGCCTTCCGCGCCGAAAACGTCGGCCGCAACCAAACCGCGGGCGTCGTGTGGCATGCCACGCGGTGGCTCTCGGCGTTCTACAACCAGGCGGACAACATTGCGCTCCCCTCGCGCGGGGCGACCCGGCTGCCCGACGACGGCACGCCCGGGAACCCGATCCCGCTCGAGCCGCCGCGCGGCACGGGCCGCGACTTCGGCCTGGCCTTCGATCTCCTCGGCGGCGCGCTCTACGCCCGCGCCACCTACTACACGACCGCCGGCGAAAACCAGTCCACCACCCCTCCGTCGCCCGCCGTGGACGCCAATGTGCGCATCATGGACGCGCTGCGGAACGCCGGGCGCATCACCGCGGCCGAACGCGACTCGCGCGTCCTCACTGGCAGCCAAGGCCGCTTTGATCACCGGTCCGAGGGCCTGGAGCTGCAGCTCACGGCCAACGCCAGCCGCGCCTGGCGCTTTCAGGCCAACTACTCCTACACCGACGCGAAGGAGACCAACCTCTTTCCCGAGTGGCTCGCATGGCACCGGCAGAACGTGCGCTTCCTCGGCGGCATCAACACCGCCGGCGTCGTCACCAGCGCGGCGCGCACCATCGCGGAGGAGGTCAATTTCTACCTCACCAGCAACGGCGGCCTCAACGAATACACCGAGAACGACGGCGGCACCAAGCTCGGCACCCGCCGGCACAAGGTGAATTTCTTCACCCGCTACACGTTTGCCGCCGGCACGCTGCGCGGCGCCTACGTGGGCGGCGGCCTCAACTACCAAAGCAAGCTCTTCACCGGTCTCGATCCCGCGGACCGGAAGGTGTGGTCGCCGTCGTTTTGGCGTGCCGACGTCATGGCCGGCTACGCCCTGCGCGGCCTGCGCAAGGACCGGAAAGTCAGCTTCCAGCTAAACGTCTACAACCTCTTCGATGATCGCGACGCCCTCATCGTCCGCTACAGTTGGGAGACCGGCGTGCAACGCCCCTTCCGCACGGTGCCGCAACCACCGACGACCTGGCGGCTCACCACCAACCTCGAATTCTGAGCCGCCGCTTTCCCGCCCTTTTTCGTGCTTCGCCGCCACTTTCTTCAACTCGCCGCCGGCTCCGCCGCACTCGCCAGCGCCGGCACCCCGGCTGGTGCGGCCGTGCCGCGCACCCGCCCACGCATCCTCCTCCGCGAGGCGCTTCAATACGAGAACATCGGCGACGTCGGTCGCGTGCCCGGCACGATCCGGCTCTTCTACCGGCATCTGCCGGACGCCGAGATCACGCTCTGGCCGTGGAGTCTCCACGAGCGCGAGAGGGAGATGCTCACCCGGGCGTTTCCGCGGCTGCGCATCGCCGAGGGCGAGACCGATGCACGCGGCAAGCCATCGACTCCCGCGCTCGCCGAGGCGTGGTCCGCCGCGAACTTCTTTGTTTCACCCGCGAAGAACGCTCGCACCTACACCGAGTGGGCCGCGACCGGGCGGCCGTTCGGTCTCTTCGGCGCATCGTTCGATCCCATCACGGACCGCCGCACGCGCCCGCAGGGCCTGACCCTCCGCGAGCTGCGCGCCGAAATCGAGCGGCTGCCGCGGGGCGAGTTCGAGAAGAAATTTGGCCCGCGGGCTTTCTACGAAAAGGCGGCCTTCATCTACGCGCGCGACATGCTCGGGCTGCGCTTCCTCCAGCGCGAGGAGCTGAAGCCCGGCGTGCTGGACTTCGGACCGGAGGGTTGCTTCGCCCTCGACCTGCGCGACGAAGCGCGCGCCGCCGACTGGCGCAAACGCCACCGCCTTTCGGGCGACGACTACATCTGCGTCATCCCGCGGCTGCGCTACACGCCGTATTACCGCGTGAAGAACCTGCCGCGGAGCGCGGGAGACTACGAAATCGACGCCCTGAACGACGCCTCGGCCGCCGCGGATCACGCGGCGCTGCGCGACCTGATCGTGCGCTGGGTGCGGCAGACCGGCGCGCGGGTCGTCGCCTGCCCGGAGATGACCTACCAAATCGCCACCGCGAAGGAGCAGCTCATTGATCCGTTGCCGGAAGACGTGAAGACGCGCGTCGTATGGCGCGACACCTTCTGGCTGCCCGACGAAGCGGCCGCCCTCTATGCCCGCGCCCGCGCGGTCGTGAGCGCCGAGTGCCACTCGCCGATCATCGCGCTCGCCGCGGGCACGCCGATCCTGCACATCCGCAATCCGGTCGATACGACCAAGGGCCAGATGTTCGCTGACCTCGGCCTCGGCGACTGGCTCTTCGAGTCCACCGAGGCAAGCGGTGAGCAGCTGTGGTCGGCGCTGCGCACCATCCACGAGGACCTGCTGAAGGCGCGCCAGCGTGTCGCCGGCGTGATGAGCCGCGTCGCCGCGCTCCAGCGCGGCATGACCGAGTCGATCGGTCGCGCCATCAAGCCGGCATGAAACGCCGCCACTTTGTCCAAATTGCCGCCAGCGCCACCGCCTCACTCGCGGCCCGGCCGCTCTTCGCCGCCGCCGCGCGCCCGCCGCGCGTGCTCGTCCGGTCCGCCTGGCAGAGCGTCAACATCGGCGACATCGCGCACACGCCCGGCGCGCTCCGCCTACTGGAGCGCCACTGGCCCGAGGCCGAGCTTACGCTCTGGCCGCGCAACCTCGAGTTCGGCGCGCGCGAGCTGCTCGCGAAGGCGTTTCCCAAGGTGCGCTTCGTCGACGGCGTGATTGGCAAGGACGGCCAGCCCTCGACACCTGAACTCGCCCGCGCCTTCGCCGACTGCGATCTGGCCGTGCACGCCTCGGCCGCCCACTTCTCCGCCTCCGCCGATTTCGCGGCGTGGCGAAGGATTACCGGCAAGCCCTACGGTGTGCTCGGCATCACCTTCGATCCCGTGTCAGGCATGGGCGGCGAACGATTCTCCGAAGGTGGCACGCTGGCGGCGCTGCGCACGGCGTTGGCCAAGGTCCCGCCTTCCCGCCTTGAGCCGGGCTTGAGGGAGCTCGTGGACGGCGCCGCGTTTCTTTTCCTGCGCGACACGCTCTCGCGCGACGCCGCGCGGCACCTCGGCGTGAAGCCCCGTGTGCTCGAGTTCGCGCCCGACACCGTCTTCGGTTTCGATTTGCGCGACGACACCAAGGCCGAGGCCTTTCTTCGCGCCAGCAGCCTCGAGCGCGGCAAGTTCGTCTGCGTCATCCCGCGGCTCCGCTACACGCCCTACCATCACATGAAGGAGGACCGGCGCTATTCGCCCACCGGCGCGCGCACGGACTCTGAGCGCACCCGCGACGCGATCAACGCCCGCACCGGCGAGACCGACCACGCGCGCCTCCGCGACATGATCGTCGCGTGGACCAAGGCCACCGGCCTGAAGGTTCTCGTCTGCGCCGAGATGACCTATCAGGTCGATCTGGGCCGCACGCACCTCGTGGAAAAACTCCCCGCCGACGTGCGCCGTTCCGTCGTGTGGCGGGAGAATTATTGGATGCCAGACGAGGCCGCGTCCGTCTACGCCCGGTCGCTCTGCGTCGTCGGCATCGAGCCGCACTCGCTCATCATGGCGCTCGCCGCCGGCACGCCGGTGATGCACGTGCGGCAGCCGACCGATACGTTCAAGGGCCACATGTTTCGCGACATCGGCCTCGGCGACTGGCTCCTCGAGATCGAGGAGCACACCGGCGCGCAACTCGCCGCCGTGCTCCACAAGATCACCGGCGATCCCGCCGCCGCGCGCGCCCGCGTGCGCGAGGCGATGGCCGGCGTGGAGAAACTCCAGGGCCACATGATCGCCACCGCCCGCGCCGCGATCCGTATCTGACCCCGCATTTTCGATGAAACCCTCCGACTCACTCCGCCGCCTCTGTGCGGGTCTCGCGCTCGCGCTTTCCCCGTTTGCCCACGCCGCCGACTCCACCGGCACCGTCCGCGGGCAGGTCAGCAACGCCGCCACCGGCGCCTTTCTCGAGGGCGCACGCGTCGAGGTGCGCGGCACCGACCGCATCGCGTTCACCGATCGGCAGGGCCACTTTCTCCTCACCGTGCCCGCGGGTTCCGCGACGCTCGACGCCAGCTACACCGGCCTCGAAAAACAGAGCTCGACCCTCGACCTCGCCGCCGGCCGTGAGGTCGTCCGCCATTTCGCCCTCACCTCCGCGGTTTATCAGTTGGAGGCATTCACCGTCGCGGGCGTGCGCGAGGGCAACGCCCGCGCCGTCACGCTCCAGCGCGGCGCGAGCAACGTGAAGAACGTCGCCGCCACCGACACCTTCGGCAACATCGCCAACGGCAACATCGGCGAGTTCCTCCAGCGCCTCCCCGGCCTCTCGCCCGAGTTCAACGGCTCCGAGATCAACGGCGTCTCCATCCGCGGCATCGGCTCCGCGCTCAACTCCGTCACGCTCGACGGCGACCGCGTCGCCACTTCCGCCTCCGCCAACACCGGCCGCGCCTTCGAGTTCGAGCAGACCTCGCTCAACCTCATCGAGACCGTCGAGGTCACCAAGGCCCCGACCCCCGACATGGACGCCGACTCGATCGGCGGCGCCGTCAACATGGTCACCAAAGGCGCCTTCGACCGCGCCGATCCGAACTACTTCACCTACGCGCTCGGCTTCAGCCACCGCTGGGGCCGCCGCGCGCAGGCCGACTCGTGGACCAAGGAGCCCATCGACGGCCTCATGCCGTCGCTGAATTTCACGTGGTCGCGCGTCGTGGGCGAAAAGAAAAACATCGGCGTGCTCCTCACCGGCACGTGGCACGTGCAGGCCACCGCCGATCTGCGCACGACGATGCTGCACCAGCAGGCGCTCGCGCGGCCCGCCTACGTTTACTCCGTCACCACGCCTGAGTTGATCGGCTCACCCCGCGCCCGCCTCGCACTCGGCGCCAAGGTGGACTACAAGGTCAACGCCAACACCGTCGTCACGCTGAACACATTCTACAACTGGATGCACGATTCCCAGTTCACGCAGCAGCGCCAGCTCTCGACCTCGCAGGCCATCGCGACCTTCGATGCCAACGGCAACCGCACCGGCACCGGCACGATCCGGCCCGGCTTCACCGACACGTTCGCCGAGGTGCTGACCAGCACCAACTCGCTCAGCACGCTCACCGTCACCACCGTGGACAAGACCGGCGCGACGTGGGGCCTCAAGCCGTCCGCCAAGCTCACGCTCGACGGCGGCCGCCTGCTCATCGACGCCAACGCCAACTGGTCCTACTCCCGCACGAAATACGACGCCGCGCCCACCGGCCGCGACTACGAGGATCAGCCCAAGGGCACTGTCACCGCCACGCTCCGCAACCTCGGCTGGACCGTCGATCGCTCACGCAGCCTCACGTTTCCACTCATCCGCCAGACTGCCGGCCCGGACCTCACCAACCTCGCCAACTATTCCGGCCTGCAGCTCACGCAGCCCGACCGCAGCGGCGACGACACCGTGATTGGCGCGCGCCTCAACGCGAAGCGTTCCCTCGATCTCGCCGTGCCCGCCTTCGTGAAGTTCGGCGCCAATTACCGCCGGCAGGAGCGCGAGCTCGAGAACACCAGCCGCCGCTACAACTGGGTGAGCGCCGCGAGCATCGGTCCGTTTCTCAACACCTCCGGCCGCTACGACGAGATCGTCGACGCCTACAAGGACGAGGTCGGCTTCCACCTCCCGTCGCCGTTCCCCGATCCCTACGCCGTCGCGCAGGACGTGCGCGACCGCCCCGCCAACTGGACCGAGGACATCACCTACCGCTACACGCAGTATTTCCAGAACCGACGCTCCATGACCGAGTCGATCGGCGGCGCCTACGCGATGGCCGAGGCACGCCTGCGCCGGCTCACGCTCCTCGGCGGCGTGCGCCTTGAGGAGACACGCACCTCCGGCTCCGGCCCGCTGCGGGCGCTCACCCCGGCGGAGGTCGCGCGCCGCGCCGCGTGGGTCGGCACCGTCACGCCCGCGGAGGCCCAGCGCCGCGTCGAGGCCGAATACACCGGCCGCCTCGCCAACAGCGCGAAATACCGCAACACGTTTCCCGGCGCACACGCGAAATACGAGCTGCCCGGCGGCCTCGTCGCGCGCGCGAGCTACTCCACGGGCATCGGCCGGCCGGACTTCGGCTCCATCATGCCCAACTCCGACGTGAACTTCACCACGCAGCGGATCACGATTTCAAATCCCGCGCTGAAACCGCAGCGCTCGAAAAATTACGACGTGAGCCTCGAATACTATTTCGAGCCCGTGGGCCTGTTCTCGGTCGGCGCCTTCCGGAAGGACATCCGCGACTACATTTTTCAGGACTCGAGCCAGACCGTGCCGACCGGCGCGAACAACGGTTTCGACGGCCAGTATGGCGGCTACACCATCGTCACCTCCGCCAACGGCGGTTCCGCGAAATACCGCGGCATCGAGGCGAGCTACCAGCAGCAGTTCACGTTTCTGCCCGGCGTCTGGAGAAACCTCGGCCTGATCGCGAACTACACGCGGCTGAAGACCGAGGGCAACTACGGCTCCCCCACGACGACGACCGCCGTCGCCGGCTTCATCCCGCGCATGATGAACGTCGCGCTCAGCTACCGCGGCAAACGCGCCAGCGTGATCGTGCAGCGCAACTGGACCTCGACCTACCTCGTGACCAACTCCACCAACGCCGCGCTCGTGCGCTACCAGGCGCCGCGCGAAGTCTTCGACGTGAAGACGAAATACACCCTCACGCGCGCGGTGAGCCTGTTCTGCGACGTCGAGAACGTCTTTGCCGAGCCCATCAACCAGAACTACTTCGTCTTCGAGGATCGCCCCAACCAGACGCGCCTCACCGTGCAGAAGGTTGTCTTCGGCGTGCAGGGCCGGTTCTGATTGCGCCATGCGCTCGCGCCGACTCCTGATCCTCGCCGCGCTTGTCGCCTCGGTGCCGTTCACGAGTGACGCGGCGGAAACGCCGCCGCGCGTCTTCCTGCTCGGCGGGTCGACACTGGCCGAATCGCGGCCGCCGAGCCTCATCCGCGGCTGGGGTCAGGCCTTCGGCGCCCACTTCACCGCGCCGGGCTTGGTGCGGAACCACGCCGCCGGCGGACGCAGCAGCAAGAGCTTCATCGACCAGGGCCGCTGGGCCGCCGTGGTCGCTGAACTGCGCGCCGGCGACTGGGTGATCGCGCAGTTCGGCGGCGGGAACGACGCGAAGCGCGAGGATCCCGCGCGCTACACGGATCCCGCCACCACCTACCGCGACAACCTGCGGCGCATCGTCGCCGAGACGCGGGCGCGCGGTGCCCATCCCATCCTCGCCACGATGGGCGCGATCCGCGCATGGGATGCGCAAGGCCGTTTCGTGTCGCTCCCTACGCCCTGGGTCGAAGCCACCCGTGCCGTCGCAGGCGAGCTGGCGGTGCCGCTGCTCGATCTACGCGCGCGCACGGAGGAACTCGAGGCGAGCCTGGGCCCCGCCGGCTCCGTCGCGTTGCACCTGCATCTGCCGCCAGGGAAACATCCCGGCCACCCCCAAGGCGCACAGGATGACACGCACTACTCAGAACTAGGCGCTGCACGCGTGGCTACCCTCGCGGCCGACGAAATCCGCCGCCTCCACCTGCCGCTCGCACGTTGGCTGGCGCCGCACGCATCGTCTTCGGCGCGACCGCCGGGCAGCCAGCGCTGATTTGCGGGGCAATCACGGCAGCCGCCCGCCACATACCAGGCACCGGGAGCCCGCATGCCGCGGCGCCTATTCCGCGGCGCGCAAGGCAGCGGCGTGCCGCCACCCGGCGACGCACTGCTGCCCGAGGAAAAACGCCAGCACCACCGTCCAGATCCAGTCGTCCGGCGCCTGTTGCAGGCGCCACGCCGTGAGCGCGACGATGCCGACGAGCCCGATGCCCGCGGCGATTTTCAGGCTGCGCCCGCGGCCGAGCCCGAACCACAGCAGCGAGCGCAAGATCTGCCCGCCATCGAGCGGGTAGATCGGCAGCAGGTTGAAAATGAGCAGCCACTTGTTGATCGACCACAGCATGAAGAGAAACCGCCCCAAGTCCGGCACGCGCGCGCTCCAGCCCGCCGACTCGCACGCCATCGTCGCGAGCATGAGGAGGGGAAACAGCACGACGTTGACAAGCGGGCCCGCCGCAATCGTCCAGAGCTCCGCTCCCGGCCGGGGCGGCGGCCGGCCCAGTGCGATTCCGCCGAGCGGCCAAAGGACGATCTCGTCCGCCTGCCCGCCCACCTGGCGGCACGCGAGGATGTGCCCGAACTCATGCAGCAGCACGATGCCGAAAAGCCCAAGGTATTCCGCGACGTTCCAAACGGGCGAGCTGTAGACATTGAGGCGCGTGGAGATCTCGATCCACGCCACGACGAACCACGACCAGTGCACGAACACCTGGATGCCGGCGACGCGGAAGAAACGGATCGAGCCGGAATGCGCGGAGTTCACGCGCGAGCCATGGCGGCAAATCGCGCGGTTGTGAAGCCCGCGCATTTGGCATGGTCGCGGCGGGGCCCGTGGCTTTGACTGCGTTCCCCCCCTCCGCCCACCCTCCCGCCATGCGTCGCGTGTCCCACCTCCCAACCCTCCGCCTGCTCGCCCTCGCAGTGCTCCCCTTCGCGCCCGGCCGAGCCGACGACTGGCCGCACTGGCTCGGGCCGCAGCGCGACGGCGTGTGGCGCGAGAGCGGCATCGTGGAAAAATTTCCCGCGGGCGGCCCGCCCGTGCTCTGGCGCGCGCCGATCGCCGCCGGCTACAGCAGCCCAGCCGTGGCGCGGGGGCGGGTTTTTCTCATGGACCGTCCCGACTCGCAGACCCGCGGCAACCCCGGCGGCGCGCTGGCGCGCACCGAGGAATCCGGTCGCGAGCGCGTGGTGTGCCTCGATGCGCGCGACGGACGCGTGCTCTGGACCCATGACTACGCCGCGCCCTACAAGATCAGCTACCCCTCGGGCCCGCGCGCGAGCCCGGCGGTCGCCGGCGATCACGTCTATACCCTCGGGGCCGAGGGCGACCTCCACTGCCTCGACTTTGCGACGGGGCGCGTCGCGTGGGCGCGGAATTTCAAGCGCGACTACGGCGTCGAAACGCAGACGTGGGGCTTTGCCTCGCCGCCGCTCGTCGACGGCGACCGCGTGTTCTGCCTCATCGGCGGCGCCGGCCACACGGTCGTCGCGCTCGACCGCCACACGGGCCGGGAACTCTGGCGCGCCCTGCCCGCCAAGGAAGCGGGCTACGCGCCAATGACGCTCACCGACGCCGGCGGACGGCGCCAGCTCATCGTCTGGGACAGCGAGGCCATCAACGGCCTCGATCCCGCGACGGGCGAGGTGTTCTGGACGCAGCCGTTCAAGACGAAGATGGCCCACGCGATCGGCACGCCGCGCCGGCACGGCGAGTTTCTCTTCATCTCATCGTTTTTCGACGGCTCGCTGCTGCTGCGCCTCGATGCCGCGGCGCCGCGCGCGACGGAGGTGTGGCGCATCAAGGGCGTGAGCGAGGTCCGGCCTGAGGGTCTGCACAGCCTGATGAGCACGCCTTGGATCGAGGACGGGCACATCTACGGCGTGTGCGGTTTCGGCCAGCTCCGCGCGCTGCGGCTCGCCGACGGCGAGCGCCTCTGGGAAACGCTCGCACCCACGCGGCCCGACGCAAAGCCCGCGCGCTGGACCACCGCCTTCCTCGTGAAGCACGCCGACCGCCACTTCATCTACAACGAAACCGGCGACCTGATCCTCGCCCGCCTCACGCCGCAAGGCTACGAGGAGATCAGCCGCGCCCACCTGCTCGACCCGACGAACAAGGCCGGCGGACGCGACGTGCACTGGTCGCACCCGGCCTTCGCGACGGGCAGCATCTTCGTCCGCAACGACCGCGAGCTCATCCGCGTGAATCTCCGCGCCGACGCCGCCCGCCCATGAGCCGCGCGTTCGTCCGCGAGACCGATGTGCCCCAGCTCCCCGAGCTGCCGCCGCTGGCGTCGCCGCTGCCCCCGGGCGCGAAAAACTACCTCACCGCCGCCGGCGCCGCGCGCCTGCGCGCCGAGCTCACCGCCTTGCTGGAGACGAGACGCCCGCGCCTCGCCGCCGCCGCACCCGACGATTTTGACGCCAAGCGCGAGCTGCAGCTCCTCGATCAGCGCGCCCGCTATCTGCAGGAAAGCCTGCGGACCGCCGAGGTCGTGGCGCCGCTGGCCGCCCCGGACGACACGGTGCGCTTCGGCGCGACCGTCACCGTGCGCGACGCCGCCGGCGAAATGACCGCTTACCGCATCGTGGGCGTCGACGAAATCGATCTGGAGCGCGGGCACGTGAGCTGGCTTTCACCGCTCGCCCGCGCGCTCCTCAACACGCGAATCGGCACCCGCGTTTCGCTGCGAACGCCACGCGGCGCACGGGAGCTGGAGGTGGTGGGCCTGGCCTACGAACCCTGACCACGAGGAGCCCTGGCTCGCCCCGCCATCGCGCCCCACGGCTCGATCTGGCGGGGTTTTTTCGCGGCGAGCGCGCGGTAGCAGTCGGGGAGGTCGAAACTTTTCAGCACGTCGGGCACGAGGCAGGAGAGCGGCCAGCGGTAGGCCTCGTTTTGCGCGATGTCGTCGTAGCTCGTGAGGGCGTTCTTCAACGTCACCTGCGTGATGCCGTCCGAAATCACGGCGGCGAAGGTCGCCGGCAGCGCGCCCCAGCCGCGCGCCACGAGATGGACCTCGCCATGGCCCTGGGCGCGCAGCCAGTCGACGACGCGAAGCACGTCGTGCGTTTTCTGGCCGGCGTAGGGCGCGCCGAGCATCAGGCCGTGAATCGCGTAAAAGTAGTCGCTCCCGTAGGGCGCGAGCGAACTCTGGCCCGTGGTCGTCGGCAGCGATTCGCCGACGCCGCGCACGTCGCACGCAAACACGGCCGACGCCGGCTCGGCCGCCATCACCTCCGCGATCAGCGGCTCGCGGCGCAGCTCGGCGTCGGCCGAGTGGTGCGCGACGTAGAGGATCGCGCGCTTGGCGTCGCGGGCCGGACGCGAGACGAGATCGACGTCGCTCAGGCGGTAGACGATTGCGTGGACGCCGGGCTCGGTCTCGACCGCGTAGGTGCCGGCGTAGCGCTTCGGATAGCGGCGACCGGAGCTCGGGCGCAGGATGCGGTAGTCGGGCGGCGCCGAGGCGTCGCGCGCCGGGAGCTTCAGCACCTCGGCCACCGCGCGCCGGAGCTCCGCACCCTCGGGCCGCGCGCGTTTCGCCGCGAGCGAGCGCGCGAGATCGCGCGTGGCGGTGAACACGGTGGCGGGTGACGCCTCGCCGACTTGCCCGCGCGCGGTGCACAGGAGCGTCTCATCCTTCTCGATCGTGATCGCGGGCTCGGTGGAGGTCGTGGAGATTTTCGTCTGGCGGTTGAACCAGCCATACATCGCCTCGCGGTTCACCTGCGTGTAGCCGTGGGGGTTGGGGCCGATGAAGAGCTGGATGTTTTCCTCGGCGCCGAGGAGCCGGTAGAGATTTTTCAGGCGCGCAAACGCCTCCTCAAGCCCGCGCGCATCGAAGTAGTCGCGCTCGCCGCCGAGCAGAATCACCGGCCGCGGCGCCATCGCGGCGATGAAGTCCGAGTGATCGAGCCCGAGCGCGAGCGCGCGTGGCGGGCACTGCTCGGTGTCCGCGGGGAGCTCGTTCTCCAAATTGCGCCGGAAGGTCGTCACGAAGCAGCTCGGCGCCGCCATCGTCCAGCGCGGATCGGCGGCGCAGAGCCACGTCGTCTGCGTGCCGCCGCCGGAGTTGCCCGTCACCCCGACGTGCTGCGGGTCCACCTCCGGGCGCGAGAGCAAGTAGTCGAGCGCGCGGATGCCGTCCCACGCCATCCACGCGCCGATGAATTCGCCGACGAGAAACTGCTGGTTCCCAACATGGAGGTGTTCGGCCGTGCCGATGCCGTGCCGCGGCTTGAGGTCGGGCCCCACGCACTGCAACCGCTCGCCCTGTCCAACCGGATCGTAGATCAGGCAGACGTAGCCGAGGCGCGCCAGGCCCTGGGCGAAGGACTGGTAGGCCTCGGCGGCCTTGCCGTTGGCGGAGTGGCCGCAGGTGCCGACGACGCCGGGCAGCTTGCCGGCGCGGCCCTTGGGCACGTAGAGGTTTGCCGTCACCGGAAATCCCGGACGGCTGTCGAAGATCACGTTCTCGATCCGATAGGTGTCGCGCTCGATGATCCGGGTGACGCGGGCGTTGAGCGGCGTCTTCGCCGGCCACGGGCCGAAGCACTGCTGGGCCTTCGCGCGCACGTCGCGCACGTAGGCCTCGGCGTCGGACCGCGTGCGCAGCGCGGCGCGGCGGGCGTTGGCCGCGCGCTCCACCTCCCGGACGCGCGCGACGTAGAATTCCTGCATCATGCGGCCGAAGCGATTGAGCGGCGCGAGATCGCCAGGCGCCCCGGAAGGCGCGGGCGCATTGGACTTTTTCGGCGGAGTCGCCTCGGCGCCGATCAACGCGGGGCCAACGGCCGCCAAGCCGAGCGCACCGAGCCCGGCCTGCTGCAACAAGGCGCGGCGTGTCACGGCCGCAGGGGACGAGGGGAGTTTCGAGTGCATGGGGCGCCGGAATCCCCGCGCGGCGGGGACTCGGTCGCGAGCTTTTTGCGCGCCGCCCGATTCCACGGCCGGCGCCGACTTGTTTGCGCAACCGTAACCCGATGGCCACGGCATCGCCGCACCCGTGCGCCATAGTCGCAGCGGTTCATTCCAACCCGATCATCACCATGATGCACTATGCTCCCGCTCCGGTTCAACCGGCCCTCGTTGCCCGCGCCTCGCGTGGCTTCTCCACCCTGTTCCTCCCTCTCATCGCCATCGGCTGCGCCCACGCCGCTGATTACACGAAGATCAAGTCCTACCTCGTCCCGGTCACGACGGACTACGTCGTCCAGCCGCTGCTCAGCGTCGGCGATCAGGTGCCCAACACCAGCGACCGCACGAAAATCTACCAGATGATCGGCATTCCCGACGGGCTCGGCGCGCACCGCGCCAACGGCGGCCGCACCGTGCTCTACATGAACCACGAGCTCGGCAACACCGTCATGTCCGAGCCAAACGTCGGCGGTGCGCTCAATCGCGGCGCCTTCGTCTCGCGTTTCATCCTCGATCGCGAGGGCCGCGTGCTCTCCGGCGAGCGCGCCTATGATTTCGTGCACGATGAGGAGACGAAGACCGTGCTCGCGGCGCCGCAGGCCAACAACACCACGCGCGGCTTCGGCCGCTTCTGCTCCGGCTCGCTCGCCTGGCGCGAGGCCGGCTTTGACCGCCCGATCTTCATCTCCGGGGAGGAGAGCGGCGGAGCGGCTACCTTCGATGGCAAGGGCGGCCTCGCCGTCGCGATCTTTGATCACGAGCTGCATACGCTCGTGAAGATGGGCCGCTTCGCCTGGGAAAACACCCTCGTGCGCCCCGACGACGGCGAGTGGACCGTCGCCATGTGCATGGAGGACGGCCCGACCACGCCCGACAACCAGCTCTACCTCTACGTCGGGAGAAAGAACCGCAGCCCCGGCGCCAGCGTGCTCAGCCGCAACGGCCTCGACACCGGCAAGCTCTACGCGTTTGTCAGCACCACGCCCGGCAAGACCAGCGAGCTGAACTTCACCACCGGCTCGATCACCGGCAAGTGGGTCGAGCTGCCTGATCAGACCAGCCGCACCGAGGCGCAACTCGAGGCCGACTCCGACGCCGTCGGCGCCTTCGGCTTCATCCGCATCGAGGACGGTGCGTGGAGCAAGACCGACAAGAACACGTTTTACTTCGTCACCACCGGCAACGGCACCGGCAACAAGCTCGGCCGCGTCTACGAGGTGAAATTCAACCCGGCCAACATCCTCGGAACCACCACCATCAAGACGATCTACAATAACGACACCGTCGCCGCCATCGGCGGCGACATGGCCTTCGCTCCCGACAACATCGACACCAGCAAGGACTACCTGATGCTCCAGGAAGACGGCACCAGTGACAGCCGCCCGGAATATGCGAAGCGCGCCCGCGAAGGCAGCATCTGGCGCCTCGATCTGAAGAACAATTTCGCCGCCAAGCGCGTGGCCGAGATGAATCCCAACGGTGCGGTCGCCCCTGCCGGCGGGGTCCCGCCCGTCGTCGGACCCGGCGTCTGGGAGACGAGCGGCATCATCGATGCCACGGACTTCTTCGGTGCCGACTCGTGGCTCACCGTCGTGCAGGCGCACGGCCCTTCACTCGCGCCCGCGCCCAACACCGTCGAAGACGGCCAGCTCCTGCTCATGCTCCCTGCCCGCGCGAAGATTAGGTCCGACGACGACCGGAACGACGATCGCGACGACCGTCAGTAGTCGGACACCCTCGTCCGCAGAAAAGCCAAAGGCCGGATTGCAACGCGATCCGGCCTTTCGAATTTTCCCGCGCCGCCAACGGCCTGGCGCACCCGGCCGGCCAGCGAAGTGTCACCTTGCCGGTGCAGCGCATTGGTGATTACGTCTCCCCACCCCACCCCGCCATGACTACGACCGTCCTTTGCCGTGTCCGCAGCGTGCTTGCCTCGCTGCTCCTCTCCGCCACCGCCCTCGCCCAATCCACCGGCACGGTCACCGGCACGATCACCAATGCCGCTACCAGCCACCACCTCGAGGGCGCCGAAATTTCGCTCGCGCCTGGCGGCGCGTCCGCGTTCACCACGCGCGACGGCCGCTACACCCTCGCCAACGTCGCGCCCGGCGACTACACCGCGACCGTCCGCTACACCGGTCTCGATCCGAAGATCGCGAGTGTGCGCGTCGCCGCCGGCGCCGCCGCCACGCTCGACGTGGGCCTCACTTCAGCCGTCTACCAACTCGACAAGTTCGTCGTCGAGGGCGAGCGCGAGGGCAACGCCCTCGCCATCACCCAGCGCCGCAACGCCGGCAACGTGAAGGACGTGATCTCGTCGGACGCCTTCGGCAACGTCGCCGATCTCAACCTCGGCAACTTCCTCCAGCGCATGCCGGGCGTCAGCAAGGAGGAGTCCGAGGGCGAGATCCTCCTCATCCGCATCCGCGGCGTGGATTCCAACATGAACGCCGTCAGCATCGACGGCACCCGCGGCTCCAACGGCTCCACCCGCAGCCTCAACCGCGGCTTCGAGATCGACAAGGTCCCCGCCGACTTCATCGAGACCATCGAGATCACCAAGGCCGCCACGCCCGACATGGACGCCGACTCAATCGGCGGCAGCGTGAACCTGAAGACCAAGAGCGCCCTCGACCGCAAGGGCCGCCGCGCCACCTACAACATCGGCAACTCGCTCAACCTCGACCAAAAATCCTTCCGCCCCCTCGCGAGCCTCAGCCACTCGGACGTCATCCGCGAGAAGGTCGGCTTCCTCTTCACCGCCAGCTACAACGAGAGCCACAAGCCGCGCGACCGCTCCAACCTTGTTTACGAGCAGACCACCGCGGCCGACCGGCCGGTGTTCTTCGGCGCCGCCAACTGGGGGCAGGACCAACTCAAGCACAAGCGCGCCGGCCTCGGCCTCCGCCTCGACTACAAACTCGGCCCCGACACCAAGCTCTGGGTCAACACGACCTATTCCCTCTACGAGGACCAACTCAACCGCCGCCAGCCGACCGTGAGCACACCCGCCGCGGCCAACATCGTCTCCGTCACCAACACCGTTACCGAGACGCGCAACCAGACGTTTACCTTCAACCAAAACCGCCGCGCGCGCGATGTGCGCACGCAGAACTACACCATCGGCGGCGAGCGCGCCAACCTCTGGGGCGGCAAGCTCGACTTCACCGCCAACTTCTCGCCATCCAAGGGCACGGAGGAGCGCTTCATCCCCGCGCGCGCCGTCGCCGGCGTCGGCTTCCGCTTCGATCGCTCCGCCACCCACCGCTTCTTCACCGTCAACCAAATCAGCGGTCCCGACATCCTCGACCCGCGGAACGCGACCATGACCTCCGTGGACCTGCCCGAGATCCGGAGCCGCGATCAGATCTTCGGCGCGCAGGTGAATTACCGGAAGGCCTTCGCCACCGAGCTGCCGCTCGCGATCAAGACGGGCGCGCGCTTCCGCGACCAGGTCCGCCGCCGCGATCAGGACCGCAACGTCTACGCCTACATCGGCCCCAACGGCGTCGCTGGCCCGGTTGGCGCCGCCAACGACGACGATCTCGGCCGCTTCTTCGATCCCGGCTACACGCACGTCGCGTTCACCTATCCGCGCGGGCTCCAGTTTATGAAGTTGCCCGAGTTGCAGGACACGTTGCGGACGCAGCCGCAGCTTTTCCGGCGCGACGTCGCGCTCAGCACGCAGGACTCCATCCGCCTCGACTCGCGCGCCTCGGAGAGCGTCACCGCCGCCTACGTGCAGGGCGAGACGCGCTTTGGCCGGCTCTTTGTCGTCACCGGCGTGCGCATGGAGGAGACCGATTTCAGCGGCCAGGGCTTCCGTCGCGAGATCACCGCCGCCGAGCGCGCCCGCCGCGCCACGATCACGGGCACGCTCTCCGAGGCCGAGATTGTCCGGCGCAACCTCGCGGAATACGGCAACCGCTCCGAGGCCGGCGGCGCCTACCGGAACTATTTCCCGAGCATCCACCTGAAATACAACGCGACCCGCAATCTCGTCGGCCGCCTCAGCTACTCGACCGGCATCGGCCGCCCCAACTTCGGCCAGATCGTGCCCGACATGACCGTGAACAACGATCTCTTCACGATCACCTCCAACAACCCCGACCTCCAGCCGCAGCGCTCCAAGAACCTCGACGCCGCCCTCGAATACTACTTCGAGCCCGCCGGCCTCGTGTCGATCGGCGTCTTCGAAAAGAAGCTCTCGAATTTCATCTACCGCGCCAACGTCGGCCGCGTCGACGGGACCAACAACATCTTCGGCCAGGAATACGAAGGCTACACGCTCAACACCGATCGCAACGGCGGCTCCGCCACGATCCGCGGCCTCGAGTTTTCCTACAGCCAGCAGTTCAGCCACCTCGGCGGCATCTGGCGCGGCTTCGGCGCCTTCGCCAACATGACGTGGCTGCGCACCGAGGGAAACTACGGCAACGCCGGCGACAACCGCACCGGCCGCTCGCTGCCGCTCTTCACGCCGCGCACTGGCAACGTCGGGATTTCCTACATTTCCCGCGGCTGGACCGTGCGGGTGAAGATGAACTACGCCGCCGATCGCCTCGAGTCCTACAACGCCGACCCGTCGCGCCGGGTCTACGACAAGGGCAGCACGCCCGTGGACTTCAACGTCGCCTACGCCGTCAGCCGCCGGCTCAGCCTCTACGCCGACGTGATCAACGTCTTCAACACCGGCACCAACCACCAATATACCTACATCCCCGACCGGATGACGCGAAACGATCTCTACACGACCGTCATCAAGTTCGGCGTCAGCGGGAATTTCTGAACATTGCTTGGCGAGCCGACTTGATTGGGTTGCGGTAGCCCGCCTCGTGAGAGGCGGGTCAGCACGCACGCTCAAACTCCCGCCGGTCCCTGCTCTCACGAGCAGGGCTACCAGAAAACGCGTCCGGCCCTACTACTTCTTCGGAATCTCGACCTTCACCGCTGGCGCGGCGGCGTCGGCTTTCTTTTCCCCGGCCGCGGGCGCAGGGGCGGCCGGAGCAGGAGCCGCCGGCAGCGTGGCGCGGAGCATCATCGCCCGGCCCGTCCACGGGTTGCGGGGATCGGGGTCGAGCTGCGTGAGGAGGTCGACGAATTTCTGGGCCTCGGTGGCGTTGCCCGCCTCGACCGCGAGGCCCGTCAGGTGATACGCAGCCTCGCCGCGCACGGCTTTCGGCAGCTTGGTGTCGTCGGCGATGGCCTTGAGTTCGGTGGTGGCCTCGGCGGCCTTGCCGGCCTGGGCCTTGGCGGTCGCACGGCCGAGGCGCGCGCGGGCGCCGAGCGGGTTGTCGGCGAGGATGACCACGGCCTTGTCGTAGCCGGCGATGGCGTCAGTGAACTTGCCCGCGGCGTAAGCTTCGTCGGCCAGCCGGAGATGGGCGATGCCGCCGAGCGGGTGCGAGGCGTGGGCGGCGCTGAAGGTGCGGAGCTGGTCGCTCGTCGCGGCGGCGCCGTAGGCCTTGCCGATTTCCTCATGCTTGCTGCGCTCCATGCGCTCCCAGATGCCCTTGCCCACGATTACCGCGAGGACGAGCACGCAGGCGCCGATGATCGCGTTGCGGTTCTTTTCCCAAAGAGACTGGAGACGATCCTCCAGCGTGGGCGCGGGCGACGCGTCCGCGGGGACGAGGTTGCGGTCGTCGCCGGCGGGCTTCGGGGCGGAGGGAGTGGCGGGCGTGCTCATGCGGGCGGGTGGTGGTTTTGGAACCGGGGACCAAAACACCTGCGCCGGGCCGTGTCCATGCCGGAAACGGGGAGTTCGCCTACGGGTCGAGCGGGTCGGGCTGCGCCCGTGCCAGCGCCTCGGCTTGTGCCGCCAGCTCCTGAAACCGCGGATCGTGGCGGATCGGGGCGAAATCGGCGCGATTACGCAGCAACATCGTCAGCCCGCTGAAGCCCTGCGCCACCATGTCGCGCAGGAACGCAATCGCCTCGTCCGCCCGCCCGAGCCGCGCATAGTGCGGAATGGCAAAACTGCCGAAATCCCGGATGCGCGCGCGCGCGCCGGGCAGGGCCGCCACCGAGGCTCGCCATTCCTCGAGCGCCGCGAGCGCATCCTCGCGCCGGCCCAGGGCGATCGCGGCGTCCACGAGGCGGTTGCGGGCCAAGGGGGAGGCGTTGCCCCGGGCGAGCTCCTGCGTGGCCCTCGTCCAGCGTTCCTCCGCGCGCCGCCGGACGAGATCGTCGCGTCCCGCCGCCGCGAGCAGTGCATAGCTCGCGTCGCGCCGCACGCGGGCCGACTCCCCGGCGGTCGGCGAGGCCGGGTCGGTATCCCGCTCGGCCGCGTCGATGATCACCCGGACTTCGTCACGCCGGCCCAGCTCCGCCAGCAACTCCGCGCGCACCCAGGTGCGGCCGCTCTGGCCGGCCGGCGCGCGCTCGGCGAGGCGCAGTGCCGCCTCCGGCCCGCGCCACGCTTGGCGCGTGAAGACTCTGTTGGAAAAGGGCGACATCAGCCCGGGCCCTTGGATGGCCATCGCGCGCTCCAACAGCCGGTCGGCCGCGGCAAATTCGCCGCGCGGGCTGAAAAACGTGATCGCCGCCGCATTGGTGTAATCACCGTTCTGCGGATCCAGCGCCAAGGCCTCGCCCGCCAACCGCGCGGCCGATGCCCAGTCACCTTGCGACAAGGCGAGCGTCGCCTGCGAAAACCGCAACTGCCCGGTCGGGGGCCGCTGCGCCTCGGCCCGCTCGAGGTCGCGTTGCGCCGCGGCGTAATCATGGTCCACGCTCCGGTGCCATACCGCCCGCGCGATCAGCGCCTCCGGCAGGTCGGGCTCGAGCGCGAGCGCCCGGTCGATCGCGCTGCGGGCCGCCGCGGCGAGGGCGGGGCTGCGGTCATCCATCGCCCCGTAAGGCCGGAAGCGCGCCGCGGCGAGGTGCGCCCACGCCAGCGCAAACGCCGGATCCAGCGTGACCGCCTGCTCGTAAAACGGGATGGCCGCGCGGGCGCCCTCCGCCGACCGCGGATGCAACGCCCGGCCCCGCAGGTAGGCGTCGTAAGCGGCGGCGTCCTTGGTCAACCCCGCCCCGCGGGCATGGGCGTGGCGACGGGTGAGTTTCTCCACCACCGCGCGCGCCACCTCGTCCTGCAGCGCAAACACGTCCGCGCCGTCCCGGTCGAAATTCCCGAGCGCTTCGCTGAACCCGTCCGCCGCCCGCGTGATCTGCACGCGGATCCGCACGCGGCCGCCGGCGCGCTGCACACTGCCTTCGACGAGCTGGCCGACGCCGAGCGCCCGGCCGATCTCGGCGGCGGGGAGATTCCGGCCCTTGAAGGCAAAGGACGAAGCGCGGCCCGGCACGCGCAGCCCCCGCTCCCGCGCCAACGCGTTGAGGATTTCCTCGGTCAGCCCGTCGGAAAAATACTCCTGCCCGGGGTCCCCGCCCACGTTGGCAAACGGCAGCACGGCGACGGCGGGGTCGACGGCGGCCGTTTGCGCGCTGGGGGCCGCGCGGGGCGGCTTCGGCCCGAAGGCTGCCAGCCGCCACTGCCACCAGCCCAACCCGACCACGGCCCCGACGATCAACAGGGCCGCTGCCTTCCCCCACGGCGCGCGCCGCACGCGTCGGCCAGCATGCAAGGCCTCCAGGTCCGCGAGCAGCTCGCCGCCGTCGCGGTAACGCGGCCGCGGCTCCGGATCGCACGCGCGCAGGATCACTTCGTTGAGCGCCAGCAGCGCCCGATGGTCCGGCAGGCGGTTCAGCTCGGCCGGCAGCTGCGGAAATTCCTGTCGGTCGAGCCCGGTGGCGAGCTCGTAGAGCAGCTTGCCCAGCGCGAACACATCCGCGCCCGGCGTGCCCGGACCCTCCGGGGGCACGTAGCCCTCGGTGCCGACAAACGTCCGCGCGCTGTCCGCGGGCGCGACGAGCCCGATGTCCGCCAGCTTCGGCACGCCGCCCACGAGGATCACGTTTGATGGCTTGATGTCGCGATGCACGAGCCCGCGCCGGTGCAGGCCCGCGAGCACACGCGCCAGCTCGACGCCGAACCGCACGGCCTCCGCCACCGCAATCCGGCCGCGGCGCAACCGCAGCTCCGCGAGCGTGAGCGGCACGTAGGTGGCCGGCTCAATCGCGCGGCCGCGCTCCGCGTCGTCGGCCAGCTCCATCACGTAGTAGAAGAAACCCGCGGCGTCGTTGCGCCCCACGTGCAGCAGCGCGAGCTGGATCGACTCGCCGAGCGAGACCTCGGCGAATTCCTTCAGGCCCTTGAACTCGCGCTCGAACGGCCCCGCGTCCGCGAAGCGCTCGCGCCACACCACCTTGACCGCGCGCCACACGCCGGTGACGCCCCGCGCGAGCCAGACGTCGCCGTAGCTCCCGCGCCCGATGGGGCGCAGCAGCTCGTAGTCGGGGATGGCGGGCGGCACGGGGGCGTTCATCCGAGCTGCCCCCGCAGTTTTTCCACCTCGGCCTTGAGCTGCTTCGTGAGCCGGTGGCCGATCACGTAGACGGACGCGGGGTTGATCCCCAGTTCGCCCGAGACCTTGAGCACCGGCCACTGCTGGCGCACGTAGAGCTCAAACACCTGGAAATGCCGCGGCTTCACCTGCCGCGCGAGGCGCTCCACCGCGGCGGCGAGGATGTGCCGCCGCCACTCCTCGTCCCACTCGTCGTCGTTGTCCGCCGGCGCCGGCACGCGCTCGATTGTCGCCGTGTCGCCGGCGGTCGAGCTGTCCCGCGGCGTCGCGGGCGGGCGCGCCGGCAGCTTCCCGCGGCGCTCAAATTGATCCGCGATGCGCCACTGCGTGAGCTTCATCAGCCAGCCGCGGAATGAGCCGCGGCCCGGATCGAGGTCAAAGTCCTTGATCGTCTCGGCCACGCGCTTGAACACGTCCTGCGCCACGTCCTCCGCGTCCTCGTGGGCGAGGCCCGCGCGGCGGGCGCGGCCGTAGATGAGGCGGCGGTAGAGCCGGTGAAACTCCGCCCAGCTGGCGGCATCCTGCCACTCGCGCACGCGAAAGAGCAGCGTCGGGCGCGTCAGCAGCGAGGTGCCGGGGTGAGGACGGGGGGACTTCACGCACCGCTACACCGCCACGGCGGGGCCGATCTTTCAAGAATCACAAAAAAACGCGGCCCGCGGATTTCGTGAAAGTTCCGGGGCCGCGTGCGGGTGGAGCGGGCCATGACTCCTGCCCCGCGCCTGATGCTCCGCGTGCTGGCATTTGCCCTTATGCTCACTCCCGCGCACCTCCCCGCCGCCCAGCCTGGTCCGAGTTCGCCACCCGACTATCCCGACGCCCTCCACCTGCCCGAGGGCTGCCTCATCTCAACCCTCGCCTACCTCGCGACCTTCGCCGCGGAATTTCCCGGCGAGCAACGCGCACCTTTCACCACGCTCCTACCCCACAACGGCCAGCACCACACGGTCGCGCTGGTCACCTGGGCCGGCGAGTGGTGGCTTCGCGACGAATTTCTAGGCGTGATCCCGCTCAAGGTGTCCGCGGGGAGCGGCGATCACATGGAGCGCGCCACGCAGGCCGCCGGCGCGGTCCTCGGCCGCGAGGCGAAGCGCCTCACCCTGGCGCAGCGCCGCCATATCGCCGCGGCCGGCGGCGGTCTCGACGCGACGCAGGCGGTCGCCCACGCCGCGCGGCTCCTGCCGGTCCCCGCTGACGTCTACGTCGTCACGAGCGGCGGCCGGGAATTTCCTCTGCTGTTTTTCCGCCCCAGCCCCGGCGCGATCGCCGTTTATGATCCGCGCCACGGCACAGCCGTCGCCGAGACCGCGAGCCCGCACGCCGCCGCGATCGTCCGCGAGGTCGCGCAACGGCTGGGTTACGGCGTCACCTCGGTGCGGCTCGATCAGAGCCGCTTGCTCGCGAGTGCAGGGCTTTCCTCATTGTAGGCGGGGTGCCCTCGCCCCGCGAGGATTCGCGTTCGCAGCCTCAAGCCCGCGGGGTGAGGGCACCCCGCCTACATCTCGCCGGGGCCGTCTCAGTCGAACACCACGGTCTTGTTGCCGTAGACGAGCACGCGGCTGTCGAGGTGCCAGCGCACCGCCTGCGCGAGCACGGTCTTCTCGAGGTCGCGGCCCTTGCGGATGAGGTCCTCGACGCCGTGGCGGTGCGTCACGCGCGCG
>JAEUHB010000044.1 GCA_016794665.1 Opitutaceae bacterium
GAGGTAGTTGATTGCCGAGAGAAAAAAGAGGAGCGCGACGATGCGCCAGCGGTAGGGGAAGCGGCTCGGAGGCATCGGGCGGCGATTTGCCGGCGGACCGTGCGGGCGGCGCGCGCGCGTGGGAAGCGGCAAGCAGTGGCCCCATCCGGGAACCAATCCTTTGACAGCCGCACACCGGGTTCGCCAGCGTCGGGTCGTGCCCTCGCTGCCGCAACGCCACTCACTCGTCACGCAGACCGCCGCGATCCTCCGGCAGGAAATCGCCAAGGGCACGTGGCGCGAGTGGCTGCCGGGCGAGCGGCCGCTCTGCCGGCTGCTTCAAGTGAGCCGCAACACGCTGCGCACCGCGCTCGAGGAGCTGCAGCGCGCACGGATCCTCGACACGCGCCACGGCGCCGGGCACCGGATAGCGCGCGTCCCCCCCGGCGGCTCGCCCGCCGCGAACCCGACGGCCGTCACGCTCCTCATGCCCGATCCGATGGAGCAGCTGCGGCCCTCGCAGGCGCTGTGGGTGGACGAGCTGCGCGAGCTGCTGATCGACCACGGGCACCGGCTGCGGGTGCTGCACGGGCGGCCGTATTTCCGGCCGACGGCGCGGCGCGCGCTGCAACGGCTCGTCCCGCAGCATCCCTCGGCGTGCTGGATCCTCACGCTCTCGACGGAGCCGGCGCAACGGTGGTTCGCGGAGGCGGGCGTGCCGTGCGTGGCCGCGGGCTCGATTTACCCCGGGATTGATCTGCCGTCGGTGGATCTCGACTACCGGGCGCTGTGCCGGCACGCGGTGGGCGCGATGCTGGCGGCCGGGCACCGGCGGATCGTGTTCCTCAACCACAAGTCGCGCCGCGCGGGCGATCTCGAGGGCGAGGGGGGCTTTCTCGAAGGCGCCCGCGGCTCGGGGTGCACGAGCGCAGAGGCGCAGATCGTCCACCACGAGGCGACGGTGGACCACCTCGGACGCACGGTGCGGCGGCTGATGCAGCAGCAGCGGCGGCCGACGGCGCTGCTCGTCTCATCGTCGAACTACTACCTCACGGTGGCGTCGCGGCTCGCGCAGCTCGGCCTGCGCGTGCCGCAGGATGTGTCGCTGATCTCGCGTGACGAGGATCCGTTCCTACCGTTCGTGCTGCCGGCACCGGCGCGCTACCACACGCAGCCGCACGACTTCGCGAAGCGCCTGCTGCGCGTCGTGCTCGAGCTGATCGAGGACGGCTTGGTGACGCAGCGGCAGATCCGGATCATGCCGGAATTTTTCCGCGGCGAGTCGCTGGCGCCGCCGCCGCGCGGCGGCTGAGGCGCTACTCAAACCGGAACGAGTAGAGTTTCGTGCGCGCGCCCGAGAACTCCACGCGCACGTCGCGGCCGCGCAGCGTTCCCAGGCCGGCCCCCTCCTTCCACGTCACGACCGCACCGGTCGAATTGATCTGCAGGGGCTCGCACTCCGCCGCCGCGAATCCCGCGATCGCCGCGCCCGACTTTGCATCGATCAACCCGACGCGCAGCTCGCCGAGCGCGCCGGTGTCGAGGTTGAGCCGCAGCGTCGCGCCGCTGATCGTCACGGGCGCGGTCGTGGCGCGGCCGCCGGCGGCATCGAAGTCGAGCGAGACGAACCCATCGATCCGGTGCACGTGGCGGAAGACCGCGCCGTCGGCTTTCGCTTGCCGCCCCTTGGTGTCGCCATGGGTCGTGCGATAGCCCGTGCCAAACTGCCAGATCTCGTCGCCGCGGATGACCATGCCGGCGCCGATGTAGACCATGTTGCCACTGTCGGAGCCGGCGAGGCCGGGGCGCAGATACGGCTCGCGCGCGTAGCGTTCCCATTTCAAGCCGTCGCGGCTGGCGATGAACTGCACCTCCGTGCGTCCGTCGTTGCGCTGGCCCGAGAAATTGCCGTGCCGGTAGAACGCCGGAAAGCCGACGAGCCACTCGGGCGCGAGCGGATAGCGGAGGATGGCGCTGGTGTAGACGTCGGTGTCCGCGGGATCGCGTTCGTCGCAGGCGAAGACGACCGGCAGCTCGGTGGTGAGAAACGGATCCCGCTTGGGATCGCTCGGATGGCTGCCGCGGCCGTTGGGCACGAGCGGGAGCGGCTGGTCGAGGCGCGGGGTCGCGAAGCGCACGACGCGGCGCCATTGGTTGCGCGGGTGCTGGCGATCCCAGGCGCGAAGGAAGAGCACATAGGAGCCGAGCGTCTCATCCCAGAGCGTGATGTTCTGCGTGTCCCCCTCGAAGGGCAGCAGCGGCCGCGGGTCGCGCTTCCAGCGCAGGCCGTCGGGCGAGGTGTGGCGGTAGATGCCGCCGCCGCGAAAGACGGTCGAGACGTAGACGTAGCGCTCCGCCTCGGTCTGGGCGTGCGGATCGCGGAAGACATTGCCCTCGAGGCTGGCGAGGCCGACGAGGTTGTTGGCCGTGCTGCCGGCGTGCTCCGCGATCCCGAGCGCGGGCTTCACCCAGTTCACGCCGTCGGTGGAGTCGGCGTAGGCGAGGTGCGCGATGGCGGTGGACTCGCGGGTGTCATACCACAGGCGGAGTTTCCCGCCCTCGTCGATCACGGACGTGTAGAACGTGATCATGAAACTCTCCCACGGGCGATCGCGGCGAATCACGACCTCGCTGCGCAGCGGGGGATTGACGGTGAGCGCGACGCCGGCGGCGATGGAGACGAACGCGGGATCGAGAAACAGGTGGCGGGTCGGCGCAGCCGCCGCGGCGGCGGAGAGCGCGAGCGCGGCGAACGGGAGGCAGCGGAGGCGTTTCATGTCGGGCGCGAATCGTTCAATACCGCCCGCGCACGCCAAAGCTGATGATCATGCCCTTCTCGGAGTAATTCTGCAGGTGGTGCGGCACGCCGAGATAGAGGCGCTGCGGCTGGTTGAACAAATTGTAGGCGTCGCAATAGACCTCGATCGACGGGCGGAACGCGTAGCTGAGGCTGAGCGTAGTGTTGCGAAACTCCTTTTTGTAGACGCGTCGCGCGGCGTTGGCCGAGTAGGTGAAGAGATATTCGCCGGTGTGGTTGACGAGGAGGTTGGTGCGAAAGCCGCCGCGCGAGAACCGCGCGCCGGCGTTCCACGAGGTCGGCACAAACTCGGCGAGCGAGCTCACGGCCTGCGGCACGCCGGTGCCGTAGTCGCCGCGGGTGTTGAGGCGCGTGAGGTTGGCGAAAAGGCCGAAGCTGCGCACCCACTTCGGGCCGAACGCGAGCTGTTGCTGCCAGTTGAGCTCAAGCCCGCGCACGCGCGCGCGGCCGCCGTTCAACGAGGTGTTGAGCGTGTAGCCGGAATACTGACCGTTGAAGCCGTTGTCGTTGCCCGTGCCGACGACGAGGCCGCTGCTGCTGAAGATGAAATCCGCGAGGTCCTTTTGAAAGACGCCGGCCGACACGAGGCCGAGCTGCCGCATGTAGTATTCGAGGCTGACGTCCCAATTGTCCGCGGTCTGCGGCTTGAGCGCGGGGTTGCTTATCGTGACGGTGCGCGCGGCGTCGTTGACGGACTCGGTCGGGATCAGGTTGTTGAAGTTCGGCCGCGCGATGCCCGTCGAGTAGCTGGCGCGCGCGAGGAGCCGCGGCTGGATCGCGTAGGTGAGGTGGAGGCTCGGCAGGGTGTTGTCGTAGGATCCCCCGCGGCTGCGCCGGCTGTATTCCGTGGCGGCGCGGAGCACGGGGTCGGTGATGGCGGGGAGGGTGCGGTTGATGACCCAGGCCTTGGCGTCGAGATCGGTGCGCTCGAGCCGCACGCCGCCGAGCACCGTGAGGGGGCCGGCGCGCACGTGGCCGAGCAGGTAGCCCGCCGTGATGTCCTCCGCGACATCGTTGGTGCCGGCGAATTTTTGCGACTCGCGGAAATACACATCCTCGACCCAGCGGCCGGGCTGGTCCTTCACGCTCTGGCCGACGGAGCCGATGTGGACGAACGGCAGGTTGCCCAGCCCGAACTGGGCGCTGCGCACGAGCCCGGGGTTGGCGAACGGCGCCAGCGTGTCATCGGCGTTGCCCACCACGCCATCGGGCCCGGCGTAGGTGTAGCGCGTGTTGTTCCACGTCGTGCTGAGGGAGTCCTGCCGGCGGTAGGCGACGCCGGCCTTCACATAGGCGGGCACCCGCGTGGGCAGATCATGGCGGACGTCGAGCTTCGCGGAATACACGTGCGCGGCGCGCCGGCCTCCCGTCTGCGTGAGGATGCTGTTCCGGTAGTTGTTGAGATCGTAGATACTCGGGCCGCCGGTCTGCGTGAACCGCGGAAACTCGAGCGACTGCGACGAGTCGAGCACCCAGCCGACGCCCGTGATCGTGCTGGTCAGGCTGCCGCCGGCGCGATCCTTCGTGTCCTGCCCGCTGGTCTGATCGAGCACGCCGGTGGCGACGTTGAGATCGGCGTTGAGCTGGAGGGCGCCCCGCTTGTGCTCGCCGACGAACTGAACCGTGCGCTGCCGCTGGAGCTGGCCGATGCTGTTGGCGATCATCTGGAATTGGGAGGCGGCGATGGCGCGGGCCTCGGTGCGACGGTCGGTGAAATTGGGCAGGATGGCGCCGGTGCCGGTCGGGTTGCCCGCGGCGTCGAGCGCCGCGATGGTCTGCGCGGTGAGCGCGCGCGACTCGTTGTATTGGTGGCCGCCGAAGGCCGTGTAGTCGTTGACCGTGCCGCGGAGGCTGAGCCGCGTGAATTCGTTCCACTGGAAATCCACGCGGCCGCTGATGGTCTCGAGGTGGCGGTTGAAAAAATAATCCGACGCCTGGTAGTTCCACATGAAGGCGGGGCTCGCATTGGTGGACTGGTAGTCGCGGATCGTGCGCACGTAGTCGCCGACGCTCTCGAAGTAGGTCGCGTTGAGGCTGACGCCGAGATTGCGGTCCCCGCCGAGGATGCTGAAGACGCCCTGGTAGTTCAGCGAGAGATCGGGATGGAGCGGGCGGTCGCGGCGCATCGGGTTGTGCGGGGCGAAGGGCGGCGCCCACCGCGCGCCGAAACGATACGAGAGCTCGTGGCCGCGCGCGGTGTTGAGCGGCGAGCGCGTCTTCATGTTGAGCGTGCCGCCGATCGAGGCGGCGTCCATGTCGGGCGTGATGCCTTTCACCACCTCAAACTCCTCGAACTGCGCGGTGACGTTGGTCGTGAAGCGCACCTGGCGCGTGGCGTTGCTCGCCACCGGCGCCAGGATGCCGCCGTCCATCGTGACGGCGTTGAGCGTGGATGCCATGCCGCGCACCGCGACGGCGCTGACCTCGTTGTCCTCGGTGACGGTGGCGGTGACGCCCGGCAGGCGCATGAAGACCTCGCCGGGATTCTGGTTGGCAAGGCTGCCAAACGCATCGGCGGCGGCGGCGGAGAGGGCGTTGACCGCGTTGCGCTGCCGCGTGATGGCGGCGGCGTGGCCGCTCGCCTCGGCGGTGACTTGAACCGTTTCCAGCTTCAAAATCTCGGAGCGGAGCAGGAACTCCGCCCGCGCCACCCCGCCGGCGGCGACCCGCATGACGCGCGTCTCCGCATCAAGCCCCGTGTAGTCCACCCGCACCGCGTGCTCGCCCGCGGGCAACCCCGTGAGCTCAAAGCGGCCAAACGCGTCCGTGCGCGTGCTGAGCCCCAGCGCGGCGACCTCGATCGTGGCGCCGTTGAGCAAGCCGCCCGTGACCGCGTTGCGAACGACACCGGTGAGGCGCGCATCCTCCGCGGCCAGCACCGGTCTGCCAGTGATGAACAGGAGCGAAGCGAAAACCGCGGCGAGCGCCGCGAAACGGAGCAGAGGAGGAGCGGAGTGGGTTCTCATGGCGGGAAAAATCACGGCTGGCCGAACCAAGCGGTCGGCACGCGCGCCTGCACGAGGTCGCAGCGCTTGCGGTCGTGGCTGAAGACACGGTAGTGGACGAGCGCGTCGCCACCGACGAAGGTGACGCCCGGATACTCGGCCCACTGCTCCAGGCTGGTCTCGAGGGCCTTGGGCAGGCCCCAGGTGCGGCCCCCGTCCTTGCTCACGGCGCAGGCGAGCACGGTGCGCTGGCCGAAGATGCGGGCGTCGGGATTCCAGGTGGGATTCCAGATCATCAGCAGGTCGGGCGAGCCGGGCAGCCGCGTGACGTAGCTCGGCGCGAGCGCGGAAAAGACGCCCGAGGGCCGGGGCGCGCTCCACGTCGTGCCGCGGTCGGCGGATTCGCTCACGAAGGACTGGCCGTGCCAGTTGCGGATGAACTGGACGAGCGAGCCATCGGCGCGCTGCGCGAGGCAGGATTCCTCGAAGCGCCCCGCGTGGCCGGCGAGCGGGTCCTTCATCACTGGCGTGCGGTGCCAGGTTTTGCCGTGGTCGTCGGAGTAGGCGAAGTAGGTGCCCATGCAGGTCGCCTTGTAGCCGGGGCCCGGTTTCGCGACGCCGGGTGGAAAAATCGTGTGGCACTGCACCATCACGCGGCCATCGGCGAGTGTCCATGCGCGGTCGTGGCAGCCGGTGTGGTATTCGGTGTTGTCGGGCGTGAGACGGATGCGCTCGGACCACGTGGCGCCCTCGTCGGAGGAGAAGCGGACCATCTTCGCGCAGTTGCCGTAGTTGTCGCGGCCGTTGCCACCGCTGCGCCACGAGTAGGCGAGCAAAATGCGGCCGTCGGCCATGCGCGTGAGGCTTGGCGAGATGCAGTTCACGAGCGCGTCGGCGTCGGCGACGACGACGCGTGGCTTGGACCAGGTGCGACCGCCGTCGCGCGACTCGATGCCGCTGATGCGCGCGTAGCCGTCGTCGCCCGTCGGATCGCGGCGCAGGGGCGACGGCGCGGGGCGCTCGGCCGCGGGCATCAGATCCGTGCGGAGAAACTCGGACCAGAGGAGCAAGATGCGGCCGTCCTTGAGGCGGACGACGGATTGCTCGCCGTTTTTCGGCGCGACGGGCGTGGCGGCTACGACGATTGTCTTCTCGATGCCCGGGATCGCGCGGAGCGTGGGCGGCGGCGGGAGCTCGGCGGCGAGGGCGGCGGAGGCAAGCAGCGAGAGAATGGCGGTGGTTTTGCGGTTCATTTTCAGAAATTCGTGGTCACGCCGAGGCGGTAGCTGCGCGGGTTGGTCACGCCGATGGCGGTGTCAAAGGTGCTCGGCTGGGCGTCGCGCACGTCGAGGAGGTTGGAGACGCGGAGGCGGAGGTCGGTGTTCCTCCAGCGGTAGCCGAGGGCGAGGGCGTGCTGCGCGCCGCCTTCGACGAGCCAGGTCGTGCGGCCGCCGCCGAGGAGGAAGGAGCCCCAGCGGTTGTAGATGTAGGTGGCGGAGAAATGTTTCAGCGCGCCCGCGCGCCAGCGGTGCGTGACGAGCGCGGACGCCGTGCCGTTGGGAATCGCCTCGGGGCGGATGCCGCTGTCGAGGCGGGCCTTCTGGGTCGAGTAGCCGAGCACGGCCTCGAGGCCGCCGAAGAGCTTGAAATTCAAATCGCCCTCGAAGCCCTTGGTCGTGCGCGCGCCGATGGGGGCGCTGTAGGTGCGGTCGCGCACGCCGGTCACGGAGCCATCGGTGTCGATTTGCGGCCGGAGGACATTGCTTTCCTCGTTGTCGAAGGTGGAGACGGTCGCGACGACGCGGCTGCGGAAGAGGTCGAGCTTGACGCCGTATTCCTTGGTCGAGGCGATGCGGTCGGGGAACTTCTGCCCGATCGTCGCGAGCCGCTGATCGACAGTGAAGACGGGGATGAAGGTGCGATTGAAGTTCGCGTAGACGATGCCTTCGCTGCGCTCGTCCTTGAAAAACTTCACGAGGCCGGCGATGCCCGGGCTGTCCCGGTCGCCCTCGCGCAGCGCGTAGGCGCCGAAGACGCCCGCGGCATTCGTCGTGGCGATCTTGGACTCGGTGTGGCTGCGCCGGACGCCGCCCATGAGCACGACGCGCCGGTCGAGGGCCGACAACCGCTCGAGCACGCCGACGCCGTAGACCTCGCTGGTGGTGAACGTGGTGCCGTTGAGCGCGCGGATGTTGTTGCGCGCGAGCACGACGTCGCGGTCGATGCCGGAAACGACGCTCGACACGGGGTAGAGCCACACGCGCGGAGTGTTGCCGACGACCTGGTAGCCGAGCGACTGGAGAACGGCGGGCGTGGTGATGTCGTAGGTGGAGTTGATGGCAAACACGGTGCCGCTCGTGGTCGTGGCGGTGAGCAGTGTCTGGCTGTGCAGCGGCCCGAGCGGGACGTTGGCGTTGAGGTCGAGCGCGTAGTTGTGGTCCTTGCGCACGGTGGGGCGGAAGTCGTAGCGCAGGCCGGTGCGGTAGACGCCGCCGATGCGGCCGTCCTGCACGAGCGAGAAATTGACGAAGCGATTGTCGACCGAGTTGGCCGGCCCGATGATCGCGCCGGCGCGATCAACGAAGGTGTCGTTGCCGATGCCGCGCACGCGGCTGCCGTCGCTGAGCTGATGGCGGTAGCGGCCGATGAGGCGCGAATCGAGCGAGACGGGGCCGAACTTTAACGTGCGGCTCGCGCCGGCCTCGTAGGTGTCGGTGTTCACCCGGGTGTAGGCGTGGAGGAGGTTCTGCCCGGCGCCGCCGTCGATGAACGCGCGGTCGAAGATCGGCACGCCGGCCTCGCCCGCGACGGTGGCGGAGCGTGGCGCCGTGGTGGCGAAGGCGCGCGTCATGTATTTCGCGCGGCTCGAGGAATCGCGCACGAAGCCGGTCCAGAACCATACCTCGAGCCCCGCGGGCCCGCGGAAGTTGACGGAGGAATTGATCCCCCGGTAGCCGAGCCTGGGATCGCCGGGCCAGTCGACCGGCCCGCGGTTGTTGGAGACGGCGCCGGACACGCGGAAGCCGAAGCGCCGCCGGCGGTCGAGGTGGTGCGAGGCGTCGAGCTCGCCGCGCCAGAAGCCGAACGATCCCGCCATCGCGGTGAGCTTCGTGAACGGCCGCGCGCGCGGGCGCTTGCTCACGATGTTGACGACGCCGCCGGGGTTGGCCTGCGCGCCGTAGAGGATGCCGTTCGGGCCCTTCATCACCTCGATGCTCTCGACGAGCGAGTAGTCGAAGCCGCCGGAGCTGGTGAACAACGAGTCGTCCACGCCGTCGCGCTGCGCCGAGGAGGCGGTGTAGCCGCGCAGCGAGTAGGTGTTGTTCTCCTGGTTGCCCGTGCCGGCGTTACCGAGGTAGAGGCCGCTCACGAGGTTGAACGTCTCCTCCGCGCCGACGGCCAGGGTGTCGGCGATCATCTGCTGGTTGATGGTGATCGCGGAGAGGGGCAGCTCGGTGTTGCGCGTCGCGAGGCGCGAGACGGTGACGGACGAGGTCGTGGCGTAGCCGCTGCCGGCATTCTCCTGCACCTCAAAGGGCGAGAGCGGCACGGTCTCGGCGGTCGCGGTCACGGCGGCGGGTGGCGGAGGCGGGGCGGATTGCGCGGTGGCGAGGGGGGTGCACACGGCGCAGGCGAGCGCGGCAAACGGAGGACGCTTCATGGGGCAAGGGGGTGAGGCCGACGCTATCGATACGCCGGCGGGGCGGCCCGCCGGAGGGGAAAGCTCTGGTCCGCGGATGGGACCAGAAAGCCATCCTCGTCTCGCGCGCCGGGGTGAAGACTGCTTGGGGTTGACGATGCCCGGAGAGAATTCTTCCCCCGATATGGCGAATGCGAGCGCCGACCGCGTGCGCGCCGATGTGCTTGTGGCCGGCGCGACGGCGCCGGGCCTCGTCGCGGCGGTGCGCGCGGCGCGCGAGGGGCTGTCGGTCGCGCTCGTGACGCCCGAGGCGCAGCTCGGCGGCAGCTTTCCCTCGCTTGGCGCGATCGAGACGCACTACGCCGGCAACCGCGCCCCGCTGCTTGAGGAAGTGATGGCGCGGATCCGCCTCCACTACGCGGCGACCTACGGCGAAAACTCCGAGCCCTACCGCACGGCCACCGGCGGCGGGCTCGCCACCGGCGGCATGCTCACCTTTGAGCCGCGCGTCGCGGAGATCGTGTGCGAGGCAATGATCGCAGCGGAGAAAAACATCCGAGTCTGGCGCCGCCACGCGCTTGCGGGCGTGACGGTGCGAGGCGGGCTCGTGCGCGAGGCGGCGTTTGCGCACGAGGTCACCGGCGCGCGCTTGACCGTCGAGGCTGCGGCGTTTGTCGAGGCGGCTGACGAGGGGGACTTCATGGCCGCGGCCGGCGTGGAGTTCCGCGTGGGCCGTGAGGCGCGCGCGGAGTTCGGCGAGCCGAACGCCGGCCGGGTCTTCGCGCGCTGGGTGCGGGGCCAGTTCCCGCGCGACGCCGTCGAGGGCCGGCTGAATCTGCTCGTGAAAAGCGCCACCACCGAGAGTCCGTTGCCCGGCAGCACCGGAGAGGGCGACGGCGAGATTCAAAACTACAGCGTGCGCCTCTGCCTCTCGCGCGACCCGGCGAACCGGAGAAAACTCGACGCACCGCCTGCCGGCTACGACCGCGAGGCCTTCGCGCCCATTCTCCGCAGTGTCGCCGAAAAGGAGACGCTGCGCCTGCCGTTTCACCACCGGCTGCTCATCTACACGCTCGAGGAGACCGCCGCGATGGACCACGTCTTCCACGGCCACCCGCTGCCAAACCGCAAGCGGAGCTGGAACGCCACCAACCTCACCGCGGGCAGCCGCGGCTACGCGACCGCCGGCCCCGCGGCGCGCCGCGCGATCGAGCGCCGGCATGTCGATCACGCGCTGGGCCTCATGTGGTTCCTGCAAAACGATCCCGCCGTGCCGGCGGCGATCCGCGCGCAGGCGGCTGAGTGGGGGCTGGCGGCGGACGAATTCTCCGCGCGCGGGCACGTCCCGCCGATGTATGTGCGCGAGGCCCGCCGGCTCGCGGGGCGCGCGGTGTTCACGGAAAACGACGCCCGCCTCGCGCCGGGCCTCGCGCGCGCCCCCGTCCGCGCCGACTCGATCGGGATCACGGAGTTTTCCCTCGATTCCCTCGCGTGCACGATGGAGCGCCGGCCGGGCACGTTGTGCGACGGGCAGTTGTTTCAGATGGAGGCGTCGCGCCCGGGGCAGGTCGGCTTCGGCGTCATGCTGCCGCGCGCGATCGAGAATCTCATCGTCGTGAACCCGATGTCGGCGACCCACGTGGGCTGGGGCGCCGTGCGGCAGACGCCGACGCTCATGCACCTCGCCGAGTCCGCGGCCTGGGCCGTCGTGCTCGCGGCGCGCACGGGGCGCGCGGTCGCCGCCGTCGGCGTCGATGCCTTGCAGCGCCACCTCGCCGCGCGCGGCGTGATGCTCGCGTTTTTCAACGACGTGGACATGAACATCCGCGATCCGTGGATCTCGGCCGTGCAATATCTCGGGACCAAGGGCTTCTTCGGGAGCTACGACGCCCGCCCCGCTGATCCGTTGAGCGCCGCCGTCGCCCGCCTTTGGGTTGCCGCCGTCGGCTCAATCGCGCGGGCGGACCACGATGCGATGGCGCTCGCACGCGCGGTGCGCGCTGCCGAGACGGCGCCGAGCCCGCCGATTTCGCGGGGGGAATTTCACGCCCTGCTAGGCCGCCCGGCACCCGCCGAAGCGGCGGCGGCGATTTCGCGCGCCGCGGCGTGCCACCTCTGCTTTGAAACGTCCGCTCTCGCGCCGCCCCCATGAAGACGATTTTCTTTCTGTTCACCTCCGCCGCCGCGCTCGCCACCGCTCCCGC
>JAEUHB010000055.1 GCA_016794665.1 Opitutaceae bacterium
GCGAAGGGTGGCGGCGGGGATGGTTTTCAAGGTGAGTCGGGCTTGGGTCCGACTTCATCCGCAAGCCCGCCGGGCGTAAAGCCCGACCTACAGCAGGCACGCGCCCTCGATCGCGAGCAGGCGGGTCTTGGTCTCGATGCCGCCGGGACCCGAGAAGCCGGTCATCCGCCCATCGGCTCCCGTGACACGGTGGCAGGGGATGAGCAGCGGCCAGCGGTTGGCGCCGAGGGCCGCGCCCACGGCACGGCTGGCGGCCGGCGGCTCGCCGATGGCCGCGGCGATTTCGCCATAGGTGGCGGTGCGGCCGCTTTTCACGGCGAGCGTCGCGCGCAGCACACGGCGGTGAAACTCGCCCACCTCGGAAAAGTCGTAGTTGAGATCCGCGAAATCTTCCGGCTGTCCGGCAAGGTGCCGCTGCGCACGGGTGATCAGCGCGGCGATTTCGGGCGGAGCCTCGGCGGTGTCGTCGCTGCGCGGCAGAGCTTCCGGCAGCGAGAAGCTCGTGAGCCCGCCCTCGTGCCACGTGATGGCGCAGCGGCCGAGCGCCGTGGGAAAGGTGGCGCGGGGCATCGCTCAGTTTTCTCCGATGTAGCGGCGGAAGAATTCCTCGTAGCGGACGAGGCTGTCCAGGCGCTGGCGGGGCTCGCCGCTCCGGCTCATCTCGTGCGAGGCGCGCGGGTAGCGGACCGATTCCACGTCGCGGCCCAGCGCCTTGAGGCCGCGCAGCAGCATCTCGCTTTGGACGAAGCCGGTGCGGCGGTCGTTGTCGCCGTGCTGGATGAGCAGCGGCGTGCGAATCGCCTCGAGGTAACTGAGGGGCGACTCGCGCTCGAGGATGCGGCGCGTCTCGGGCTGCCACGGATAGCCGCCAAAGGCGCGCGGCACGAGGCGCCACGCGTTGCCCTCGCCGAAAAACGTGATCAGGTCGTAGACGCCGCGCTGCGCGACCGCCGCGGCGAAGCGTGGGTCGTGCCCGATGATCCAGGCGACCATGTAGCCGCCGTAGGAGCCGCCGGTGATGACCTGGCGCTTCGGATCAACGTGCGGCTGCTTCGCCGCGGCGTCCGCGGCGGCGAGGATGTCACTCGCGGGGCCCGCGCCCCAATCCTGGTAGTTCGCGCGCTGAAACGCGAAGCCGTAGCCGCCGGAACCGCGCGGGTTGGCAAACACGAGCGCGTAGCCGCGCGCCGCGAAGAACTGGAACTCAAACCACATGCTCTCCTCGCCGGGGCCCCACATCGCCGAGGGACCGCCGTGGATCTGGAGGAGCAGGGGATATTTTTTCCCCGAGTCGAAATTCGTCGGCTTCATGGTCCAGAACTGGACTGCGGCACCGGCAGCGTTCGTGAGCGTGTGGGGCTCGTAGGCCGAGAGCTTTTTTTCGCTGAGCCATGCGGTGTTGTGCGTGGTGAGCGGTGCGACCGAGCGGGCGTCGGGTGCGCCGGCGAAAAGTTCGCTCGGGTTGGCCGGGGTCGTGAGCACCTGGACCAGGGTCTCGCGCCCGACGTGGTAGCTGCGGACGCCGGTGTCGGCGCGCGGCGTGAGGCGCTCGTGATTTCCGGATGCGACCGCGACGCGAAACAGCGGGAATCCACCCTCGGAGGGCGCGACGAAATACACCGCGGCGCTGTCGGCGCTCCACTGGAGGCCGCCCGCGCTGCGATCGAGTTTCTCCGTGAGAAGCCGAGGTTCGCCGCCGGCGGCGGGCACGACTGCGACCGCGGACTGGGCGTGGCTCAGGAGATCGCTGCGAATCGCCGTGAACGCGACCGAGCGCCCGTCGGGCGCGGGCTTCGGATTCGCGAGACTGTGGTCCTTCAGCGCGGCAAAGGGCCGCAGGCCGGCGCCGCCGGCATCGGCGAGGTAGAGGCTCGTGGAATCGCTGCGGTCAGGGTGACCGTCGGGCAGGCTCGGGCCTACGCAGACGACCGACTTGCCGTCGGCCATCCACTCGCCGCCCGTGTAGCCGACGAAACCGGGCGTAAGATCGCGCGCGGGCGCGCCCGCGCGGGCCTCTTGCACGAAGAGGTGGCTGAACGTGAACTCGGGGTTGATGTCGCGCTCGTCGAGAAAGTTGAGCCGCGTGAGCGTGCGGGGGTTGCCGTCGGCCTCGTTCTTTGCGAGCCACTCGCGGCGCTCGGCCAGCGTGCCATCGGCTTTGGCCAGCGCCACGGCGGAGAGGTCCGCCTCCGGTTTCGCGCCGTCCGTCGGTTTCTTTTTCAGGCCGTAGTTCTTGACGTCGTTGGCGGCGCGTCCCGGGCGCTCGAAATTCCAGCGGGGCGCGGACGCCACGCCGGATTTTTCGAGCGCCTCGCGCACCTGCGCGTAGCTGAGGGCTGAGGCCACGAGCAGGCGCTTGCCGTCGGGCGACCAGCGCGGCTCGGTCGCGCCGGCCTCGAGCTTGGTGAGGGTCGCCGCCTCGCCGCCGGCGAGCGGCAGCACGCGCACCTGCGGCTTTTCCTTTTCGACTGTGCGCACAAACGCGATGCGGTCGCCCTGCGGGCTCCACGCGGGCGCGGCGTCATTGGCCGGGCCAAACGTCAGCGGGCGCGGCGCCGTGCGCCCGTCGGTCGCGGCGAGCCAGAGGTGCGTCTGATAGGCCCATTCCTCCTTCGCGTCCGGCTTCGGCGCGATGGAGCGGAGCACGTAGACGACCCAACGGCCGTCGGGCGAGAGCGCGGGCGACTCGACTTGTTTCAGCTTGAGCAGGTCGGTCGCGACGATGAGGCCGGGCTCAGCGGCGCGGACGGTGAGAAACAGGAGCAGCGCGCCGCAACACGCGGCGGCGAAACGTTGCGGAGGGCGCATGAGAGTTTGCATCGTGCGGGCCGAGGGTGTCGTGTCGAAGCGATTTCCCGGAATGACCAACCGCTTCTACAACGCGTTCGATGGCGAGACCCTGGGCGGCGGCCGCAAGCGCGACTACCGCACGCCGTTCCAGATGGATCGCGACCGGATCATCCACGCGCATGCGTTCCGGAAGCTCCAGTCGAAGACCCAGGTCTTCCTCTCCGGCGAATACGATTTCTACCGCACGCGCCTCACGCACTCGATGGAGGTCGCGCAGATCGGCCGCTCCATTTGCGCGTGGCTGCGCTCGCGCGGGGCGCCCCTGCGCGACGACTTCCACATCGACAGCGATCTGGTCGAGGCGGTTTGCCTCGCGCACGATCTCGGGCACCCGCCCTTTGGCCACTCCGGCGAGCGCACCCTGCAGGAGCTGATGATCCGCTGGGGCGGCTTCGAGGGCAACGCGCAGACGCTCCACCTCCTCACCGACACGATCTACCAGAACGAGTCCGGGGTGCGCGGCATGACGCCCACGCGTGCGCTCCTCGATGGGGTGCTGAAATACAAAAAACTCTTCAGCGAGTTTCCCGCGCCGCCCACCAACCACTTCCTCTACGACCCGCAGGAGCGGCACCGGGCCTTCGTCTTCGGCGACGCCACGATCCCAGCCGAGCTGCACGCGGGCGAGAAGCTCAACGCCCTCAAGAGCGTCGAGTGCCAGATCATGGACTGGGCCGACGACGCGGCCTATTCGCTCAACGACATCGTCGACGGCGTGAAGGCCGGCTTCCTCACGCTCGAGCGCATCGAGGCGTGGGCCGCCGGAGAGGCCATCGATCCCGAGCGGCAACACTGGCTCGACGAGCTCTTCGACGCCGTGCGCGGCGATCGGCTCGAGAGCGCGATGGCCCAGAAGATCGGCGGGTTCATCACCGCGTGCCGCCTGCGCGAGCGGAAAAACTTCATGTCGGCGCGCACGAACCGCTACCGCTTCGAGCTGATCGTGGCGCCCGCCGCCGAGCGCGAGGCGGCCTTCTACAAGAAGATGGCCAACGACATCATCTTCGAGAGCCCGCAGCTCCAGCAGATGGAGCACAAGGCGCGGCGCGTGCTCTTCGACCTGTGGGACTCGTGCTGGCGCAACTACGTCGAGCCTGGCCCGCGCGTGATCCGCATCCTACCGCCGCGCGTCGGCCGGCTCATCGACGCGGAGGCGACCCCGGCCGGCAAGGCCCGCCAAATCTGCGACTGGCTGTGCGGCCTGACCGACGGCATGATCGTCCGCACCTACCAGCGCCTCTTCGATCCGCAGTTCGGGAGCATCCGGGATTTGAGCTGAGCCCCCTTGAACTGCTCAATTGGTCTTTTTGGGTGCGTCGAATTTCCGTCGGAATTGTTTTAAGAAGCCGATCGGATCCTCGACGGTCGGGTGGCCTTCACACGCGATTTGTCCTGTTGAGGCATCCACAAGTATTGGCGGGCCTTCCCTGAGATCGCGACCGAGTTGGTTCCGAATGGTCCATGTCCCTCGAACCAAATCTGGCGGCTCTAGATTGAAGCACGCGCCCACGTGCTCCGAAACGTATACCTTAGTGAGCATCCATGCCTCGAGTTGGTCGACGCCGTCGGAAACAACCAAGTGCTCCTCAAGCTCATTTTTCTCCGCATAACACATGAGCCGGTAGTCGAGGGTGAGAACTAGTCTAGCGGCAGGTGTTTTGGCCTCTCGAATCAGCACGGAATACTCGTCGTGAAACGCTGCCTTCCTGCTGCAGCCGCATAGTGCGAATACGAGCAGGAGGAAAGGCGCGATCGACTTCACGGGTTTGCGCCTACGCGCTGCTCGCGCGCGTCGACACTTCAATCACATCGTGCGGCGCGGCTTCCTTCTGGCCGGCGGGGCTCACGCGGACGTAGCGAGCCTTCGCGCGCAGTTCGGGTAGCGTCGCGGCGCCGAGGTAGCCCATGCCGCTTTGCACGCCACCGATGAGGTTGGCGAGCACGTCGTCGACGGAGCCGCTGACTTCCTTGAGTGCCTCGATGCCCTCGGCGGCGACTTTGCGGGTGCGGTCGTTCTTGTCGTGGCCGTAGCG
>JAEUHB010000057.1 GCA_016794665.1 Opitutaceae bacterium
AGGCCGCGATCGAGACCTCCGCGCGGCTGGGCGTCGTCCTCGATATCCAGCCGGCCTGGCTCTACCTCGACGCCCGCACGCTGGTCGGCCAGTTCGGCTACGACCGGCTGCGGTATTTTCACCCGCTGAAGAGCATCCTCGAGGCCGGCGGCATGACCGGCGGCGGCTCCGACCACATGCTGAAGATCGGCGACCTGCGCGCGATCAACTTCTACAATCCCTTCCTCGCGATGTGGACGACCATGACGCGCCGCGCGAAATGGTTCGAGGGTCAGCTGCACCCCGAGGAGGCCCTCACGCGCCGCCAGGCGATCGAGTTCTACACGCGCAACAACGCGCACCTGATTTTCTGGGAAAAGGAGATCGGCTCGCTCGAAGCCGGCAAGCGCGCCGACTTCATCGTCGTCGACCGCGACCTGCTCGCATGCCCCGTCGACGAGGTGAAGGACACCCGCGTGTTGGAGACGTGGGTCGAGGGCAAGCGGGTGTTTACGCGGTAGCGCAGTAGGTGTCGGATTTCGTGTGCGGTTGCGGAGTCGGCGGCCATTGAAAGGGTGCCGATGAACGAATCGCCCGCCTCCGACGATGCCACGCTGCTCCGGCGCTACGCCGAGGCCGGCGACGAGGCGGCGTTTGCGGAGCTCGTGCGGCGCTACCTTGGGCTCGTCTATCATGCGGCGCTGCGCCAGCTGGGTGGCGAAGCGCACGCGTCGGAGGATGTGGCGCAGCGCGTCTTCGCTCTGCTCGCGCGCAAGGCCCCGTCACTCGGTGACCACGCGGCGCTCGCGGGCTGGCTGCACACGACAACGCGGTTCACCGCCAGCGAGACACTGCGCGCGGAGCGCCGCCGGCGCGCGCGCGAACAGGAGGCGTTCACCATGCACCAACCGACGAACGACAACCGCCCCGCCGCCGCCGATTCCGCGTGGACCGACCTGCGTCCCGTGATCGACGAGGCGCTGGGCGAACTCGACGCGCCCGACCGGGAGGCGGTGCTGCTGCGCTACTTTGCCGGCCTGCCGCACGCGCAGATTGGGGCGCGGCTGGCGATCTCGGAGAACGCCGCGCGGATGCGCGTCGAGCGCGCGCTGGAGAAACTCCACGGCCGGCTCGCGCGCCGCGGCGTGACCTCGACGGCCTCGGCGCTCGGCGTCGTGCTGGCGAACCAAGTCGGCGCGGCGACGGCGGCGCTGCCCGCGGGCCTCGCTGGCAGCGTGACGAGCGCGGCGCTCGCGGGGTCGGCTGCCGCGGGTGCGGCGGGAGCCGCAGCATCGGCTGCGGGCTTTTTTGGATTTATGAGCACAGCAAAAATCGTGACGGGATTGGCGGTAGTGGTCGGCATCGCGGGGCTCGGCTCCGCATTCCACGAGCGGAATCACGCCGCGCAGGCGGAGGCGACGCTGGCGGCACTGCGGCGCGAGGCGGAAGAGCTGCGCGGGCAGGCGGCGCAGAACCAGACGCTCGCGCGCGAGGCGAATGAGCGGTCGCAGGCGAGCGAGGCGAGGGTCGCGGCGCTGCAGAAGGAGGTCGCAAGCGCGCGGTCGGCGGCGCGTGCCGCTACAGCGGCTGAGCCGGTAAGTCGTCCGACTGCGAGCCGGCCGGTCACGGTCGACCCGATGCTGAGCAACCCCGAGTATTTTCAGCTGAGCATGCAAAAATACCGGGCGGACCTGCGGCAAAAATTCGGGCTACTCTACAAGTCGCTGCACCTATCGGACGAGCAGATCGCAAAATTTGAGTCGAATCGGACCGACTCCTACCAAGCCATGATGGAAATCGTTTCGTCCGCCGATGCGCAGGGAACGTCGACGGCCGATGCTTCGGTTTCGAAGCTCATGACCGAAGCGATTGGACCGATTGATAGTGAGTTCGTGGCTCTTCTTGGGCGAGACGGCTACCAGCTTTATCTGCAACACAACCGAACGCAGGCCGCACTTGGCGTGATCAAAGATTTGGCCGGAACGGTGTATCGCACGGATTCACCGCTAACGCCGGTGCAGGGCGAGCAGCTTGCGCAGGCCTTGATTGCGCAGACACGCGCGGTTCCCTACTCGCCGGGTTCTAGGTCCACAGCCTACGTCACCGATTGGTCCGCTGTTGCGGATCAGGCTCGGGTAATTCTTAGCCCCAGTCAGGTGACTGCATTTCAATCGCTGCTTGATGCACGAATCCTGCAGGATCGAATGATGGCGATTTCTCGTGCGTTCCGTGATCCCCCTGCGTCGAGTCCGAAGAAGTGATTTCACAGCGAGGAGTTGTTCGCGGTGGAAATGATGATCTTCGTCGAATGTGGGCGCGATCCGGCGGACGCGCAGGCCGATGCGGAGCGGGTCGTGGACTTCGCGCGTCCGACACCTGCGACTGCGCCGCAAGAAATGCGGGGATAGCTCAAAACTTTTCAAACCGGTTGGCCGATTGCGGCCGCACGAGCGATGCGGGCAAGCCGGCGTTCCGCTTCGCTCTTGTCACTTGAAATGGTAGCTCAATTGCGGCGGGTAGAGGTAGCCCATCGTCTGGTGCTGGACGTTTTTCCGGTAGAGCGGGTCTTGCAGCAGGCTCACGCGGCGGCGCGTCGTCGGTATTGTCGTCGTGTAGATGCGGATTTCACCCGGGAGGCTCACGATGATTTCCTCGCGCCAGTCGCCCATGATGTCGGCGATCGAGACGAGGCGGCCCTCGAACTCCCCGATTTTGCCCACGCCGTATTTCATGATCGCGCTCGGGCCGGTTGGGATACCGAAGCCGCCGCGGCCTGCTTGAGGTAGCACGGGCGGCCCGCCCGTGCTCGAAGTCGCCGGAGGCACGGGCAGGCTGCCCGTGCCACTTGATGCGGCGGCGCCACCGCCACCGCGCCGTCCACCTTCCCCACGTCCACCGCCGGGCGCGCCACCCCACGCGCCGCCGAAGCTGCGGCCGGGGATGTAGGCTTTCGTGGAGGTGTCGCCCCACCAGATCGCGCGCGGGCTCAGGCCGCCGAGATTTTCCTCCGTGATGAGCTCGCCGGTCGCGGCTGAGTAGACCCATTTGCCGGTGCCGTCCTGCTCCGCGCCATAGAACTCGATGCCCGGTTTCCCCTCGATGAAATCGCCGATCATGCCCTGGTCGTGGATGTGCGTCGTTTTGTAGGGATGGCCCCAGATGATCTGGCCGGTGCGCGCATCGACGAGGCAAAGGCCGTTCTTGTCCTGCTTCACTTCGTAGCCAAACGCGATCTCGAGGCCGGGGCGCGTGGGGATGTAGTCTCCGACATACATGATGTCCGGGTGGCCGAGGCCAAGGTTCCAGAGGACCTTGCCGTCGGGCCGGAGCGCGACGGAGCCGAGGATGATTTCGTCGCGACCGTCGCCGTCGACATCCGCGGGCACGAGGGTGTGGCTGCCCTGCGCGCGGATTTGCGGCGTCTCCGTGTCGCCATCCCAGCGCCAGAGTTTGTCGAGCTTGCCGTTTTTGAGATTGTAGGCGTCGACGACCATGCGCGTGTAGGTGCCGCGGCAGACGAGGAGGCTGAGCGTTTTGCCGTCGAGGCAGGCGACGCCGATTTGGTTGCGGTTGACGCGATTGCCGGCGTCGTCGCCCCAGTCGCGCATGTCGCCGCGCGCGACCCAATCGACCTTGGTGATTTCCTTGCCCGTCATCCCGTCGAGGATGGAGCACCACTCCGGGCCGGTGACCACGAAGCCGCGGGCGCGGCCTTCCTTTTCCGCCAGCGATTCCTCGCGCGTGGCGGCGAACGGCGCGCTCTTCAACGCGACCTCCGCCTTTCCGTCGCCGTCGAGATCGGCGACGATGAAGGGCGTCCACCAGATGCCCAGGTTCATGTTCCAGCCGAGATCGTGGCGCCAGAGGAAGGTGCCGTCGTGGCGGTAGGCCTCGAGCTTGTAGGTGTCGGGGCTGAACGCCGCGGTGCCGGGATCGAGGCCGGCGCTGGGCTGCTTGATCACGTAATCGAGCTTTCCGTCGCCATCGAGATCCGCGAAGGCGATCTTCTGAAAGGTCGTCGTGGCGTCCTTTAGTTTGATCGAGAAATACGACTGGATGGGGGCGTTGGCCGGGAGGGAGACGCGCGCGACCTCCTCGCCTTCGACCGGCGGGGCGCCGCGAGGGAGCGCGACCGTGGTGATCCACCAGGTGTTGGCCTGCGCGAGGTCGGCGGTGGTGTCGGTGAAGTTGGTGCCGTCGGCCATCGGGCCGCTGGTATTGAGCCGCACGGCGGCGCCCCCGGAGGTGGAGCGATAGACGTTGAAGACGCGGCCCGCGGGATCATCGGCGAGGAGGCGCCAGCCGAGGTAAACGGATTTTTCCGTCGTGCGCAGGGCAAACAGGGATCGGTCGAGCTTCTCGGCGCCGGCGGCGAGCGAGGCGGCGACGGACGAGAGGACGAAGGCAACGAGGAAGGCCGCGGGGAGACGAGGCAGGTGCATGAAGGGGGGGCGGGGACATCAATCCGTTTCGCGCGGACCCGTGCGAACGTGAACAAGATGGACAGTCACTTCCAGCCGGTTGCTGGCAGGTGAGTGGGATTCTCGGGGCGCGTCGTTCCTGCAAACGTTTCGCCGAAAAGGGCCGCCATAGGGCGAAGCTCGCGCGGGGGAAAAGGGCTCCGGAGTCCGCCTAACGGCTAGGCGGATAAAAATTCGCTGGAAAACAAATGCGTCGCCGTGTGTGCATGCACGCAGCCCGCCGATTCCCTGTCGCGCGAGCCGCCAAACCACGGATGGGAGGCCCACACATCACAACATAACCCAAACTATGAACATCACTCGTTTCCTTCCGGCGGCGCTCGGTCTTGCGCTGGCCGTTTTCGCAATCGCCCCCGCCCGGGCCGTGGTCTTGGCCCAACACCAGACGGGCAACTCCACGACAACCGGTATTGTCGGTCAGTCATTTACGGTAGGTGGGTCTGGGAGCTTCAACAACATCGTATTCAATTTCTACGATGCAAACACGGCCCCCATGGCACCTGGAACCGGCTATCTTTTGTCGCAGTCCTACGCCGGAACGGCAGCGCAACTCAGTAATTTGACGGCGGGCTACGTCGGCCATGTGGTTGGGTCGGCCGGTTACTACACCTTTGGGGCCGGAGTTACTTTGTCGGCTGGAACTCAGTATTTCCTCTACACCACGGCGAATCCTCCAGCGGCGTATGCAGTTTCAGGTGGCAACACCTACACTGGCGGGACGGCCTACACAGTTTCCGGTAGCGAATTCACGCCTTTCACCAACGTAGATCATTTGTTTTTTGTTTGGGGCGATAGTGTGATTGTGAGTCCGCCGCCGCCGAGCAACGCACCCGACGGCGGCTCGGTTTTCGCCCTCCTCGGGCTCGCCTTCGCGGGCCTCGCGGCGGTGCGTCGCATGGTTTGCGCCTGAGTTCTTCTTCCGGAAGTGTCCGGCGCCCGTGTGCGCCGGGTCGCCCCCGAGCCTCGCGACCGCCCACGGTCGCGGGGCTCTTGTTTTCCGGGCCGCGGCGCCGCCGCGCGATAGGTTTTGAAGTTTGGCCCGAGTTCCGCCGCGATGTGCGCCTCCGCTTCACCGCGGCGTCGGATCCATGCCCCAATTCCCGCTTATCGACACCCACGTCCACCTCTGGGACCCCGCGCGCCTGCGCTACCCGTGGCTGGCCGGTGTGCCGAAGCTGAACCGCCCGCACCTCCCGGAGGACTTCCGCCGCGCGTGCGGGCCGGTCGCCGTGGCGAAGATGATCTTCGTCGAGTGCGGGCGCGACCCGGCCGACGCCCAGGCCGAGGCGGAGTGGGTCGCGGACCTCGCGCGCACGGAGCCACGCCTCCGCGGCATCGTGGCGCACGCGCCGCTCGAGCAAGGCGACGCGGCGGGCGACGCGCTGGCGCGCCTCGCGGCCCTCCCGCTGGTGCGCGGCGTGCGCCGGCTGTTGCAGGAGGAGAAGGACGACGCGTTTTGCCTGCGGCCGAATTTCGTGCGCGGCGTGCAGGCGCTTCACGCACACGGGTTGAGCTTCGACCTTTGCATCTACCACCGACAACTCGCCAACGTCATTCAGCTCGTCCGCCAGTGCCCCGATGTTCCGTTCGTGCTCGATCACATCGGCAAGCCCGCGATCAAGGCCGGCGCGCTCGACCCCTGGCGCGCGCAGCTCCGCGAGCTCGCCCAGCTGCAAAACGTCTGGTGCAAGATCAGCGGCCTCGTGACCGAGGCCGACCCGGCGGCGTGGCAGCCCGGCGATTTGCGGCCCTACGTCGATCACGTGATCGAGTGCTTCGGCTTCGAGCGGGTGATGTTTGGCGGCGACTGGCCGGTGAGCACGCTCGCGAGCGATTACCCGCGCTGGGTCGCCACGCTCGATCAACTGCTCGCCGGCTGCACGCCGGGCCAGTTGCATCGCCTCTACGTGAGCAACGCCGAGGACTTTTACCGCGTCTGATCCCCGCAACACCTTCCCCATGAAAGTCACCCCGTCCACCCGCCGCCATTTCCTGAAGACCGCCGCCACGGCGGTGACGGCGTTCCAAATCCTGCCGCGCCATGTGCTCGGTGGGCCGCGGTTCGTGCCGCCGAGCGAGAAGGTCGCCTTTGCCATCGTGGGCGCGGGCGGCCGCGGCACGCAGAACCTTCGCTCGCTGCTCGCCCTGCCCGATGCGCAGGCCGTCGCGATCGCGGACCCGGCGGAGACCTTCAGCCTCGAGAAATACTACTACAAGGGCGTGGGCGGCCGCCTGCCCGCGCTCAAGATCGCCGACGAGCACCACGGCAAGACGACGCCCGGCTACCGTTGCGCGGGCTACGAGGATTTCCGCGTGATGCTCGAGAAGGAGAAAAGCCTCGACGCGATCCTTTGCGCGACGCCCGATCACTTGCACGCCACCGTGTCGATTCTGGCGATGCGCGCGGGCAAGCACGTGTATTGCGAGAAGCCGCTCACGCACAACATCCGCGAGGCCCGCGAGGTCGCGCGCGTGGCGCAGGAGACGGGCGTCGCCACGCAGATGGGCAACCAAGGGCACTCGACCGTCGGCATCCGCGACACCGTCGAGCACCTGCGCGCCGGGACGATCGGCGCGGTGAAACAAATCTACTCGTGGGTCGGCACCAAGCGCTGGAACCCCACGCTCCTCACCAAGCCCGCGGAGGCGCAGGCTATGCCCGCCGGCATGAACTGGGATCTGTGGATCGGACCGCGCGAACCGCGGGAGTTCCATGCGGCCTACCACCCGGTGGCCTGGCGCGACTTCTGGGCGTTCGGCACGACGGTGATGGGCGACTTCGCTTGCCACGACATGGATGCGGCCACCTGGGCCTATGACCTCGCCGCGCCGTCCCGCATCGAGCCGTATGCCGTCGGCCCGACCGACGCCGAGATCGCGCCGCACGGCAGCATGATCCATTTCGACTTCGCGGCGCGCGGCGGCTGGCCGGCGCAACGGCTCACCTGGATGGACGGCGGCCTGCGCCCGTCCGCGCCCGAGGCGCTCGGGAAGTTCACGCTGCCCTCGCGCGGCACGATGTTCATCGGCGAAAAGGGCGTCATCCAGTGCGATGGCGCCGGCGCGCCGCCGCGGATTTTCCCGGAGGGCCTGCGCGCCAGCGCGGAGAAGCCGCCGCAGTCGCTCAAGCGCGTGCCGGGCCACCACCGCGACTGGCTCGACGCGATCAAGGGCGGCGGCCCGGCGAGCAGCAATTTCGCCTACGGCGCGCGCCTCACCGAGATCGGCCTGCTCGGCGTGCTCGCCCTGCGTATCGGCCGGCCGATCGAGTGGGACGCCGTGAACCTGAAGGTCACCGGCCGCCCCGAGGCCGACGCGATTATCAACGGGACCTACCGGAAAGGCTGGGAACTGCCGGGGTAACGCCCTGCCAGTTGGAATTCATATTTCTGCCTTAGCTCAGTTGCGCATGGCGAACGCGAAAATCGCCGCGACTGCGATCAACAGGCTGACGAAGACAAGAACATCCAGCCATATTCGTCCGGTGATGGGTTTTGATCCATCGGCGATAATCTCTCGCCAGGATTTTCGAGCTATCAGGCCGCTGAGAGCCCTGAAGCCGAAATAGGGCAGGGCGGCCAGCAATGCGATGAGCATGGCCTTCGCCTCGAATCCTGCGAAATATTCAGGCACACCGAGTATCATGCGAGAGCGGCGTGAGGTTCTGATTTCAAAATCGCGCGGTAGCCTAGACTCCACTCACTTTCTGAAATCCACCTGCTCCTGCGTGAGGTTCTTCGTGCCCTTGATCGCGTCGTCGGGTCGAAGCTCCGCCGGCGGATCGAGGAGCGCGACGCGGAGATTCTCCGCGCTGAGCTCGAAGACGAGCAGGCCGGGCGTGATGCGTGCGCTCGGCTCGCGTCCGCGCAGCCACGCGCAGAGGCGCCCGAAACGCAGCCAGTCGTAGGCGCGGATGCGCTGGCGCCACACGTCGGAGCCCTCCTGACCGATGAAGGCGTTGAGCGCCTCAGGCGAGGTGTTGGCGGCGTCGAGCCGCTGCATCAGCGGGTGCAGCTCCACGTAGGCGCGCTCGAGCGAAGGGCGCCACGGGCCGTTCACCTCGCCGTAGACGCCCTGCAGCATCGTCGCGCTTAGCACATAGGTGCCCGGGCCGAGCCCGTAGGCGGAGGCGGGCCGCAGATCAAAGCTCTGCGGGAGCAGCACGGCGTCGATCTTCCAGCGCTTGAGGTCGTTGTTGCCGAAGTAGGAAAAATAGACGGGCGGTTTTTCACCAGGTGCAGCGCGACGGGCCGCCAGCCACCGCTCCAACGCGGGCAGGTCGCCGCCCCATTCGAACGAGCTGTCGACCACCGTGCGGTAGCCGTGCGTCGTGCCGCCCCCGAGTGCGTTCACAAACGCCAGCGGGTGCTCGCGCACGCGCCACGCGTCGAAGGCCGAGGCCGCGACGATCAGCGCGATGACGGCCGACCGAAACCGCGACCACGGCAAGTTCACCGCGAGGCCGGCGACGACAAACACCAGGGGAAACACGGGGAGCCAGTGGCGGATGCCGATGTTGAGCTGGCCCGACATCGTCGCGGCACCGTAGATCGCGCCGAGTGCGAGCACCGGCGTAAGCGCGTAGAGTGCGGCGCGGCCACCGGCCGGATCGCGGCGCCACGTCAGCCCGGCGGCCACGGCGCCGAGCGCGAGCGCGGCGAGCGCGGCGAAAGGGGTCTTGAAGAACCACACGACGGGGAAGAAATACCACCAGCCGTCGAGCGCGTGCTCCCCGAGGAGATAAGTCCGGCGGTGGCCGCTGGAGGTCGCGAACACGCGCAAATCCGCGAGCCACGTTTCCGGCATCAGCCGATGCTCGTGCAGCCAGCCGGCGAGCGTGCTAAGCGCCGAGTCGGGGCGATGAGCCGCCGCCCACGCCTCCGGCGTCAACGGGGCGGACGTGAAGCGAAAGCCATACACCGCCCAAATCACCCCCCACGCGACGGCGCCGGCGCCGAGGAGGCCGAGCGCGAGCCGCAGCCAGAGGCGCGGCGTGAAAAACGGGCGCTCCGTCGCGAGCCGCACGACGAGCAGCACGGCGAAGATGGGCGCGATGAGGAGGCCGCTGAGCTTGGTCGAGAGCAGGGCGCCGAGCGCGAGGCCGGTGGCGAGGGTGTTGAGGATCGTGGGGTGGTGGAGCAGGCGCCACGCGGTCCACGTGGCGGCGACAAACGCGAGCGTCACGGCGACGTCGGTGGTCGCGAGCGCGCTGTTGGAGACCATCACCGGGTTGAGGCAGAACAGCGCAAGCGTGAGCAGCGCCGGGCCGTCGCCGTGCAGCCGCCGCGCCCACGCGAAGAGCACCGCGCCGAGCGCGACGCCGAGCGCGATCGCGGCGGCGCGCCCGCGGCGCAGCAGCGCGGCGCCGTCGTGGCGCGGATCCGCCAGAAAAACGCGACCGAGATCGCTGTCGGCGCCGACGATTGGCGCGGGCAGTTTCGCGACGATCTCGGGCAGCTTGGGCTGGAGCGGCTGGAGTGGCGCCGCGAGCCAAAGCTGCGCGAGGCGGAGGTTGGTCGTCGTGATTTCCGGTGCGCCCGGTGTCAGGTAGGAGGTGCCGGCGACGAGGAAGCCCGGCTCGTCGAACGTCGCCGAGTGTGTCCGCGCATCGTGCCACGCCCACGTGGCGAACAACGCCAGGAGCCCCGCGGCCACCACGAGCGGGCGTAGCGAGGAAGACGGCGGGGTCGGATCGGGCATGCAGGAAGCCGCGATGTTCGCGGAGGAACGCGGCACTGCAAGCGTGGTGCGGTCTGCGCCGCCCGGTGTCATCCGTCGGGGGCTGCCCTCGACTCTGTCTAGGAACTGAGCTTCTCCAGCGCCTCGGTCGCACGCCGTTTCGCCTCGGCGTCGTATTTCAACTGTGGCGGCAGGGCCAGGGCTTGCTGCAGCTCGGGCTTGGCCGCGTCACGCTGGCCGTCGGCGAGGAGCGCGAGGCCCAGTTCGGCCCGATGAGAAGGGCTGTCCGGTGCGAGCTCCACGGCCCGGCGCAAATGCCTGACGCCCTCGGCCGTGGAGGCAGGCGGAAGACCGCCGTAGATAAGTTTCACCAGGAATCGTTTCGCGGCTCCGACGGATGCGACCTCATAGTGCCACTGGCCGAGGATGTGGTGCGCGAAGGCGTAGTCAGGCTTGAGCGCGAGCGTCTCCTCGGCGTAGCGCTTCACCAGGCGCGAGTTCTCGATCTTGGTGCGGGTGTCGCTGTAGAAGCCGACCTTCGCGTAGCAGATGGCGAGGGAGAGGATGTTGTCGGCGTTCTTGGGCGCGAGCTCATGGGCGCGTTGCGCGTAGCCCAAGGCTTTCAGGCTGCTCGCGCGTGCGTCGGCCGGATCCGCGAGGTCAAGCGTCTGGTCGGAATACTGGCGCGCGATTTTTTGGAGGATGAACGGATCGTTGGGCCGTGCGGCGTCAGCGCGCAGGAAAAGCTCCAGCGCGGCGCGCGGCTCGAAGCGCGCCTCGGCGGCGAGGCCGTCGCGGATAAGCTCATCCGCCGTTGCCGCCCACGATCGCGTGAGCGCGGCGACGGCCACGAGAAGGACGGCTAGCCGGGTAATCACGGTTTGCGGAAAAGGTAGTGGCTGACGAGCCATTCCTCGCCGCCGCGGTAGCCCCAGAGCTCGGCGCAGCTCATGTAGAACGTCCGCCAGTAGCTCCACCACTTGGTCGCCTGCCTGGCGCCGTAGGTGTCGGCGAAGATCGGCATGATTTCATCGCGGTGCGCGTCCATGTTTTGCAGCCAGTGCTCGGCGGTGCGCTGGTAGTGGGTGCCGTTGACCTTCCAGTCAGCGACAATCGTGAGGTCGTCTTGAAAATGTAACAACAGGTCGTGCGCGGGGATCTGGCCGCCGGTGAAAAAGTAACGGCTCATCCAATCGGAGGCGTCGCGCGCGACGAAGTGATAGCTGAGCCGGTGGTGCGTGAAGATGTGCGTGAAGAGCAGGCCGCCGGGCTTGAGCCAGCGCGCGATGCTGGCGAAGAGGCGCTGGTAGTTTTTCAGGTGCTCAAACATCTCGACCGACACCACGCGGTCGAACTGGCCGGGCGCGGTGTCGAAGGCGTTGATGTCGCAGGTGATGATCTCGAGGTTGGTGAGGCCGCGGCGCTTGGCCTCGGCGTCGATGTGCTCCTTTTGCGTGCGGGAATTCGAGATGGCGGTGATGCGGGCGCGCGGGAATTTTCCGGCGTTGTAGAGGCAGAGCGAGCCCCAGCCGCAGCCGAGCTCGAGGATGCGCTGGCCATCGGCCAGCTGGGCGCGCTCGGCGTAGAGCGCGAGCATGGCCTCCTCGGCTTGGTCGAGCGTCTCGCGGCCGGTCGGGTAGAGGCAGCCGGAATATTTCAGGCGTTTGCCAAGGCAGAGCTCGTAGAAGCGCGTCGGCACCTCGTAGTGCTGCTCGTTGGCCGCGGCGGTTTGCTCCGCGAGCGGGCGGGTCTTGAGATCCGCGACGTAGGCGGCGCGGTCGTAGGACGCGGATTCGTCGCGGAGGCGCTGGGCCAGCAAGCGGCGGATGCCGATGCGCACGAGCGCGTCGGGCAGGAGGTCCTTTTCAAGGAGGGCGTCGATCATGGCTGCGGAAACCACGGGACGAACGCGCTCGTGGTCTGCTGGTAGCGACGGTAGGCGTCGCCCTTGCTGCGGAGGCTTTGCTGTTCGGCCATGGGTATGCCTGTTACGCGCAGCAGCAGGAAGAGGATGCCCGCCGGGCCGACAATCGCGAGCCAGCCCCACGGCGAGGCGAGCGCGAAGACGAAATAGGCGACCCAGATCAGCCACTCGAAGAAGTAATTTGGGTGCCGGCTGTAGCGCCACAGGCCCACGTCGCACACGCGGCCCTTGGAGGCGGGGTTGCGCTTGAAGGCGGCAAGTTGGGCGTCGGCGAGCGCCTCGCCGCTGATCGCGACGAGCCAGAGCGCGGCGCCGGCGAACTCGAGCGGATGCAGCGCCGCGCCGGGATTCTGCGCGATGAAGAGAAATGCGACGCCGAGCCCGATCACGGAGACGGCTTGGAGCTGAAAGAAGCCGAACATCTTCGCGTGAAACACGCCCGCCCAGTCGCGGCGGAGCTGCACGTAGCGGCTGTCCTCGACCGGATGATGAGCGGCGACGCGCACGGCGAGGTGGGTGCCAAGCCGCAGGCTCCAGATCGCGACCATCGCGGCCATGAGCGCGCGGCGCACCGGCCAGCCCTGCCCCGCGAGGGCGTAGAACACCGCGAGCGCGGCAAACGCATACGACCACACCACGTCGACGAAGCCATAGTTGTCCACGCGGCGCGAAACCGCATAGGCCGCGGCGAAGAGCGCGCAGGCCGCGCCGGTGGCGGTGAGCACGAGGGCCAGCGTGGTCATCGCGAGGAAAGCGCGGCCGCGGCCCGGCGCAGGGCCGGCCGCGCCGAGAAATAGACGGCCGCCGCGAGGACGGGTGCGAGCAGCAGCCACGCCGAGAGCGCGTGGATCCCGGCCCAGCCGAAACGCGCGAGAAATTCGGCGAGCGAACTCCCGCGGAACGTGCGCACCATCTCGCCGACCGTGAAGTGATCGCCGGTGGCGCCCCAGAGCCATTCGCCGACGCGCACGTGGACGAGGATGAGCGCGAGCTGCAGCGGGCCGAGGAGCTGGTTGAGCGTTTGCAGGATCGGCTGGTTCATCCGCAGCGCGAGACCGACGCCGAGATTGAGCAGCGAGGTGAAACCGAGGAACGGCAGCAACGAGCACGCCGTGCCGACGCCGAGCGTGAGCGCGACCTTGTCGGGCGTGACACCTTGCGTGAGCTGCGCGCGGATCGGGTCGATGAGACGGCGCCGCCAGAAGCCGGGGCGCGGCGCGGGCGCGCTCGCGATGGAAACGGCCGCGCTCATGCGAGCAGGTAGACGATGATGCTGGCGGTGGTCAGTATGCCGGGCAGCGCAAGCGTGCCGGCGTTGCGGCGCGTGAAGACGGTCGAGAGCGCGGACGAATCAGCGGCGGAGACCGCGAAGAGCTCGCGGAGCATGAAGGCCGCCATCGCGATGTTGCCGAGCGCGATGACGGCGATGAACCAGAGCACGCGTGCCGCGAGCGACTGCTCCTTCCAGGCGATCCAGACGTAGAACGCGACGAAGGCCCAGTAGGCGTCGAAGAGCGTGGCGATGAACCACGGGTGCGTGAACACCTCGCGCGGGATTGAGAAAAGCGGCGTGTGCAGGCTCGCCCACGAGGTGACCGCCAGCATCGAGGCGATGACGACGATGAAGAGGGCGCGGAGGAAGGGGATCACGATGGTGGGAAGACGCGGAGAAGGGGAGAGCGCGAGAGAGGCAGACGCGGCGCGCCGGCGAGCGGCGGCCCTACAGGCTGAGATTGTTCGGACGAGTATGGAGCGTGTGGACGACCGAGATGTTGCGCAGCGCGAAGGCCGCCTCGCAGTAGCAGAGGTAGTAATTCCACTTGCGCTCGAAGCGCTCGTCGAAGCCGAGGGCGCGCACCTGCTCGCGCTTCGCGGCGAAGCTCTCACGCCACAGCCGGAGCGTGCGCGCGTAGTCGGGGCCGAAATCGTCCATCGCGTGCAGCACGAAGCCGCCGGCGCGCGCGAGCAGGTCGTTGAGGCGGTTGGGCGAGAGCAGCAGCGAGCCCGGGAAGATGTGCTTCTGGATGAAGTCCACGCCGCGGCGGAACTGGCCGTAACGGGAATCCGGGCACGTGATGAATTGCAGGGCGAGGAGGCCCTCGGGCTTGAGCAGGCGCGAGACGACCCCGGCGAACGTCGCCTGATACTTGTGGCCGAGCGCCTCGACCATCTCGATGGAGACGATCTTGTCGAAGGAGCCGG
>JAEUHB010000277.1 GCA_016794665.1 Opitutaceae bacterium
GGCCTTGGCGCCGCGGGCGTTGAGCAGCGGGACCCACTCGGCGAGGAAGCGCGGGTGGTCGTGCTGGCCGGGTCCGTGGGACTTGGGACCGGAGCGGATGAAGACGCGAAGGGGGGCGTCAGCGGCGAGAGCGGAGAATGCGACTGAGAGTGAAAGCGCGGCGAGGGTGAGGAGGCGTTTCATGGGGAATTATTTTTGGCCCACGGAACACACGGAATACACGGAAGAGCTGAAAATGATTTCCGTGTATTCCGTGTGCTCCGTGGGCAACTAAGTCAGAAGCGGGTTTTGCAGGCGGGGAGGTTTTTGCGAATCGAGGCCCACGGCTCCTGCGACGACACATCCTGCGGATCGGGGACGGCAGCCTGGGCGTCGGGCAGCTTCGCGGGAGAAAGGATGGCAAGAAACACGAGCGGCTCGGCGTGAGGGTTGTAGGTCGCGTGGATGGCGCCGGCGGGGATGTGCGCCATCTCCCCGGCGCTCAGGATGCGGCGCTCGGTGCCGACCCATTGCTCGGCGCGTCCGTAGACCACGTAGATGATCTCCTCGCGGTGCGGGTGGTAGTGGAACGGATGGCAGTGCATCGGATCCATGTTGGCGCGGACGAGCAGGAGTTTCTCGGCCGCGACGAGGTCCGGGCGGCAGAGCCACTCGTTGTTGGTCCAGGCGTTGGGCTCGCGCAGGGCGTCGGCGATCTGGACGAAGCGGCGCTCTTGGGGATTCATTAGCTTTGAACCAAAAAGACACCGAGGCACGGAGAAGACCGTGCGGCTTGGGGATTTCTCTGTGCCTTTGTGTCTTTGTGGTGAAAAAGGATCGAGGGGATTACTTTTGCGCCGGACGCTTCACTTTCAGCGATTTGAATTTCCGCGTCAGGTCCGTGAGGGACTGCTCGACGCCCATGCGCTCGAGACTGCTGGCGCCGACGAAGCCGACGCAGTCGGTGCCCTTGATCATGCGGGCGGCGTCCTCGGGGGTGTTGATGGGGCCGCCGTGGCACAGGAAGAAGATGTCGTTCCGCACGGAGTTGGCGGCGTCGATGATGTCCTGCGTGACCTTCATGGTGTGCTTCCAGCTCACGACTGCCTGCTTCACGCCGATGCTTCCGCCCACGGTCGTGCCGACATGCGCGATGATCGCGTCGGCGCCGGCCTTGGCCATCTCCTTGGCCTCCTCGGGCGAGCCGACGTAGACGATGGAGAAGAGGTCCATGCGGCGGGCGAGGGCGATCATCTCGTATTCCTTCTTCACGCTCATGCCCGTCTCCTCGAGCACGCCGCGGAAGTGGCCGTCGACGATCGTGTGCGTGGGGAAGTTGTTCACGCCGGAGAAGCCCATCTCCTTCACCTGGCCGAGCCAGTGCCACATGCGGCGGCGGGGATCAGTGGCGTGCACGCCGCAGATCACCGGCACCTCCTCGACGACGGGCAGCACCTCATACTCGCCGATCTCCATGGCGATGGCATTGGCGTCGCCGTAGGCCATCATGCCGGCGGTGGAGCCATGGCCCATCATGCGGAAGCGGCCGCTGTTGTAGATGATGATCAGATCGGCGCCGCCCTTCTCGATGAACTTGGCGCTGATGCCGGTGCCGGCGCCCGCGGCGATGATCGCCTGGTTCTTCTTCAGCGTGGCGTTGAGGCGCTCGCGCACTTCCTCGCGCGTGTAAGGATTTCCTTTTCCGGTCCAGGGATTGGGCATGGTGAGATGAAGTGGCGTCGCGCTTGGCTGAATGAAGGGGGGCGGGAAGGCTGGGCCAACGCGCGCAGGAAGGAAAGCCCGCGCTGCACACATTCAGCCGACGATTTTGCACCCGTCGGCGCGGCGACCAGAGTCGCGCTGTCGCAGCGAGAAATGCCTGGCGCGCACATTCGCCTGACGAATTCGCACATTCGCTTGCGGGTGGGCGGGAGTTTCCGCAGAGCCATCGGCAACGGTTGTCCCATGACCTCGACCCCGACCCCATGGAAGGAGACCACGATCGACGGGCCGCGCACCCGCCGCTGGTCGCTCGATCAGAAGCAGTGCGGCGAGCTCGCCGTTCACCGCATCGCTTGGCTCGGCCTCGATGTCGTGCACGCGCCCTACCGCCGCGTGCGACTCGCGCCGAGCGGTAGTTTCCTGCTCGCGACCCTCGCGGGCGAGGGGCGGGTCCTCCTCGAGGGCCGGTGGGAGCGCGTGACCGCAGGCTCGCTGTGCCTCGCGCCCCCGCGCGTGCTCAACGCCTTCCATGCGGTGCCCGGGAAGCGCTGGGAATTCGCCTGGATTCGCTACGCGGAGGCGCCGTGGGCCAAGCCGCTCGTCGGCGCCGGTTCGCCGCTGCGGCTCAAGGAAGGCGCGGAGGAGTTCGGCCGCGTGCTCGCCGGCCTGCGCGCGGAGTGGGAGGGCGGGCGCGATGCGGCGCTCGTGCACCACTGGGTGAGCCTCGCGCATGGCATTGCGAGCCGGGCCGCCAAACCGTGGCGCGGCGATTCCCGCATCGGCGAACTATGGTCGGCGGTGGCGGAGGACCTCACGGCCGATTGGAAGCTCACGACGCTCGCCACGCGGTGCTCGCTCAGCCCCGAGCACCTGCGACGTGTGTGCCGCCGCGAGCTCGGGCGCACGCCGATGGAGCACGTGACCTACATGCGCATCCAGCATGCGCAGGATTTGCTGGAGACGACAGACGAGAAACTCGAGGCGCTCGCGCCGCGCGTGGGCTACCACAGCGCCGTGGTGTTCTCGCGGGCGTTTGTGCGCTGCGTGGGGCTGACGCCGTCGCAATATCGGGAGCGGAGGCGGCCGGCTTGAGGCGCGGCGCCGGGTCCGGCCTGAGTGGGTTCGCACAAACGAGCCCGGCATCCGGGCGAGGCGGAGGGTGGGCGAACTCCTAATCGGGGGGCGCCAGGATGGCGCCCGCGGCAATCAGGATTTCGCGCAGGCGCGGGTAGGAGACATCCTGCACCGCGAGCTTGCCGTCGAGCGCGAGCGCGGCCGCGGCGCCGGCGGCCTGGCCCAGCACCATGTAAACGGGCTCCATGCGGATCGAGGTGTAGGCAACGTGCGTGGCGGAGAGGCAAATCGGCACGAGCAGGTTGGCGCACTCGGCGCGCTGCGGCACGAGGGAGAAGTAGCTGATGGGATAGGGGCGCACCGCGCGCGAATCGAGGTGCGAGCCCTCGTTGCGCAGGCGGCCCTGCTCGTCGAGCACGCGCGAGACGACGTGCGAGTCGAGCGCGTAGGAGCCGATGGCGACGGAGTG
>JAEUHB010000090.1 GCA_016794665.1 Opitutaceae bacterium
GTGGCCGGCCTCGAGCAGATTTCCCTGACGGGCGACGACGAGGCCTTCGACAACACCGCCTACGTCATCCCGCCCGCGCAGCAGAAGGCCACCGTGCTTTGGATCGGCGCCGATGTGGCCGAGGATCCGGCGCAGCCGCTCTTCTTCCTGCGCCGCGCGTTTGCGGAGACGCCGCGCGTCGCCGTGCGGGTGATCGCGGTGGCGCCGCGGGGGCCTTTGAATCCCGCCGATGTCACCGCGGCGAATTTGATGTTTGTCTCCGACGCGGTGTCGCCCGAGATGGGCGCGGCGCTGCGCGCCGCCGCCGAGGGAGGCAAGTCCGTCGTCGTGCTCGCGCGCAGCCCAGCCATCGCCGCCAGCCTCGGTTCGCTGCTCGGCGGCGGCGCGCCGGCTGTTTCCGAGGTGCGCCCCGGCAACTATGCGATGCTCGGCGAAATCGATTTCCAGCACCCGCTCTTCGCGCCGTTCGCGGATCCGCGTTTCAGCGACTTCACCAAGATTCATTTCTGGCGCTACCGGAAGCTGGATCTCGCGGGCATCGCGGGCGCGCGCATGCTCGCGAAGTTCGATTCCGGCGATCCCGCGATCGCGGAGGTGCCGGCGGGGCGCGGGCGCGTCACCGTGATCGCGAGCGGCTGGCAACCGGACGACAGCCAGCTCGCGGTGTCGTCGAAATTCGTGCCGCTGCTGTGGTCCCTCCTCGAGCAGGCGGGGGGCGTAGCGAGTTTCGCCACACAGCACACTGTGGGGGACAAGGTCGCGCTGCCCGCCGACGGCACGGCGACGGCGGTTCGGCCGCCCGCCGGCTCACCGATTGCGCTGGGCGCAGGTGGCGTGGCGGAATTCGGCGCTACTTTGCAGCCGGGCATTTACGAACTGACCGGCGGCGCCCAAGCGCGACGCTTTGCGGTCAACCTCGATCCGGGCGAAAGCCGGACGGCGCCGCTGAGCGTCGACGAACTGGAGCAGCTCGGCGTGCCGGTCGCGAAGGTGCGGACCGAGGCCGTGGTGCCCGCGGACAAAAAGGCGCTGCTGCAGGGCATCGAGGCCGAGCAGCGGCAGAAGCTTTGGCGCTGGTTTATTGTGGCGACGCTTGCCGTGCTTTTGGTCGAATCGGTCCTGGCCGGCCGGACCGCGCGGCGCGCTGCCCCCATCCCCGAAGGAGCGAACCCATGAACGACGACTTCCTGAAATCCCGCCTGCAACGTGTCGCGAGCCGGTTCCGGTGGGTGGCGGTGTGGCGCGCGCTCGCCGTGTGCTGGGCCGCGGCGGCGCTTCTGACCGTCATGGGCGCGTGGGTGATGGGCGCGAGCGGCGGGGTTTCCCCGCATGCGCTGCCCCTGGTCGCCGCGTTCGGCGCGGCGGTGGGGCTCGGCGTTTTTCTCTACTTCGTGCCGCGCCTGCCTGACCGCCGCTGGGTCGCGCAGAAAATCGAGCGCAGGCATCCCGAGCTCGACGGCGTGCTGCTGACGGCGCTGCAGCAGCAGACGGAACCGGGCAAGGAGGTGGGCTACCTGCAATACCGGGTGATCCAGGAGGCCACGGCGCGCAGCCAGCAATCCGACTGGCGCGGCGTCGTGCCCGCCTCGCGGCTCTGGGCGGGCGTGGCGATTCAGTGTTTTTCGCTCGGCTGCTTTGTCTATGCCTTGGCTGGCTTGCGCGTCGCCAAGATCAACGGCGAGGCCCCCGCGTGGATCGGTGCGGACGGCGTGGCGGTCACTCCGGGCGACGCCAGTGTGGAGAAAGGCGACAGTTTCGTCGTGCTCGCGCGCTTTGGCGGCGCGTTGCCGACCGGTGTCACCATGGTCGTCCGCGAGAGCGGCGCGGCTCCTCGCACGCTGCCGCTCGTGAAGAGCCTCGGCGATCCGGTGTTTGGCGGCAGCATCCCGGAGGTCGCGAAGGAGTTTTCCTACCACCTCGAGTATCGCGGGGAGAAGACGCGGGACTTCAAGGTCACGGTCTTTGAGCATCCGAAGCTCGTGCGGTCTGATGTCGACCTCACCTATCCGGACTACACCAAGCTCGCGCCGAAGCACATCGAGGACACCCGTCGCGTGAGCGCGGTGGAGGGCACGAAGATCGATTTCGCGCTCCAGCTCAACAAGCCGGTCAAGTCCGCCAAGCTCGTGGCGCGCGACGCGAAGAAGACGGAAATCCCGCTGGCGGTCTCGCCCGACAAGGCCGTCGCCACGCTCGCCGGTTTCGTCCCGGGGAAGAGCCTCACCTACGATCTGCGCCTCACGGATGCCGAGGATCGCCCCAACAAGATCCAGTCGGCCTTCGTCATCGACGTCCTGCCCAACCGTCCGCCCGAGATCCGCCTCGCCTCGCCGCGCGGCGACGTGCGGCCGTCGGCTATCGAGGAGCTCGCGTTCGAGGGCACGGTGCTCGACGACTTCGGCACCTCCGCCTACGGCCTCGCCTACTCGATCGGCGGGGGCGAACCCAAGTTCGTTGAGCTCGGCAAGGCTGGCGCCGCTAAGGAAAAGAAGACCTTCTCGCACTTGCTCAACCTCGAGGAGCTCGCCGCCAGACCCGACGACCTCGTGTCGTGGTTCGTGTGGGCCGACGACATCGGGCCCGACGGCAAGGTCCGCCGCACGCAGGGTGATCTATATTTCGGGGAGGTCCGGCCCTTCGACGAGATCTTCCGCGAGAGCCAGAATCAGGAATCCGGTGAAGGCGAGGGCGGGGGAGGCGGCGGTGAGGCGCGAAGGCTATCCGAACTCCAGAAGCAGATCATCAGCGCCACGTGGCGGCTCCAGCGCGACGGCAAGAACGCCAAATACGAGGCCGACGCCAAGATCGTCCGCGAGAGCCAGGAGCAGGCGCTCGAGATGGCCGGCGAGGCCGCCGAGGAGGCCCGCTCGCCGCGCCAGCAGGCGATTTGGAAGACCGCGATGACCGAGATGGAAAAAGCCATCGAGAAATTGAAGGACGCCGCCAAGGACCCCGCGCCCTTGGCCCAGGCCCTCCCGGCGGAACAGGCTGCCTATCAGTCATTGCTCAAGCTCCAGGCGCGCGAGACCAACGTCACCCGCAACAAAAAGGGCGGCGGCGGGGGTGGCGGCAAGCAGGGCAACCAACGCCAAATCGACCAGCTCGATCTCAAGCAGGCGGACAAGCGCTACGAGACCCAGCGCCAGGCCAAGGCCCCGCAGAGCCAGGAGCGTCGTGAGCAGCAGGCGGTGATGAACCGCCTCGCCGAGCTCGCCCGCCGCCAGCAGGACATCAACGAGCGCCTCAAGGAACTTCAGACCGCGCTCCAGGAGGCGCAAACCGAGCAGCAGCGCGAGGAACTCAAGCGCCGTCTCAAGCGCCTGGAGGAAGAGCAGCGCCAGATGCTCGCCGATGCCGACGAGGTGAAGCAGCGCATGGACCGCGCCGAGAACCAGACCAGCATGTCCCAGCAGCGGCAGGAACTCGATCAGACGCGCGAGGACCTGCAGAAGGCCGCGGACGCGGCGGAGCAGGGCTCGGTCGCGCAGGCCCTCGCCTCCGGCACGCGCGCGCAGCGCCAGATGCAGCAGATGCGCGACGAGCTGCGAAAACAGAATTCCAACCAGTTCGCCGAGGACCTGCGCGAGATGCGCAACGAGGCCCGCGAGCTTTCGCGCGAACAGGAGGAGGTCGGCCAAAAAATTGATCAACTGGCCAACGGCGGCGACAAGAACCGCCGCAAGTCCCTCGGCGATTCCGACGAGAAGAAGGAACTCGGTGACCAGCTTGCCGAGCACCGCGAGCGCATGAACCGCCTCGTCGACAAGGCCACGCAAATCTCGGAGCAGGCCGAGGCCACCGAGCCGCTTCTTTCACGCCAGCTCTACGATAGCGTCCGCAAGGTCTCCGGCGACGACGCCAACCTCGTGAAGCAGGCGCGCAACGAGCTGCTCAACAGCGGCCGCATGACCCGCGACCTTTACGACCGCATCCAGAAGAACGCCGACAGCGAGCAGGGCGGCAAAGCCCTCGAGCTCGCGCGCGATCTTCTCAAGGATGGCTACTTGCCGCAGGCGCGGCAGGCGGCGCAGGGCGCGCGCAACGAGATCAACGATCTCCGCCGTGGCATCGAGCGCGCTGCGGAAAACGTGCTCGGCGACGACGCCGAGCAGCTCAAGCTC
>JAEUHB010000091.1 GCA_016794665.1 Opitutaceae bacterium
ATGGATGCGGAGGCCAAGGCTGTGCGCTCAGAGAATGTGATGCTCGCAGTGAAGCCCGGCGGCACCGGCAACATCACGGACAGCCACGTCGCATGGCGCTACCGCAAGGCCCTGCCTTATGTGCCCACGCCGATCCACTACGGCGGGAGGATTTATTTCGTTCGCGATGGCGGCGTGATTTCATCGCTCGACGCCCGGACCGGCGAGCCGCACTACGCGCAGGAGCGGCTCCCGGCCGCGCTGGGGCCCTACTACGCCTCGCCGGTCGCGGCGGGCGGCCGGCTCTACGTTGCGTCGGTGCCGGGCAAACTCACGGTGATCAAGGCCGGCGGCGACAAGCCGGATATCCTGCATCAGGTGGATTTTGGCGAGCGCATTCTCGCGACGCCCGCCATTGTCGGCGACGCCATCTATGTGCGCACGGACAAGCGGCTCTGGGCTTTCGGAAAATGAGCCGCTTCCGTCGCGTCAGATCATGAAGCCGAGGTCGGCCGTTGCGAAGTTTGCGAGATTTGGAAACACCGCAGGCATCGATGCCGTGTCCACGCCGAACCAACGCGCCATGGTCGCTCCAAATTGGTCGAGGGAGGTTGTGGGGATGAGCACGCCACGCGAGCCTGTGTCGTCGGGGCCGCCGAGCGAGAGATTCGGAAAGGTGCCGTAGAGTTCGCCGCCGCGCACGGCGCCGCCGAGCATGATCTGGTGATTGCCCCAGCCATGGTCACTGCCGCTGCCGCTCGGCTGAAGGGTGCGGCCGAATTCGCTGGCGGTGAAGCTTGTCACCTGATCAGCGACGCCCATCTCGATCGTCGCGTGGTGAAACGCCGCGAGACCTTCGCTGATCTGGCGGAGCAAGTCCCACTGCGCCCAGCTCTGTGCCGAGTGCGTGTCAAAGCCGCCGATGGCGCAGAAGAACACCTGGCGTTTCATGCCGGTCGCGCCGCGGAGCTGGATGACCTGCGCGACCTGCTTCAGCTGGTTGCCGATCGAAGTGCCGGGGAAGGCGGTCGCGAACGGCGCGGCGCTGAGGCCGCTCAGCAGGCCGTTGAGCTCAAGGCCGTCGGCTCGCACGTCATTCGCGGCCTGCACCATCGCGAGTCCGCTGTTGAAGGTGAGGATTTCTTGCAATGCCTGCTTGCGCGCGGCGGTCGCCGTCGCGGGCCAGGTGGCAAAGCCATCCGCGGAGAGGTTGTTGCCCGGCAGCAGGCTTGTCGACTGGACGATGTTGCCTGAGCAAAAAAGCGCCGAGCCAGCGACGGAAATTGCCGGCGGGAAAGTGGAGGCGGCGTTGAGCCCGCGCGTCGCATCCGCGATGCGACCGGCCCAGCCCGTCCCGCCGGAGCCAAACGGATCGCCCGCCTGCATCGAGATTGTCTGGTCGGAGTGGGAAAAGAGGTTCGAGGGCAGGCCGACGCTCGCGGCGAGATATTGCGCGCGCGTGGTCGGCCGCACGAGCAGGCCGACGTTGGCGATGGCGGCGAGGCGACCCTGCGCCCAGAGAGGGTGCAGCGCGGCGAGACCACTGTTGAGGCCGTAGGGCGTGCCGTTTCGCGCGGAAATTTCGAGGAGCTGCGCGGTCTGGTCAGGCAGCGCGAGCGAACCGCGTGCGGCGCGAAAGGCGGCGTTTTCCGCGCCGTTCAGCGGGACGATCAGGTTGTGGCCGTCGTTGCCACCGAGCAGGAAGACGCACACGAGAGCCTTGTAGTCGGTCGCGGCCGCTTGCGCGTGGGCGTTGACCTGGCTCAGTCGCGCGAGCCCCGTGGCGCCGGCGGTGGCAACAAGCGTGCTGTGGCGGAGAAAGGCGCGGCGCGTGAGCGCGGAAGGTGACTTCATCATGGCGGCGGTAGTTTGGCGGCTCAGTGCTGCACGGCATAGAGGCCGGAGAGCGCGGTTAGGTAGAGGGCGGTCTGGGCTTTGGCGCGGGCGTCGTATTGCGCGGCGATGGCCGTCGCGAGGCTCTGGCGCATCGCAGCCGGCATGCGGCCGTAAAGCAGGGCTTGATCGACGGCGTCGATGAGCGCGGGAAGGTTTTCCGCCAGCGCGGTGAACGGCGCGATGTCGACGGTGAGGTCGCTGCCGGCGTTGCTCGAGAGAATCGACCAAAACATGTTCCCACGGAGCACGGCCTCAGTCGGGCCGTAGATTTGGAACTCCGGCCCGGCGAGTGTGGTGCGCGGGATGCGGAACAGCGGCGAGTAGTAGCCAAACACGGAGGGCGGGGCTAGGGGTGTCTGACCCATCTGGCTGAATTGCCACGCCTGCTGGTTGGCCGGTGAGATGCTGCCGCCGAGCGCGCGCACGAACGACACGATGTGGTAGATTGCGTCCTTGAGGCGCCCGGTGTTGCCGGTGGCGGTGTCGTTGCGTGCCTCGGGATCGGAAAGGACCGCTCGGACGACAGCCTTGAGATCGCCGCGGACGCCGGCGCCGTTGTTGTCAAAGGTGGATGAGACCCGCGCGACGTAGGCGGGGGTGGGGTTGCTCTTCACCAGTGCCAGGATGAGGCGAGACGAAACGAACGGTCCGACGTTCGGGTGGGCGAAAAGCCAGTTGAGTGTGCCCTCCATGTCGGCGACGGTGTTCTGACCGGCGGGGAGCGAGGCGCCGACGAATGTCTTGGCGCTGGTATCATGGTTGAACTCGCGTGCTTGGAGCGGACCGGAGAAGTTCTCCCAGTTGTTGTTGGCTGGGCCTTGGTAGGTCCAGCCGGTCAGCGCCAGCGCGACCTGCTGCACGGTGTGCTGCGTGTAGGCGCGGATGGGCAGACCCTGCGCGTCGACCTGGCGCGAACCGTCGGGGTTGAGCGCGTAGAGCCCGATGGTGAAAAGCTGCATCAGTTCGCGGGCGTAGTTTTCATTGGCGGCGCCGCCGGGGCCGGGCTTGTTGCTGTTGGCGAGATCGAGGTATTTCCCCATCTGCGCGCTGGTGGAAATCTCGCCGAGCAACGCGCGGTAGTTGCCGAAGGCGTGGCGGCTCAAAATCTGCAAGTAGGGGACGAGTTCGTCCGGGTAGATATTTTTGTTCGCCGAGACCACGATGATGCCGGCCAGGGCCGAGGCCACACGCTGGCGCAATTGATCCGGGGCAGTCGCGAGGCGATGCAGGTGGGCCGCCTGCACGGCGGACATTGCCATGCCGCCGGGATTCGAGATCGGTGTCTCGGGCAGCGCAAATTGCTCGTCGAGCCATGCGTCAACGCCAATCGCCTTCACGCGGGCGATCGCGGCGGGCGTGGGCCCGAATGCCGCCTGCTCGAGCAGGCGCGCCGCCGCGAGATTGCCGGTGCCCGCGCCGGGGCCGCCGTCGATGGCCGCGATGGCTACGCTCGCGGTGGAAGAAGCGGAGGTGTTCGCGGCGCTCGTCGCGCGCACCGTCACGATGGCCGGGGTGGGAACGGCGGCGGGGGCGGTGTAGAGGCCGCCCGCGGAAATCGTGCCGACGGTCGTGTTGCCACCGGCAATGCCGTTTACGCTCCAGTTCACCGTGGTGTTCGTCGTTCCGGCGACGCCAGCCGTGAAAGATTGGGTTCCGCCGACAGTGAGCGAAACCGCGGCGGGCAGCACCGCGACCGTGACAGGCGGAGGCGGGGGGGGCGGTGGTCCGGCTGCCGTGACCGTGAGCTGCACGGCGGAGCTTGTCGTTCCGCCCACGCCACCGTTCACCACGCGCACTAGGACGTTGGTGCCGGCCTGCGCTGGCGGCGCCGTGCCCGTGGCGGTGAGGCGCGTGGGAGAGACAAATGTGGTTGGCAGATTCACGCCCCCGAAACGCACAATCGAGGCCGCGGTGAAATTAGAACCGTTGAGCGAGATAGCAAACGGCCCGGCCGGCACCGAGCGCGGTGATGTGCTCCAGAGCTGCACCGGCGGCTGGGTGATGGTGACATTCACGGCATGCGACTTGGCCGGAAAGGCCGTGCTCGTGGCGCGCACCGATACGGTGTTGGCGGCGGGGATGACTCCGGGCGCCTGATAGAGGCCGCTCGCGCTCACCGTGCCGACGGTCGAGTTGCCGCCCGTGACGCCGTTGACTGACCACGTGACGGTGCTGGGACTAAGCGGCACGTAGGCCGTGAGCTGGCGCGAAGTGCCAACCGTGACGTTTCCGCTGCTATAGACCGTGATATTCTGCGCGTGGGTCGCGCTGGTCGTGGCGGCCGCGACCACCAGCGCGAGGAAGCGTGTCGTCATGATGCCGTTCAATGGCACCTCCGGCGAACGCCTCAAGCCCCTCGCGGTAAACGGGAAATGAATACAATGTGTGGGCTGCCAGGGAGGCCCGCACTTTACCTGCGATTCACACGCAAGGCGTGTTTCCTCGCCGGCGGCTGCGTAACGCTACCTAGCGTTCGGGAGCCGGCCCGGCTCGCGGGTGCCGCGGCCTGCTCGCTTTGTCAGCGAGTCGCCGAGGTCGTCGCGGCATTTTTCCGCGAAGGCGATGAGATCCGCCACAACCTTGGGATGCGCTGCAGCGATGTCGCTGGCCTCGCCGAGGTCGGCGCGCAGATCGAAGAGCGCCGCAGCAGTGAGGGTGTGCTGTTCGTATTTCGCGGGTATGCCATCGCGGCCGCCAGGCCGGCCGGCGAGCGAGCGATAGCGGTGGGGCAGGACGAGTTTCCAGCGGCCGTCGCCACTGACGACGGCCTGCAGCTCATTTTGTGCATACCACATGCCGTAGCCTTCGTGCGGGTTTTTCGCGCCGGGCTGGCGGGAGAGCAGCGGCCAGACGTCGCGTCCATCGATGGGCAGCGGCGGGAGCATGGCGCCGGAGAGGCCGGCGATCGTTGGCAGCAGATCGATGGTCATGAGGAAATCGTCGCTGACGGCGCCCGAGGGGAGGCGGCCGGGCCAGCGCATCAGGCAGGGGACGCGCGTGCCGCCCTCCCAAGCGGTGCCCTTGCCCTCGCGGAGCGGGCCGGGACTACCGGCGTGGGTGCCATAGCTGAGCCAAGGCCCGTTGTCGCTGGTGAAGATGACAAGCGTGTCGCGCTCGAGATCGTGCATCGCGAGCGCGCGGAGGATTTCGCCGACGGACCAGTCGATCTCCATAATCACATCGCCGTAGAGGCCGGCCTGCGACTTCCCCTTGAACTTGTCGCTCACGTAGAGCGGCACGTGCGGCATCGAGTGCGCGAGGTAGAAAAAGAATGGCTTCGCCTTGTGGCGCTCGATGAACGACACCGCGCGTTCCGTGTATCGCGTCGTGAGCTGTGCCTGGTCCTCTGGCGTGACTTCGTCGTCGATCACCTTGCCGTTTTCCACCAGCGGGAGTTTCGGGTAGGTGCCGGCTTTGGCTTCCGGGTGGTGCGGCCACATGTCGTTGGAGTAGGGCAGGCCGAACGATTCGTCGAAGCCGTGGCGGTTCGGCAGGAACGGCTCGCGGCTGCCGAGGTGCCACTTGCCAGCCATGCCGGTGGAGTAGCCGCGCGACTTCAGCAACTCGGCAATCGTCGTCTCGCCGGCGTTGATGCCGTGCGTCGAGCCGGGTCCGAGCGCACCGTGGATGCCGAGGCGATTCGGGTAGCAGCCGGTCAAAAGCGCGGCGCGCGACGCGGAACACACGGCCTGCGCGACGTGAAAGTTGGTGAACTTCACGCCGTCGCGCGCGAGGGAGTCGAGGTGCGGCGTGGCGTAGCCTCTGGCCCCGAAGACCCCAACGTCGCCATAACCCTGATCGTCCGTGAAGACGATCACGATGTTGGGCAGGCGCGACGCCGCGGCGTCGGCGGGCACGGCAAGCGCGAGCGGCAGGAGGAGGCGGGCGAGAATCTTCATTCGGGGTGCGGGTGAGTGTTGAGTTCGTTTCGCGCCGGGCAATCTGTTCCGCGCGGCGGGGGCAGAAATCCCGTTGACCATCCTTCTCCTCGGGCAAGCTTTCACTGACCCCGCCGCCACGCTACCATGAAAACAATCGCCTCCGTTGCCGTTCGTTGTTTCTTCGCGGCCCTGGCCGCTTGGTCCTGCGCCTTCGCCCAATCCAGCGGCCTCGTCACCGGTCAGGTGCGCAACGCCGCCACGGGCATCTTCCTCGATGGCGCCGAGGTCTCGGTCGAAGGCTCGAGCCGCTCGGTGCTGACCGACCGTGAGGGCCGGTATGAGCTGGCGCTGCCGCCGGGAGTCGCGACCCTCGCCGTGCGTTACACGGGCCTCGAGGTCGAGCGCGTGGCCGTGAGCGTGCGCGCGGGCGCGACCGAGCGACGTGATATCGCCCTCAGCTCCGGGGTCTATAAGCTCGACGCCTACACCGTCTCGGGCCCGCGCGAAGGCGGCGCCGCGGCCATCACCCGGCAGCGTGAGGCGCTCAACGTGAAGAACGTCGTCGCCTCCGATTCCTTCGGCAACATCGCCGACGGCAACATCGGCGACTTCCTCCAGCAGCTCCCTGGCATCACGGCGGTCTACGTTGGCGCTGATGTGCGTTCCGTGCAGATCCGTGGCATCGACGGCGCACTGAACTCCGTGACGATGGACGGCGACCGGATGGCCAGCTCGCAGTCGGCGGGCGCGGGACGCACCTTTGAGTTCGAGCAGGCGTCGCTCAACAACATCGAGACCATCGAGGTGACGAAGGCCCCGACGCCTGACATGGACGCCGACTCGATCGGCGGCAACGTGAACATCATCTCGAAGAGCGCCTTCGATCGAAACCAGCCGCGGCTCTTCCTCTACTCACTCGGCGGCGTCTGGCGGCCGAAATATTTCACGCGCTCCGACAACTGGCTCCGCGAACCAATCAAGAACGTCGGGCCGTCGCTCAATTTTTCTTACGCTGACCGCCTCGGCGCGGAGCGGCGCATCGGCGTCTCGCTCAACTTCACCTACCACTCGCAGCCCGGCGGCGACACCGCGGCGCTTGCGACCTACCAGAACTCGCTGGCCGAGCCCTACTACACGCAGAACGTCACGGTGCCGCGTCCCGCCGGCGCGCCGCGCACGCGGCTCGCGACCGGTGCCAAGGTGGAATACAAGCTCAGCGAGACCACGGTCCTGTCGCTCAACACCGCCTACAACTGGTTCCACGAGACCAACGACACGCGTGCGATGGTCCTCGGCACGACGGCGAACGTCGCCAACTTCCGCGCGGGCTACACGAGTTTCTTCCAGGAGGTCCTGCCGAACGCCAACTCCTCGAGCGCCATCACGCTCACCACCGACGACAAGTCCGGCCGCACGCTCCAATTTGTCCCGACGGTGCGCCATCGCTTCCCCGGGCTCGAGATCGACTACGGCGTGAGCTGGTCCAACTCGGAGACGTATTATGACTATGCGCCGGATGGCCGGCACTTCCAGTCCCGGCCCAAGGGCGCTGTCAGCTACCGCGTCGCCAACATCGGCTTCACGGTCGATCGCCGCGAGAGCCCCAAGTGGCCGAAGTATGCCCACACCGCCGGCCCGGACTTCATGGATCTCGCCAACTACGGGACGATGCTCATCACGCAGTCGGATCGGATGGGCGAGGA
>JAEUHB010000102.1 GCA_016794665.1 Opitutaceae bacterium
GCGCTGCCGCCGCTCAAGCCGCTGGGCGAGGCGATCTGGCACTGGCTCGTGGTGCAGCCTTGGTGGTGGCTCGTCCTGCTCTTCGTGCCGGGCGCGGTGCCGATCGCGTTCAGCGTGGCGCGGGCGGCGCTGGAGATTGCACTGCGGGTGGCGGGCACGGTCGTCCTCGCGGTGTTGCTCGCCGTCACGCTGCTGGGGCTGGGGACGGCGCGGGTCTCCGGCGTGCTCGGCGGCACCGCGGCGGGCCGCGGGCTCGACGGCTTCGAGCGCGCCTACCAACGCTTGCAGGCCTACTATCCGCGCATCATCGCGGGCGCGCTGCGTCAGCGCTTCGCGGTGCTCGGCGGCTCGGTGGCGGCGTTCCTCGTGTGCTGGTTCTTGCTCGTGCCGCGGCTTGGCAAGGAACTCATACCGCAGGTGCACCAAGGTGAGTTCAACCTCGACCTTACGTTGCCGATTGGCACGCCGCTCGAACGCACCGCGGAGGTGGTTGCGCAGATTGATGAAGCCGTGCGCGCGCAACCGGAGGTGGAGCGCACGGCGCTCACCGTGGGCGCCGAGGAGGGCGCAAGCACCGCGATCTCGGCGGGCGAGCACACGGCGCGGCTCAGCGTGAGACTGAAAACCGGCCTGCCGCCGCAGGCCGAGCCCCGTCTCATCGACCGCGTCCGCGAACGGTTCCGCGATCTCCCCGCGGCCAAGATCGAGGTCTCGTATTCCACGCTCTTCAGCTTTCGCAGCCCCGTGGAGATTGAAATCCGCGGCCATGATCTGGTCCTGCTCAAGCGCCTGAGCCGCGAGGCGGAGGCGCTGCTCGCCGAGACGGTGCCGGGCCTCGTCGATGTGCGCTCGACGCTCCAGAGCGGGCATCCGGAAATCCAGGTCGTCTACAAGCGCGACCGCCTCGCGGAATACGGCCTCAACCTCCGCACCGTCGCCGACCTCGTGCGCAACAAAGTCCAGGGGCGAATCGCGACGGAGTTCCGCAAGGAGGACCAGATGATCGACATCGTCGTGCGCCTGCAGGAACAGGATCGCCTCGGCATCGAGGAGCTCCGCAACCTGATCGTGAATCCCGGCGGCCCGGTCCCGATCCCGCTCGCCGTCGTGGCTGACCTCACGATCAACGAGGGCCCGAGCGAAATCCGCCGCGTCGACCAGCAGCGCACCGCGCTCATCACGGCGAACCTCCGCGATGCCGACCTCGCGACGGTCTCGCGCGACATCGTGACCGCGCTCGACGGCCTCGAGTTTCCCGCGGGCTTCACCTATGTCGTGGCGGGGCAGAACAAGGAGATGCAGACCTCGCTCAACAGCCTGCTGCTCGCCTTCGCCCTCGCGCTCTTCCTCGTCTACATCGTCATGGCGAGCCAGTTCGAGTCGCTGCTCCAGCCGTTGCTCATCATGGCCACCGTGCCGCTCGCGCTCGTGGGCGTGATCCTTGTCCTGTGGCTCGGCGGGATTCCAGTGAGCATCATGGTCTTCCTCGGCCTCATCATCCTCGCCGGCATCGTGGTGAACAACGCGATCGTGCTCATCGACTACATCAACACGCTGCGCGACCGCGGCCTGCCGCTGGAGGAGGCGATCAGCGAGGCCGGCCGCGCGCGCCTCCGGCCGATCTTGATGACGACACTCACCACGGTGCTCGGCCTCGTGCCGATGGCGCTCGGTCTCGGCGAAGGCGCCGAGATCCGCGCCCCGATGGCGATTACCGTGGTCGTGGGCCTGAGCGCCTCGACGCTGCTCACGCTCGTGGTGATTCCCACGCTCTATTATCTCTTCCCGGGCAAGCGAGGCCCGACGGCCGTCGAGGCCGGGACGCCGGCGGGCGAACCCGTCGCGTTGCCGAAATAATATGAGCGCGACCGCCGAACTTCCGCCGTCCGCGCCGCGCGAGCCCGCAGCCTACCGCATCCCGCGCTTCGCGGTTTCGCGGCCCGTGACCGTCGCGATGATTTTCGCGACAATCCTGGTGGTGGGCTTCATCGCGCTCGACCGCATCCCGCTCGCGCTTTTCCCCGAGGGCTACGAAGGCAACCAGCTGAGCATCCTCACGCGCTATCCCAACGCCTCGCCCCGCGACGTGGAGGAAAAGGTGACGCGCAAGATCGAGGACATCATCGGCACGGTGCCGCACGTGAAGCGGCTCACCAGCTACTCCTACAACGGCTACAGCAGCGTGCGCGTCGAGTTCCAGACCGGCACCAACCTGCGCGCCGCCTACGCCATGCTCACCGACCGCATGGACCGCGTGAAGCCGCTCCTGCCCGACGAGATCGACCGGATTGACGTGCGGCGCTACGATCAGAACGACATGCCGATGATGAACCTCGTCGCCTCGATCCCGCCGGGGGTGGACGACGCGGCGTTCCGGCTCGAGCACTACATGAAGCCGGTGCTGCAGCGCATCGAGGGGGTGGGCAACGTCGAGATCTGGGGCACGCAGTCGCGCGAGGTGCAGGTCGAGCTGCTCGACGACCGCCTCCGCAGCCACCGTATCGACGTGGGCGCGATGCTCACGCTGCTGCGCAACCAGAACTTCGCCATCTCCGGCGGCTGGGTGATGGACGGTGGCCGAAAGATCTACGTGCGCTCGATGGGGCGCTTCCAGACGGTCGAGGACATCGGCGCCATCATCATCGACAACGAGCGCCGGCTGCGCCTGTCCGACGTGGCGCTCGTGCGCCTGCGGCCGCCGCGCCGCGAGTGGGTCTACCGGGTGGATCGCCAGCCTGCGATTGGGATACAAGTCACACGCGACTCCACCGGGAACATCGAGCGGATCAGCCGGGAGGTCCGCACGGCGATCGCGGAGCTGCCCAAGGTGCCGGCCCTCGCGGGCATGCAGTTCAACGTGTTCTTCGACCAAGGCACGCAGGTGAAGCAGTCGATCGACAACCTGTCGGACTCGGGCATCTGGGGCGGCATCTTTGCGGCGCTGATCATCTACTTGTTCCTGCGCGCGCCGCGGATGACGGGTATCCTCACGCTTTCAATCCCGCTCTCGCTGCTCTGCACGATCGTCGTGCTGTTTTTCTGCGGCTGGTCGCTGAACATGGCGACGATGATGGGCCTGCTGCTCGCGATCGGCATGGTCGTGGACAACTCGATCGTGATCGTGGAGAACATCTACCGGCTGCGGCAGGAGGGCATGGAGGCGACCCAGGCGTCGATCGTGGGCGCGGGCGAGGTGGGGCTGGCGGTGGTGATGTCGACGTTCACTTCCATCGTGGTGTTTCTGCCGCTGATTTTGATGCAAGGCGGGGGTGACTTCTCCTTCTGGATGCTGCGGCTCGGGCTGCCGGTGATTGTGTCGCTGCTGGCCTCTCTCTTCATCGCGCTGATTTTCGTGCCGCTGGCGGCGCAGCGACTCTCGCGGGGCAAGCAGCACCCGGAGCTGCGCTCGATCGTCTGGCTGCGCGAGCGCTACGCCGGCGCCCTGCGGTGGGTGCTGACGCACCGCATCGAGTCGCTCGTCGTGGTCGTCGCGCTGATGTGGACGCTGCCCTACGCGCAGTCCCGGCTGCGGATGCCCACGGGCGGATTTGGCGGCAGTGGCGAGACGACGATGTGGTTCTACTTCGAGCTGCCCTCGGGCGGCACGCTGGAGCGGGCCGAGGCGTTTTTCCTCGAAGTGGAGTCGTTCCTCGCGGCGAACGCCACCCGCTACAATTTTGACCGCGTCGAGACCCGCTTCACCTACAACAACGGCCGCATCCAGATCCGGCTGCGCGACAACACGAGCACCCAATGGTATGTGAGCGCGTGGGACTCGCTCGTGCGCACGGACCCCGCGCGACGGCTGCAAGGGCTTTTCGGGTTCCAGCCGAAGCCCGGCCCGATGGACCGCAACGACATCGAGGCGGACTTCCGGGAGAAGTTCAAGTTGCCCGCCGGCATCGTGCACCGCGGGCGCGCCACGGGCGGCGGCGGTGTGCAGGACGCCGGCATGTCGCTCAACCTTTACGGCGAGGACACCGGCACGCTGCTCCAGATCGCGGAGGAAGCGATTCAGCGCCTGCGCGGCATCCCCGGCTTGATCGCGGTGGACATCGACACGGAGCGCGGCGGGCAGGAACTGCAAGTTCAGCTCGACCGCGACCGCGCGCGCCGGCTCGGCGTCGATCCACGCGCAGTCTCGAGCGGCATCGGTTACACCATGCGCGGGCAGGAAGTCGGCCGTTTCCCCGGTGCGGACGGGCGCGAGCTGCGCATCTTTGCCCAGCTCGGCGAGGCTGACCGTGCCGGGCTCGACGACGTGCGGAGCATGACCTTCCGCACGGACACCGGCATCGAGGTGCCGTTGGAGACGGTCGCGGACCTGCGCGTAGCGCGCACGCTCGGCTCGATCCGGCGCGAAGGGCGGCAGACGATGCTCCAGATCACGGCGAAGGCGCCGCGCGCGGATTCGCGCCGCCTGTTCGAGGCGGTGGACAAGGCGATGGCGGACTTTGAGATGCCCCGCGGCTACCGCTGGGACAAAGGCCGGGAGTTCCGCGACATCTCGGAGCAGGAAAAGGCCATGCGCTTCGCCGGCGCGCTCGCGATCGTGTTCGTGTTTTTGCTGATGGGGCTGCTCTTCGAGTCGTTCGTGCTGCCGCTGGCCGTGATCATCGCGGTGCCGTTCGCCTACCTCGGCGTGGTGTGGACGCTGCACCTCACGGAGACGCCGCTCGACATGATGGCGCGCATCGGCCTCGTGATTCTGGTCGGCGTGGTCGTGAACAACGCGATCGTGCTCGTCGACATGGCGAACCGCCTGCGCGCCGAGGGCAAGGCGCGCTTCGAGGCGCTCGTGGAGGCGGGCCGCGCACGCTTCCGCCCGATCCTGATGACGACGCTCACGACGGTCTGCGGCCTGATCCCGATGGCGCTCGGCACCTCCAAGGTGGTGGGCATGTCCTATGCGCCGCTCGGCCGCACGATGATCGGCGGGCTGCTCGCGTCGACGCTGCTGACGCTCGTGATCGTGCCGCTGCTCTACGCGCTGCTGGACGACCTGCGGGAATTCACCGGTCGCGTGTGGGCGTCGATTTTTGCGAAGGGCGAGACAACGGGCGGGGCGGCCGCGGGGGTTGGGCGCGCGGCGCGGATGGATTAGGCTCCGCCGCTCACGGTGCGACGAGCATGGGCGCCCAGAGGCCGGCGGCGACCTCGGGCACCTGGCCGGAGGGTGGGAGCGTGGATTTCACGGCGGCTTGGATCTGCGCGGATAGTTTTTCCACCGTCGCGGCGTGAGCGGGCAGCGCAGCCAGGTTCGTGAGCTCGCGCGGGTCGTTCTGGTGGTCGTAGAGTTCGCGGCCCGCTTTGCCGCCGTCCCATTCGGTGTAGCGCCAGCGATCGGTGCGGAGGCTGTAGCCGGCGAAGCGGCCGGCGGGCGGTGTGACCGCGGTCGCGGGGGCGGCGGCCTTGTTTTTGCCTTTGCCCTTCGGTGCGCCCAGCGCGGCGGCGGGGCCGCGCATCACCTGCGTGAGCGCCCAGCCCCGGCCGATGGCGGCGGGGTTTTTCAAAATCGGCACGAGGCTCTGGCCCTGGAGATTCGCCGGCGGCGTGACGCCTGCGAGCTCGGCGAGCGTGGGAAAAAGATCGAGGTGGCTCACGGGGGTGCGGGCGACGGCGTTTTTCGCGGCGACGCCGGGGGCGGCGATGAGCAGCGGGACGCGCGCGCTCTCCTCGAACAAGCTCTGCTTCTGCCAGAGCCCGTGCTCGCCGGTGTGGTAGCCGTGGTCGCTGGTGAAGACGATGATGGTCTTGTCCGTGAGGCCGTGACGATCGAGGGCGTCGAGCACCACGCCGACCTGCGTGTCCATGAAGCTGATGCTCGCGTAGTAGGCCTGGAGCGCCTCGCGGCGCTGATCGTCGGTCATGTTGTCCTGCTCGCGCTTGTAGCTGGCGAGGCCGGCGGGCGGGATGTCGGCCTGGTCTTCCTTGATGCCAGGGACGATGCGCATCTTTTCGCGCGGGTAGTAGCCGAAGTAGGGATCCTTGGGCGCGACGTAGGGCGTGTGCGGCCGGAAGAAGCCGACGGCGAGGAAGAAAGGCCGGTGGCCCGGACGCGCGCAGCGCTCGAGCACCCACGCGGCGTCGGCGGCGTTCATCGCGTCGGTGTGATGCGCATCGCTCTTGGCCGAGGCGTGCCAGCTGAGCGTGCCGCCGAACTGGCCGGGAGTGAGGGTCGTGATTTTCGGGTGCTCCTCGGTGCGGTCGACGCCGGCGGGGTTGAGCTCGAGTTCCCACGACGCGGGATCGTCGTGGCCATCGGTGCCGATGGAATTCGGGACGTTGAAATGATAAAGTTTGCCAATGCGGCCGGCGAACCAGCCCTGCTGGCGGAAGGCCTGCGACAGGCTGATTTGCGCGGGAATCGATTGGCGGAAGATCTGGGAGTTGGTGAGGATGCCGGTGCTGTTGGGATAGAGGCCGGTGAGCATCGAGTTCCGGCTCGGGCCGCAGAGGGGGAACGTGCAATACGCGCGGTCGAAGCGGACGCCACGGGCGGCGAGCCGGTCGATGTTGGGAGTGCGCGCGAGCGGATCGCCGTAGGCGCCGAGCATGACGTTCAGGTCGTCGGCGATGAGGAAAAGCACGTTCTTCGCCGGGGCGGCGGAGGCGGTGGAGGCGCCGAGCGAGGCGACGACGGCGAGAGCGAAGCAGACGAGGAAACCGGGATTGGGGATTTTCATGCGCGAGGGATTGGGCGGGGAAGCGCCAATCAGCCGCCGAAGCTTTGGGCGGTCGAGACGAAATCCGCGCGGGCGAGGTCCGCGTCGTCACCAAGGCTCGATCATGCGCAGCGTGTGCAAATCGGTCGTGAGATCGGGGCGTGGGTTGGGCACGAGGAAATCATGGGCGGCGCGCCAAGGCCGTGGCGGCGGCGAACCTGCGAGCGCGGGGAGCTGGGCGCGAAAGCGGAGCGGCGGCTCCGCGCGGTGCGGATGGGGGAGGGTGAGGACGGTGGGCGTTTTCATGGTGAGTGAGCGCCCGCTCGCAGTGTCTCCGGTGAGGCAAAAAAAAGCCCCTCCGGTTGGCACCGGAGGGGCAAAGTCGGTTTCGACGTTTACGTTCCTCTCGGTGCGCCGGTAACGGCGGAAATAACGGACACGACGGCCGCTACGACCACGAAAAGGTGGGCGAGGCGCGAGGAAAGCGTCGTGATGGCGAGGTTCATTTGTCGGCGTGGAACAAGTCGGCTCAACCTGCGCGAGTCAAGGCGCGGTTTGCGAGCTTCACTTTTTCTTCACGTCGGCCGACTTGGCCTTTGGCAGCGGCTTGGGGTCGAGGTTGGCCGCGAGATCGGCGGGCGTGACGGTCGAGTGAAAGCCGCTGGCGGGCACCTCCAGCTTTGCAATCCAGAGCAGGGCATTGAGGACGAGGCGGCGGAAATCCTCCTGCGCCCAGTTGCTGTGGTAGTGGCCGCCAGTGGTGCCGAAGCCGCGGCCGCCGCCGGCGCGTTCGTAGGCCCAGGCTACGGTTTGAGGCTCACCTCGGGCGACCGCAGCGCGGGCAGCAGGGTTGCCGGAGTGGTGGCCGTCGGGCCGGCTCATCGTGGAGGCATCGGGCACGGCGCTGAGAATCGGAGTGAGACCGCGACGAGCTTCGGGGAAGCGCAGATGGAAATACCACTCGTCGCGAAGCGTGAACGGCTTCACGCCGCGCGTGATGGGGTGGGCGGGCAGGGTATTGAAATTTGCGTCCCAGTGCGGGTTCACCGACCAGTGAATCTCGAAGGCGGCGCCGACCCAGCGGAGGAACTCTTTTTGCCCTTTCTCGAGCGTGGGCTCGGTGGCGTAGTGCAACAGGCCGAGGCCCGTCCCTCGCGCGAGCACCCGGTCTAGCTGGGCGAGACGATCCTCTTGCAGCGCCGGGTGCTTTGCGCCGCCGTCACTGTAAATGACAATAGCCGTGGCCGAGGCGAGGGCGGACTCGGTGGGCCAGACGTTGTTGAACACCTCGGTCTTGAGGCCCGCGGTGCCCGCGAGGCATTTCTCAAGGAGGCGCACGCCGGCGTGGTGTTCGTGGTGGCCGGGACCGTGGCTGGGCGCCCCGGCGATGAGGAGGATCTTTTTGTCGGCGGCGAACAGCATGACGCCGCTGAGCAGGAGTAGGGCGGGGTAGCGCATGGAAGGGTAGCGCCCGGGATGTCCGCGCCAAAGGTGCCCGTTGGCAACCGCGAATCGTCGCCGCTGACAATGCGTTTGACTCGCCCGCACCGGAGGAGGAGACGACGCGCGCCCCTTCGTTACCCATGACTTCCGCCGCCCGGTCAGTCTCCCGCCGCCAATTCCTCACGCGCTCCGCCGCCGGTGCCGCGGCTGCAGCCGGTCTCGGCGCCGCACCTCTCCGCGGCGCGCCCGCGGCCGGCAGGCCGATCCTGATGCACGCCGGGCACCAGCATGATCACTCGGAGGTGACGCTGCGGGCGCTCGCGGCTTTTGGCGTGAAGAACATCTGCAGCGGGAAAATCGGAAATGCGTTTCACGAGGGCTGGAGCGTCGACGGGCTCACGCGCCTGCGGAAGCACGTCGAGTCATTTGGCATCAAGCTCGACTGCGTGACCCTCCCGCTCAGCTCGAGCTACATCACGAACTCCGAGCACCCCGAGATCCTGCTCGCCAGGAACCCGGAGCGGGACCGCACGCTCGAGGCCTTTCGCCAGATTATCCGCAATTGCGGGAAAGCAGGCATCCCGATGGCGAAATACAACCTCACCTTCATCGGCGTCGTCCGCACGGAGCGCACGATCGGGCGGGGCGGAGCGAGCCTGAGCACGTTCGAGTTCTCCAAGTCGAAACAAGAGCCCCCGCTCACCGAGGCCGGCCGCATCACCGACGAAATCTACTGGGATCGCATCGACTATTTCCTGAAAAAACTCGTGCCCGTCGCGGAGGAGGCGAAGGTGAAGATTGCCTGCCACCCGCAGGACCCGGCGATGCCGCCGGGGACCGGTTGGCGTGGCGTCAACACCGTGCTGGGCACGCCGGCGGGCCTGAGAAAATTCGTCGAGATGCAGGCCAGCGCGTATCACGGCCTGAATTTTTGCCAAGGCACGGTCTCCGAGATGCTCGAGAAACCGGGTGTGCAAATCTACGACGTGATCCGCGACCTCGGGGGGCGCGGGAAGATTTTCAATGTCCACTTCCGCAACATCCGCGGCGGTTATCTGAACTTCGCCGAGACCATGCCGGACGACGGCGATGTCGACATGCTCCGCGCCCTCCGCACCTACCGCGAGGTGGGCTACGCCGGTATGATCATGCCCGACCACGTGCCGCAAATCGTCGGGGATCCGCTCGGGCAGAAGGCGTTCGCGTTCTGCTTTGGCTACATCCAGGCGCTGCTGCAGGTGCTGCGGGCGGAGACCTAGGCCAACTTCACCGGGGACTGTCCGAGTGAGGGGCGGTTGCTCACGATTGGACGCTCGCGGCAAAATTCCCCGGTTCTAGAAAAACATCCCCCCTATCCCCATGAACCTCACTCGCAAATTCACCGCGGCGGTCGCCGCGTTTGCCCTCACTGCGGCGGTCGCCGTGGCCGCCAGCGCCTCGGTCGCCGGCACTTGGAAATGGACCCAGCAAGGCCGCCAAGGCGGCCAGGGCACCGAACGCTCGCTCATGCTAAAGGTTGATGGCGGAAAGGTCACGGGCACCCTCAAGGGCTTCTCGATGGGCCAGTTTGAGGTCCCTGACACCGCGATCGGCGACGCGAAATTTGCTGACGGCAAGTTGAGTTTCACCGTCACGACCGAGTTCAATGGCAACAAGCGCGTCTCGAAATACGAGGCGAAGATCGACGGCGACAAACTAACCGGCACGATCGAATCGCCGGGCCGCGACGGTGCGGCGCAGAAGCGCGACTGGGTCGCGACGCGCGCGAAATAGCGCGACGCGTCATTTCCTTCGCGACCCGCCCCGGTATCCCCGGGGCGTTTTTTTTGGGCCCCGCGCGGCCAAACTGTCTGGCACGGATTGCCGTTGCGGGCGGTCGGCGGGAAGGCGTGAGTTGGCGGCGCCGGGCAGGCTCCCAGCACCCATGACCGACTTACACGCCCCTTCCCCGCCTGCGCTTTCGCGGCGCCGCTACGCAATCGTGGGTGTGGGCTCGCGCCACCGGCTCTATCAAGACGCGATCGAGACGACCTATTCCGAACACGCTGAGCTGGTGGCGCTGGTCGACACCAATGCCGGGCGTATCGCGCTAGCGCAACGCGAGTCGGTGCGCCATGCCGCGCCTTCGCCTGTGGGCTACGCGGCGGCGGATTTCAGCCGCATGCTCACGGAGTGCCGGCCCAACACCGTGATCGTCACCACCCCCGATGCCACGCACCACGACTATGCAATCCGGGCGATGGAAGCCGGCTGCGACGTGATCATCGAAAAACCGATGGCGACGGACGCCGAGCAGTGCCGCCGGCTGCTTGACGTGCGCCGGCGCACAGGGCGGCGGTGTCGCGTGACCTTCAACTACCGCTACTCGCCGCCGCGATCGCAGGTGAAAGATCTCCTGTTGCAGGGTGCAATCGGCGATGTGCTATCCGTCGACTTCCACTGGCTGCTCAACACGCACCACGGCGCGGACTACTTCCGGCGCTGGCACTCGTCCAAGAGAAATTCCGGCGGACTTTTCGTCCACAAGGCCACGCACCATTTCGACCTGGTGAACTGGTGGCTCGGTGCGCAGCCCGTCGCCGTGCAGGCGTCCGGCAAACGCGAATTCTACACGCCAGCGACGGCGCGCCGCCTCGGCCTCTCCGGGCCCCACGAGCGCTGCGGCACCTGTCCGGAGGCTGCGCGCTGCGACTTCCGCCTCGATCTGCAGGCCGACGCGGCCTTGCGGGAACTTTATCTCGAGCAGGAGCGCCACGACGGCTACGTGCGTGATCGCTGTGTGTTTCGCGCCGACATCGATATTGAGGACACGATGAATGCCCTCGTGACCTACGACACCGGCGCGACGCTCAGCTATTCGCTCAACGCCTTCAACGCGTGGGAAGGCTACACGGTGGCGTTCAACGGCACGTCGGGGCGCATCGAACACACGCTCGTCGAGAGCACCTACGTCGGCGGCGTAGAGACGGCGCCGCTCCCGGGCGGGCAGGCTCGGGCTCTCACGCGCGTCATCCCGCTCCGTGGGGCGGCGCGGGAGATCGAACCGTGGACCGCGCCGGGATCGCACGGTGGCGGCGACCGCCTCATGCTCGAGGATTTGTTGGCCGACACGCCTCCGGCCGATCCGCTGGGCCGGGCGGCCGATGAGCGCGCCGGGGCGTGTTCGATTCTCGTGGGTATCGCCGCCAATCGGAGCCTCGCCACCGGTGCACGCGTGGCCCTCGCGGATTTGATCGGGCCGTTGCCGGCGGCCGAGTCCCGTCCGCGGCCGGTGCGCCGTGAGGGGGCGGTGGCGCAGTTTGCCGGACGTTGAGGCGAATTACGGGAAACGCGCGGCGCTCCGATGCGTCCATCTCAAGATGCACCCTTTCTACCGAACCTTTGTTGCTGGCATCATCCTTTTGGGAGTTGTTCCAAGTGCTCGCGCGACTGACCCTTCGGGCATCTGGTCGTGGACTCAGGTCGTCCGTGGAGTCACGCGGGAATCTAAGCTCACACTCATCCTCAAAGGCAAGCGCGTGGTCGGCAGCCTGACCTCACCAGGGCCGCGCGGCGAACACACGGTGGCCGAGGTCCTGAACGGCGTGATGGAGTTCGACGTAGTTAGTTTTAGCACGGAGCGCGACATCAACGGGCACAAGTATATCACTAAGTATCGTGGAAAGGTGCTCGGAACGTTGATCTCAGGCACCGTCGAGTCGACGGGGAGCACTGGCCTTTTGGTGGCACGAGAATGGACGGCGCGTCGTTTGCTGTGAGCGATGCAATTAGAACTTGCGACTGCACGCAGCGCTTTTGGCATTACTTTAGGAGTGCTGTCAGCCTTGCCTTGATCGCGTCGGCCCAGATCTCGTAGCCGAGTTCGCCGGGGTGGAGGAAGTCGGGCATGAATTCCTTTGGCATCACGCCGTCCGCGCGCAGGAAGCGGGCGCCGATGTCGAGATAGTGCACCGTCCGGCGATCGCCCAGCTTGGCGATCGCGGCGTTGATTTCGGTGATTTGCGCCCGCTGTGGGTGGTCGGGCTTTTCCCCGCGGGGGAAGATGCCCAGCAGCAGGATCTTCGCCTGTGGCTGCGCGGTGCGGAGCTTCTTCACGATGGCGGTCACACCCTCGACGACCTCGGCCGGCGTGTTGCGCACGGTCTTCCCATCGCGCTCGAAGCCGGTGTTGTTCGTCCCGATCATGAGGACTACGGCCTTGGGAGCGATGCCCTCGAGCTCGCCGTTCTCCAGCCGCCACAGGACGTGCTGCGTGCGGTCGCCGCTGATGCCAAAGTTCGCCGCCTTGAGCGGCGCGAAGTGTTGGTCCCAGATCTTCTTGCCGCCGGATCGCTTGTCGTCGCGGCGCCAGAAATCCGTGATGGAATCGCCGAGGAAGAGCACGTCGACGCCACCCTGTTTCGCGATCGCGACGAACTCTTCATGGCGCTTCACCCACGCGGCGTCGCGTGGACGCGGTTCGATCGCCGACTCCGCCTGCGCCGGGGTGGCGGCGACATACAGAATCGCGGGCACAAGCAGCAGAAGGCGGAGCGGGCGGGAGTGCATGGGGCGGGGTAGGCCGCGCGGGCCTCAGAAGTTAAACTGATCGATGTTACCCTTGTTGAAGGCGAAGGGCTTTCCAAGGAGGATGTTGTCACCTTGCACTGCGAACGAGCCGAGCGAACCGGCCTTGAACGATTTCGCACCGGGCTTCAGGTCGCCCTTGGCGAGCGCGACGCCGGCGTGAATCGTGAGGTAGCCGAGGTCGCCGGTGTTCCAGAGGATCACGGTGTCCGTCACGCCTTCGTGGACGTAGCGCCTGTTTTCGTTGGGCAGGCCAAGGCCGATGACCTTCACCTTGCCCGTCTTGCCTGCCTGCTTGACGGCTTCGGCGGCGCCGGGCACGCCGGGCGAGCAGATGGCCATGATGAGTTTCAGGTTGGGGTTGGCGCTCATCATCGCGGTGGCTTCGGACTGCGCCTTGTCCTTGAGGTCGTCGCAAGGGCGGACAGCGACGAGTTTCATTTTCGGATATTTTTCCTTCAGACGCGCCTCGATGTGCTTCTGCCACTCGCGTTGGTTGGCGGCGGTGAGCGTGGCGACGATCATGGCGAAGTCGCCCTCGCCGTTCAGCAGGCGCGCGGCGTCGTCCATGAGCGCGTGGCCGATGCCTTCGGGGGTGGCTTGGTTGACGAAAAACGAGCGGGCGTCGGGCATCGCGTCGGCGTCGTAGGTCACGACCTTGATGCCGGCGCGCTGGGCCTTGCGCAGTGCGGTGGAGATACCCTCTTTGTTTTCGGCGGCGACCGCGATCACGTCGACCCCGAGGGTGATCCAGTTTTCGACGATTTCGTTCTGCTTGGCGGCGTTGGAGTCGGTCGGGCCGTCGAAGAGCAGCTCGACACCGAGTTCCTTGGCGGCCTTCTCCGCGCCGGCCTTGCAGGATATGAAGTAGGCGTTGCCCTTCGACTTGGGCAGGAACGCGACGACGAGCTTGGACGACGCGGCGGCGGCAAACGCGCCGCTGGCGACGGAGAGGGTCAGTGCGGCGGCAAGGAAGGTGCGGAGCAGGGATTTCATGAGGTGGGAAGAGTTTTGGGGACGGCGGCGTGACGCGCCCGCCGTTGCGACCACAGTCTTGGCAAAACGCCCGCCGTCAACGCGAGCAGCAACAGGGCGCCGGTCAGCACGCCGGACATCTCCTCGGCGGCATTCATGCGCATCACGACGGGCAGCGAGGCGAGGCCGCTCTTCAACACCGCGATGGCGGCGACGCCCAGCAACGTGCCGGTCACGCTGCCCCGGCCGCCAAAGATGCTCGTGCCCCCCAGCACGACGGCGGTGATCGCGAAGAGTTCGTAGCCCGTGCCGGCGTCCGCCTTGGCTTGGCCGAGGCGCGCCGTGTAGATGATGGCCGCAAGGGCCGCGATCAGGCCGGCCAGGATGTAGGCGAGCGCGATGTGCCGATCCACCGGCAGGCCCGCGTAGCGCGCTCCCTCCGGGGAAAATCCAATCGCACGAAAGGACCGGCCAAACGTCATCCGATGCACGAGCACCCAGACGCCGATTGCGACGGCGAAGAACAGCCACGCTTGCGCCGGCAGGCCGAGCCAGCGCTCCTGTCCGATGAAGAGGAAGCCTTCGGGGAAATTCGTGTAGGTCACCGACCCCCGGGTGATCGCCTCGGCGAGCCCGCGAAAAAGCGAATAGGTTCCGAGCGTCACAATGAGGGGCGGCAACCGCAGCGCGGTGATGAGCGCGGCGTTCAGCGCCCCCCCAAGCGCGCCGCACCCGAGCGCCAACGTCGCCGCGATCGGAATCGGCAGCCCGCCGTCGTGCCAGAATTTGCCGAACAGAATTGCGCACAGCCCGAGCAGCGAGCCCACCGAAAGATCGATGCCCGCCGTGATGATGACCGGCGTGAGCGCCAGGGCGAGCAGTCCGATTTCGCACGAGTGACGCAGGATGTCGAACTGGCGGTCAAGGGTGCCGAAGCCCACGGTGACCCCGCGGCGGTTCACCGTCGTGCCCGCAAAATAGAAGAACAGCCATTCCGCGATCAGCACGTAGAGCAGCAGCATCTCGTGGCTGAGCAGAATCGCTCTCCAGCGAGGGGATGAAGCCGGGGCCGCGTGGCTCATGCCTGCCTCCTCTCGCGCAACCCATCCGCCACGACCGCGAGCAGGATGATCGCGCCTTGGATGGCCTTTTCCCAGTAAGCCTCGATGCGTAGGTGCGTGAGCGCCGGCGCCACGCATGCGAGCAGCAGCAATCCGGCAAACGCCCCCCAGAGATTTCCCCGCCCCCCCGAGATCGCGACGCCGCCCACGACCACCGCCGCAATCACCTTCAATTCCAGCCCCATGCCCGAGAGCGGCTGCACCTGCGGCGACTGCACGATGTTCATCATCGCGGCGAGCCCGGTCAGCGCGCCGATGAACACGAAAACGCCGAATGTCACGAGTTGCGGCCGGATCCCCGCGAGCCGCGCCGCTTCCGCATCGGTGCCGACGGCGTAGACGAAGCGCCCCGCCGCGAGGTGCCGCAAGCCGAGCCCCAGCGCCGCGAGCAGCGCCAGGGCGCAGATAACGAGCACCCATTGCCCGGTGGCCTGTGGCAGGCCGAACCATTGCACGGTGTCCGGCATGTTCACGAACTCGCCCTGCCGCACCAGGTTCAACCCTTGGCGCAGCGCGACCATTGTCGCGAGCGTCACGACGATTGACGGCAACCGAAGGCCGGCGACAAGCGCGCCGTTCAGCGCGCCGAGCGCCGCGCCGAGCCCCGCGGCGATTGGCAGCACGAGCAAGAGCGGCCAGCCGCGGGCCGCGAGTATCCCGGTGCACACGCTCACCACGGAAAACATCGACCCCACCGAGATATCGATCTGCCGGCAGATGATCACGAGGGCCATGCCGCAGGCGACGACGAGCGTCGGTGCCTCGCGCGTCGCGAGCGATAGCAGCGGCTGCGGCTGAAAAAAGGCCGGCGCAAACACCGCCATCGCGATCAGCGCGACAGCGAGCGCGCCGACGACGGACAACTCGCGGAAATAACGGCTCATGCCGCGCCCCTCTCCGTTGTGCCCAATGCCGCTGCCATGACGGCGTGCGCGTCGGCCCCGCCGGGGAGGACCGCGGTGAGCGCCCCGCCGCGCATCACGCCGATGCGGTCACTCATGCCAATGACCTCGGGCAGATCGCTCGAAATGAGCAGGACCGCGAGGCCCTCCTTCGCGAGTCGACGCACGATTTTGTGGATCTCGCTCTTGGCGCCGACGTCCACCCCTTGGGTCGGTTCGTCGAGGATGAGGACCTTGGGCTTTGTCGCGAGCCAGCGGGCGAGGGAGACTTTCTGCTGGTTGCCACCGGACAGGCTGCCGCCCGGCGCAAATGGACCGCTGCACTTCACCGCGAGGTCGCGGATGTAGTCCAGGGTGAGCGATCGCTCGGCGCCGAAACGCAGCCACGCGCCGCGAAATAGCTGCCCGTGCACCGCCATCGTCATGTTGTGCGCGATGGGCATTTCCAGCACCACGCCGTGGCGCCGCCGATCCTCCGGCACGTAGGCGATGCCTTGGGCGACTGCCTCCCCGGGCGAACGCAGCGTTACGCGCTGGCCGTTGAGGGAAATTTCGCCTGAGTCCGCCGGCGTGAGGCCGAAAAGCACGCGCGCCAGCTCGGTGCGGCCGGCGCCGACGAGCCCCGCCAACCCGACCACTTCGCCGGCGCGCACGTCGAGTGTCACGCCACGCACGCCTGACGCGGCGCAGCCGACGTCGCGCAGCGCAAGCACGACCTCGCCCGGTGCCGATTCGCTTGGCGGATAGATTTGCGCGACCTCTCGGCCAACCATCATGCGGATCAGGCCGGCCTCGTTCATCGAGGAGACGGGATGTGTGCCGACGCTCTCGCCGTCACGGAGGACGGTGACCCGGTCGGCGAGGGCGAAGATCTCCTCGAGCCGGTGCGAGATGTAGATGACGCCGACGCCGCTTTTGCGCAGCTCACGCACGACGGTGAACAGCAGGTGCTGCTCCTTGTGCGTGAGGGAGGCGGTCGGTTCATCCATAATCACGATGCGAGCGCCCGAGCCGAGCGCGCACGCAATCTCCACGAGTTGCTGCTCGGGCATCGAGAGGGAGCGCACCTCGGTCGCCGGGTCGATTTCCGCGCCGATGCGCTGGAGCAAGTCGCGCGCGCATCCGTGCCGCGCGCGCCAGCCGACGGTGCGCAATACGCCGCCGCGCTCAAGGCGCAGGGCGATGTTCTCCGCCACGCTGAGATCGGGAAACAGAGCGGGCTGCTGGTAGACGCAGGCGATGCCCAGTGCTTGCGCCGCCGCGGGCGTGAGATCTTCGGCGAGCTCACCTCCCACCATGATCGTCCCGCCGTCCGGCTGGTGCGCGCCCGTCACAATTTTGATCAAGGTGCTCTTGCCGGCGCCGTTTTCGCCGAGCAGCGCATGCACTTCGCCGGCCTTGAGGTCGAAATCCACCCCGCGGAGCGCGCGGGCGCCGCCAAAGGACTTGGTAAGTCGGCGGAGCTCGAGTAGGGGCGGCGTCATCGCGGGAGTCGAGCTACATGGTCGCGCCTGCTGGGTGGTGCCAGCGGAAAACGCCCTGCCAAGGACTGTCAGGCAAAGTGCGGGCGCGCCACCGGCGCTTCGGCGTAAAAAAACGCGCGGGGCGGCTTGCGGCCCCGCGCGTTTCGCGTGTGGAAGGCGGTCGGGCTGATCAGAAGCGCCACCCGAGACCCACCGAGAAGAGCCAGGGGTCGAGCTTTGCGGTCGTGAGCTTGGCGCCACCTTGCACCGAGACATCGGAGCGCAGGAAGGCGCGCTTCACATCGAGGTTGAGCGAGGTCCCGTTGCCCAGATCGATGTTGCACCCGGCTTGGGCGGCTGCGCCGACGCTGAAATTCTCCAGATCCAGTGGCACGTTGGCGACCTTCAGGTTGGCGTCGTAGATCAGGGTGAAGTTCAGCCCGGCGCCGATGTAGGGTTGGAAGCCCGAGGTGGCCGCGAAATGATACTGGCCGAGCAGAGTCGGCGGCAGGTGCTTGAACTTCCCGAGCTTGCCGACCCCGGCGAGCGTGACCTCCTGCGACTGCGGGATCGTGAGGACGAGTTCCGCGGTTAAGTTGTCCGTGAAGCGATAGGAGAAATCGAATTCCGGGATCCACTTGCTGTTCACCGCGACGGAGTCTTTTGCGAAATTCAGGCCGAGGGCGCTGAAGGCGTCGGACTTGTCCGCCATGTCCAGATAGGTCGCGCGCAACCGCGCGGTCCAAGGCCCGGCGGCCGCGGCCGGCGGGGCGAAGCTCGAGACGACAAGGGCGGCAATCGCCGCGTATTGGAGGGAGGTTCTTTTCATGGCGGTTCTGGTTTGGATGGCCGCCGGGCCGTAGGCCGCGGGACCTGCCGCCAGCATAGCCGTCCCCGCGGGGACTGGCTGCGCACGGATTGAAAAAGGCGCTGCATCCTTTGCCTGGCCGGCAGCCTCCTCCCTGGCCGCGGCTCAGGCTTCCGCGGCCCGTAGCGGCGCCAAGTCCGGATCGGTGCCCGCGAGATCGCGGAAGGCCTGGTCGAGTGCGATGGCGCGGTCGATCCGGCTTCGCGCTGCGGCAAGATCGCCGCGCATGCAGGCGTAGCAGCCGAGGTTGAATTGGATCGTGGGCTCGGCGGGGTGGAGGACTTCGGCTTGAAGGAGGATTTTCTCGGCGGCGGGCAGCGACTGCGCCCGGCGGGTGGCGTAGGCCCACGTCACCCACGCCGCGGCCTCGTTCGGGGCGCGGCGCGCGTATTCGCCGGCGGCGACGCTTAGTGCCGGCCACTTGCCTTGCTCCTGCAGGACGGCGACGCGCAGCGCCAGAACTTCGAGCGAATCGCATTCCGGGGTGGGCACGCGCGCCAATTCGGCCGAGGCCTCCGCCAGCATGCCGAGCCCAAGGTAGCCGCGTGCGTGGGCGATGCGGCGTTGCGGGAGCATGGCGGCAGGAAAGCGGGCGCGGCCGCCCGGTCAACCTGCGGGGTTAGCCGGGCGGAGGGCCGCCGAAGTGGGCCTTGAACGACGCATAGGCCGCCGTGTCGGCGAGCATCGCATCAATCGTCGCGGCGAGCGGCTCAAGTCGGACGAGACCGGAGAACACGGCTTTGTCGCTGATCGCGTCCTCGATCACGAAGGCCGGGCGCTGTTTGATCTGGTGCGCGAAAAATTCCTGCGTGCTCGCCTCGATGCGCGCGGCGACCGCGGGCGACTCGGCGGCGGCGCGGAGCGTCACGGCGTCGAGTTTTCCTTCGCTGGCCTGCACCGCGACCGCGATGGCCTCGGCCAGCTGGCCGACCTTGCGCCCCTCGCGATCGGCGGCGTGGGAGAGGGCGAGGCGGATTTCGTCGCCCGCGAAACCGAAATCCTTGGCGGCCTCCGCGACGAAGCTCGCGGCTGGATATCCGCTCGAGGGAAATGGCTCATACCAACCCGCATTGAGCATGAAGGGCGCGCGCATGACGGTGCCGCTGCGGCGGTAGAACCAATCGCATTGGGCGCGTGAGACCGGCCAATCGGCGGCGGTCATTTTGGCGATTTTCCACTCAAACGTGGCGCGGCCGGCGTAGCGTCGCTTCAGCTCGGCCCACGCGGGCTCGCCCCAGTAGCACCACGATGAAATGACCTCGAGGTAGTAGGTGACTTTCATGCGCGGCGATCGCAGTGCGAGGGCTCTGGCCGGTCAATAGACAGGGATGCACGCCACCGCACAGTCGCGCGCGAGCAGCGCCGGCACAATTGCGGCCGCGGCGGACTCGCCCGATCAGGGAGCTTTTTTCTCCGGCTCCTTCTTGCCGCCGAAGAGGCCCTTGATGGCGTCGCCGGCTTTCTTGATGCCTTCGGCACTCGCGGCGCCGCCGGTCTTGAGCAAGTCGCTCGCAGCGCCCGTGGTGGCGCCCACGATTTTCCCGACCACTTGCTTCATCACGATCGATGCGGCTTGGGCGGCGGTGACGCCACCCTCCTGGGTGCCGAGTTCGTCGATTTCTATGGCGGGGAGGGCGACAGTCGTGGCCGCGGGGCCGACGCCGACGCGGACCTTGCCGTCGAGCAGGCGGAATTTCTTCACGGCGAACTTCGTCGGCGTGCCCGTGGCGGGCGCCGGGACCTTGTTGTCGCCGGCCGGCTTGGTCGGGCCGACGGCCTGCTCGATGTTCTTGAGCAGGTCGGCGACGTTGCTCGAGACGATCTTGGTCTCGTAGTTGAAGACCGGGGCCTCGATGACGACCTCGTTGATGACGATGTGATCGCCCCGCAGGGAGGAAGGGACGATGTTGACGTGGATCTTCCCGAGCGACGCGAGGTCGTTTTCGCTCCAGCCCTTGGGGTTGCCGATGACGAGGTTGGTGAGTGTCCCTTCGCCGCTGAGCGGCGAAATCTTTGCGCTCGCGAGCGTGAGCTTCGTCTGGGTGAGCTGCGGGCCATATTTGTTCACTCCCGCCGTGACGATGTCGCCCAAGTTCATCGAGACATAGACAATCGCACCGACGACGAGGAGGGCGAGGAGGGCGAGGACGATGAGAAGTTTCTTCATGGGAGCTTTGTCGCGCGGACCGTAGGCCTGCGCGCCCGCTACGCAAGGCCGCAGGCTTTTCGCTTGTCAGGATCGCAGGCGGTCCGACGCTCTCGCGCCAATCACCGTTCGCACCACCCATGGCCCAAGCCTATACCGAAGCCTCCATCAAGACCCTCAGCTCGCTCGAGCACATCCGGCTCCGCCCCGGCATGTATATCGGCCGCCTCGGCAATGGCTCGCACGCGGAGGACGGCATCTACGTGCTGCTCAAGGAGACGATCGACAACTGCATCGACGAATACACGATGGGCCACGGCAAGAAGATCGAGGTCGAGCTGCACGAGCGCACCCTGCGCGTGCGCGACTACGGCCGCGGCATCCCGCTCGGCAAGCTCATTGACTGCGTCTCGATCATCAACACGGGCGCGAAATACGACAGCGAGACCTTCCAGAAATCCGTCGGCCTGAACGGCGTCGGCCAGAAGGCCGTCAACGCCCTCGCGCTCGAGTATCACGCGCAGGCGTTTCGCGACGGGCAGACGAAGCGCGTCGAGTTCGAGAAGGGAAAGCTCAAGAAGGACCACAAGATCGCCAAGAGCGACGAGCGCGCCGGCACGTTGATTGAGTTCACCCCGGACGAGGCGCTGTTCGGCAAGGACTTCAAGTTCCGCGCGGAGTTCATCGAGGACATGCTGTGGAACTACGCCTTCCTCAACCGCGGCCTCACGCTGACCTTCAACGGCAAGGCGTTTCGCTCGGAGAACGGCCTCAAGGACCTCCTGCAGAAGAATCTGAGCGGCGAGCCGCTCTACCCGATCATCCACCTCGAGGGCGACGACATCGAGGTGGCCTTCACCCACGGCGGGCACTACGGCGAGGAGTATTACTCGTTCGTCAACGGCCAGCACACCACGATGGGCGGCACGCACCTCGCGGCGTTTCGCGAGGCGCTGGTCGAGACGGTGCGCAATTTCTTCAAGAAGGACTTCGACGCCGCGGACATCCGCCAGTCCATCGACGCCGCCGTGTCGGTGCGCGTGATGGAGCCGGTCTTCGAGTCGCAGACGAAGACCAAGCTCGGCTCCGCCGCCGTCGGGCCCAACGGCCCGAGCCTGAAGGAATTTGTCGGCAAGTTCATCCAGCAGTCGCTCGACGTGTATCTCCACAAGAACAAGGAGACCGCCGAGGCGATGAAGCGGAAGATCGAGGAGAGCGAGATCGAGCGCAAGGAGCTCGCCGGCATCCGCAACATCGCGCGCGAGCGCGCGAAGAAGGCCTCGCTGCACAACAAGAAGCTCCGCGACTGCCGCCTCCACCTGGGCGATCGCAACGAGCGCGCCGAGCAGAGCACGCTCTTTATCGTCGAGGGTGACAGCGCCGCTGGTTCGCTCACCGCCACGCGAGACGTGCAGACGCAGGCCGTCTTCGCGCTCAAAGGAAAGCCGCTCAACACCTACGGCCTCTCGAAGAAAGTGATTTATGAGAACGAGGAGTTCCACCTCCTCCAGTCCGCGCTCAACATCGAGGAGGGCATGGACGGCCTTCGCTACAACAAGATCGTGATCGCGACCGACGCCGACGTGGACGGCATGCACATCCGCCTGCTGCTGATTTCGTTTTTCCTGCAGTTCTTCCCCGACCTCATCCGCAACGGCCACCTCTACATCCTCGAGACGCCGCTCTTCCGCGTGCGCAACAAGAAGGAGACGATCTACTGCTACTCCGAGGAGGAGAAGCAGGCCGCGATGATGAAGCTCCGCGCCGGCCACGAGATCACGCGCTTCAAGGGTTTGGGCGAAATCTCCGCGGGCGAGTTCAAGGACTTCATCGGGGAGAACATCCGCCTCGAGCCCGTGACGCTCAACCACCTCCACAACAGCGACGAGCTCCTCGGTTTCTTCATGGGCAAGAACACCCCGGAGCGGCAGGACTTCATCATCGACAACCTGAAGGTGGAAAAAGATCTGGTGGAGGTGTGATGCACGGCCGGGGGAAAATCGCCGTCGGCCGGGCGATTTTCGCCGCGCTTTGCCTCGTCGCGCTGGCGGGCTGCGTCTCGACGCCGGCGCCGCGCGTGTCGCTCGCGGGCATCCCGCCCGAGCGGCTCGCGCAGGCGCAGGCCAACCTCGCGGTGTTCGAGCGCGCGTGGGCCCTCGTTGCCGACCGCCACTACGATGCGAAGCTCGGCGGCATGGATTGGAAGACGAGAGGGGAGAAATTCGGCGCGCAGGCGGCCGCCGCGAAGGACGAGGCCGCGCTCTACGCGGTGCTCAATACCATGGTCGAGCCGCTGGACGACAGCCACACCCACGCCATCGCGCCCAAGCGTGCGCGTGAGCGCCGGACCCAGCAAAGCGCCCGCACCGGCTTTGCGATGACCCGCATCGAGAACCGCTGGGTCGTGAACGAAGTGCTGCCCGGGAGCCCGGCCGCCGAAGCGGGGATCCAGGCCGGGTGGATTGCCCTCTCGCGCAACGGCGTGCCGCTGGGCGCGCGCACGCGCTTCAGCGCGACGGAAGGCGAGCGGATCAACTGGGTGTTCCTCGACGCGGCGGACCGCGAGGTGCCGGTGAGCGCGGTGGCGCGGACGCTTTCGACGGCGCCACGACAGGAGGCACGGGCGCTCGAAGGCGGCTTCGTCTATCTGCGCTTTGATGAGTTCGACGGTCCCGACCGACGTTGGCTGGGCCGGGAACTGACGAAGCACGCCGCGGCGCCCGGCGTGGTCGTGGACCTCCGGCGCAACCCGGGTGGGGAAACGCTCTCGCTAGGAATCATCGTCGGCGAGTTTTTCGATCGGCGGGTGGATTGCGGGACGTTCATCACGCGCGACGGGAGCCGCAGCGTGAAGCACTCCTGGCAGCTTGGCTCGGCGAACTACGCGGGCAAGGTGGCGGTGCTCGTCGACAGCGCGACGGGGAGCGCGGCCGAGATTTTCGCGGCGGTGCTGCAGGATCACGGGCGCGCGACCATCGTGGGGCGAAAGACGGCCGGCGCCGTGCTTGCGAGCCGGTTCTACCGCCTGCCCGACGGCGGCGAGCTGCAGCTTAGCCGCGAGGACTACGTCGCACCAAAGGGCCGGCGGATCGAGGGCACGGGTGTCGAGCCCGATGTAAAGGTCGAGCGTGCGCTCGCGGATCTGCGTGCGGGCCGGGATCCGGACATCGAGGCGGCGTTGCGGGTGCTTCGCGCGCCATAGTCGCTTGTGAACTTACTGCGGCACAGCGGCGCGCGCGGCGTCGAGAGCGGCTTGGAATGGCGCGAGGTGAGCGAGAAGGGCCGAGATTTCAGCGCTGGTCGGCGCCGTGGGATCAGCCGAGGCGGGAGGCGGGCCGTGACGCGTGAGGCACCGCTCAAGGATCGCGCTCGCTTCTCCGGTGGAAAGGGTGCCGCCGAAAAGGAAACCCGGGTGCGGGTCCGTTGCGGCGGCCGCTGATTCAACGAGCTTCACGACCGCAAAGCTGCTGAAAACCAGCTGACGCAGCGCTCGCTCGCCGCCGGATCGGAGGTGGCCATGGCGATCGCACACCGCGACCAAGCCGGCGGTGCGGTGTGCGCGCTGAAGCCGGGTGGCGGCGACCAGAACGGCGAGCTCACCTGCGCCGTTGCGCACCGGGTCACCTGGAACCCAGGCGGCACCGCGCAGCACGGCGATGCCGGGAGTCGATTCAGGCTTGGCGCAAACGGGGCTGCCGACGGCGAGGGTGAGACAAAAGCGGAAAAGCACGGGCCGCAACATGCGGACCGCAGAGCAGGTCCGATGCCGTCGACCCGGTCGCGGAGCGGACGATCGCCTTCGTTACGAACGTGGCGGAGCTGAGGCCGCCGCGAGGGCCGCTCGCAGCTCGCCGCGGATCTCATCCGGCTGGTGCGCGAGCTGGGCGAGACAGATTTCGAGCACGCGCGGGTGGTCCGCGGCGTGCCGCGCCAAGGCAAGGCGCGCGGCGGACGTGAGCTGCGGATCGTTGCTGCCGAAGCCATCCAGGATCGCGACGATGTGGCGCTCGTGGCCAGTGGCGAGGAACGCACCCCACTGGAGCCGCATCGACGACGGCGACCGGACCGTCGTTTCCGCCAAGACCTGGGGCGGCAGTGTGGCCAAGTGCTCGATTTCGGCGCGAACCGGAGACGAGGTGGAGAGGGAGCGAAGCAGCCCGTTGCCCAGCGGATGACCCGATTGCCAGATGGCGGCGGCCAGTAGCCGCTGAACGCGTGCCGGCTGGGTCCGGAGTTGCGTGAGCCAGGTCTCGACTCGATCGGGCTGGGCGGCGAAGACGGCGGCAATGAAGCCGATGGCGACCGCCGTGTTTCCCTCGCGGTCCAGGTAGCCGGATTGGCTGAGGCGCTCAACTGCGCGGGGCAACTCGGCCGGCTGAGGATTAAGGTAGTAGGTTTCGAGCCAGGCTTGGGCGGAGACTTCCGCGCGGAGGGGGAGCGCAGCGGCGAGCGCGAGGCCGGCCAGCGAAACGCGAAATGAAGTTTTCATCGGGGTGGGCAACAATCAGGGTGAACCGGGCGCGAGCAGGGTGCTCGCATCGGGTCGGTTCACCGTAGAATCGGAGCAAATCGCGTCGAGTCCGCGATGGGTGAAATGTTTTCATCGGCGAGTGCCGACCGATGCGTGTTCGGCGGAGCGAAAGGCTGAGCGAAACCGAGATTCCGCGGCGCCCCAGCTACGCGGCGGGCCGGCGGGATGCTTCCCGGAGCTGTCCTTACTGCGAGGCGGCCGCCGTCGTAAGCAGCGCGGGCGTGGAAGCCGGCGGTTGCCGGTGTCGAGTCGCCTGCTCGTAGGCGTAGGCGAGCTTGATGAGCTCGGCGTCGCTGTAGGGCAGGCCGAGGAAGGCGAGGCCGGCGGGAGTGCCGTCGACAGTGAAGCCCATCGGCACCGTGATCGTCGGCGTGTAGATGAGGAACGTGTTCAGCGAGACAACGCCGCCGTTGCTCTTGTAGGGCGGCGTGGTGGCTTCCTCGATCAGCGTGGGCTGGTGCTCGACCGCCTTGTAGGCGAGGGCGGTGACCTTGGCGTCGGCCATGGCCTTGGCCATGTTTTGCAGGAGCTGCTCGCGGGCGCGTATGCCTTCCAGGATACGCGCGGGGTCGGCCTGACGAGCGCCGCCGGTGCGGCCGCCACCGCCGGAGTAACCCACACCGGATGCGGCGGCGCTCTCGGGATGCGCGGCGCGATACTTGGCGACGGTGGTCTTGAAACTCGTCGCCATCGCGGGATGCGCATCGATGTCGGCTTGGTTCTTGAATTGAGAGTTCGGATTCCGCGCGAGGTAGACGCGGAGCGCTTCGGCGGTGAGTGCGGGATCGCCGCCGCGTTTCGATTGCAGGGCGACGCGATCGGGGATCGTGACGTCGACGAGTGTGGCGCCGGCGGCCTGCAGATCGGCGAGGGCTTTTTGGAAGAGGGCGTCGACTTTCTTGAAGTCCTCGGAGTCGGGGCGGGAGCCGCTGCCGATCGCCTCGCGGATGACGCCGATGCGCGCGCCCTTGAGGCCGTTCTTTTCGAGGTAGGAGGTGTAGGTCTTCGGCGTGTGCTGGAGGCCGAAGGCGGTGATCGGGTCCTCGGGGTCGTAGCCGACCATAATATCCATAAGCCTCGCGAGATCGGTGACGGTGCGCGTCATCGGCCCCATCTGCGCGGTGGGCACGGGATGTCCGTCCCACATGCCGGTGCGGCTGATGAGGCCGGGCGTGGCGCGCATGCCGGCGAGGGCGCCCCAGGCGGCGGGGCGTTTGAGTGAGGAACTCGTTTCCTCGCCGAGGGAGAGGATGCCGAAGTTGGCAGCGAGCGCACCGCCGGCGCCACCCGAGGAGCCGCCGACGGTGCGGTCGAGGGCGTAGGGATTGCGCGAGTTGCCGGTGAGGGCGCTGTAGGTGTCGCCGCCGGCGAATTCACTGAGCGTCGTCTTCGCCAGAATGATGGCGCCGGCCGCGCGGAGCCTGGCGACGACGAAGGAATCGAGCGGGGTGACGTAGTCTTTGAACACCACGGTGCCCTGCGTGGTGGCCATGCCGGCGACGTCGATCTCGTCTTTCACGAGCACGGGGATGCCGTGCAGCGGGCCGACGAGTTGGCCGGTCTTGGCGAACTCGGCGTCGAGCTTGTCCGCATCCGCGAGCGCGCCGGGATTCACGGCGACGATGCACCGGATTGCGGGACCCTTGAGATCGTAGGCGGCGATGCGGTCGAGATAGGCCTGCGTGAGCTGGCGCACGGTGAAGCGTTTCGCGGCGAAGCCCGCGTGGGCGTCGGCGATGGTCAGCTCAAGCACATCGACGGTCGCCGCAGTCAGGCGGGTGGCGGTGAACGAGACGACGGCGGCGGCACACGCAATCGTGGCGGCGGTGCGCCGAAAGGCGCGCGAGGGAAACGAGGTGGATAGCATAGAGGGAGGGCGGGCCGGGAGATCAGCGCGAGACGGCGGCGACCGCGGCGGGCCGCGGTTGGTAGTCAAAGATCTCGCCGGGGAGCGGCGGCGTGGTGGGCGGCAGTTTGCGGACCTTGGCGAGCTGCTCGAAGGCATAGGCGAGGGCGAAGAGCCGCGGCTCGCTGAACGGGCGGCCGAGAATCTCAAGCGCGATGGGGCCGTTTTCCTTGGCGGTGTAGCCGGCGGGGACGAGGACGGCGGGCAGGCCGGTGACGGAACTGAACGGGTTGTCGCGCTCGTTGCTACGCTCGGAGATGTGCGGCTCGGGCGGGAGCGTCTTGAACGGATAGACGAGGGCGTCGAGCCGGTGACGATCCATGAGCGCGATCGCCGCGTCTCGGAGCGTCTCTTGCGTGTCGCGGCGCGCGAGGTAGTCGGCGTGATGCATGAGCGAGCTGAACTCGCGGTAGCCCTTCACGATGCTCGGCTTCACGAGGTCGCCGCCCTTGGCGAGCAGCTCGTCCATGTTGCGGATCGGCGCCTGCGGGCCGAGGCGGCGGAAGTAGAGGCCGTAGGAGAACTGGGCCTCGTAGTAGTTGGTGCGGGTGTCGGCGAGGAGGGTGAACAGATCGAGGCCGGTGCTGACCGGTTCGACGATCACGGCGCCGGCGGCCTTCATGTCGCTGATGGCCTTCCCGACGAGCGCGACGCCCTCAGCGTGCGCAGGGCCCTTGCGAAAGAGATCGCGGAAGACGCCGATGCGCGCACCGCGGAGGGCATCCTTTTTCAGGAACGTGGTGTAAGAGGCGTTGGGCGTGCGGCCGGGGGAGTTGATCGTGAGGAGGTCCTCGGCGTCGAAGCCCGCGACGACATCGGTGACGACGGCGACGTCGTAAACCGAGCGACCCATCGGGCCGCAGCGCTCCTGGGCAAACGACGTCATCGTCTGCCCAGTGCGCGGGATGAGGCCGCGCGTGGGGGCGAGGCCGACGAGGGAGTTGTTCGACGTGGGATTGCGGATGGAGACGCCCGTTTCGCTGCCGAGGCCTACTTGGGCGAACGCGGCGGCGAGGGCGGCGCCGGTGCCGCCGCTGGAGCCGCCGGGCGTGAGCTCGAGGCTGTAGGGATTGAGGGTGCGGCCGAGGACGGTGCTCTGATCACCCTTCTTCGGCGTGCCGAACCAGTCGCTCATGTTGACCTTGGCGAGGATGATGGCGCCGGCATCGCGGAGCCGTTTCACAACGGTGGCGTCGTGGAGCGGCTGGGAGTTCTTCATCGGCAGGAAGCCGCACGAAGTCGGCAGGTCCTTGGTGTCGAAGAGGTCCTTGAGCACGACGGGCACGCCGTGGAGCGGGGAGCGCGGGCCCTTGGTCTTGCGCTCGGCGTCGAGAGCGCGGGCGGTGGCGATTGCCTGCGCGTTGAGCGTGATGACCGAGTTGATGCGCGGGCCGGCCTGGTCGTAGGCGGCGATGCGCGCGAGGAAGAGCTGGACGAGTTTCTCCGACGTGAGGGCGCCGGCGTCCATCGCGGCGTTGATGTCCGCGACGGTGGCGGTCTGCAGATCGAAGGTCGCGCTGCGCGCGGTGGCGGTGAGCAGGGCGACCGCGAGGGCGGCGGCCTTAGCGAGCTTGGGCAATGCGCGCATCGGAGGTCTGGTAGGTGAAGGTCTCGCCGGCAAGGGCGGGGGTGGTGGGCGGATTCTTACGGCGCTTGGTGGCCTGCTCGTAGGCGTGCGCGAGCTTAAGAAGTTCGAGGTCGCTGTTGGCGCGGCCGAGGAACTGGAGTGCGATCGGGAAGTTGTTCGAAGGCACGTAGCCGCTCGGCACGACGACCGCCGGCAGGCCGGTCGTGGAGGTGAGGTTGTTGACGCCGGGCCGGTCGCCGTAGCTGCCGCCGCGGCGTTCGCCGGAGCCGCTGCGCGCGGACTCGCGCTGCGCGACCACGAGGGTGAACGGCTGCACGAGGGCATCGAGTTTGAACCGGTCCTGCAGCTCGGCGATCAGGTCGATATACATCTGGCGGGCGGTGTAGCGAGCGAGGTAGTCCGGACTCTGGTGCGGCGGTGGCAGCTCGGCGGCGGTGAGCATCGAGGCGCTGAACTTCTCCTTCCCGACCTTGGCGATCATCTCGGCGGTGGACTTGAACGGCGCGGCGGCGCCGAGGCGGGCGAGGTAGGCATCGGTAAACGCGAATTTCTCGTATTCGGCGGTGCGGCCGCGGCCCTGGCTGGTGTCGGCGGCGATGCCGGGATTGCCGGTAAGGATCGGGTCGACGACGTAGGCGCCGGCGGCGCGCAGATCGGCGATGGCCTGCTCGAAGATCGCGCGGGCCTCGGCGAACTCCTCGCCGGCGGGGATCATCTCGCGCAGCACGCCGAGGCGTTTGCCCTTGAGCGAGGCGCCCTTGAGCTCCTGCGACCAATCGCTCTGCGGGAAGTAGCCCATGGGCGCGAAGGTGGTGAAGTCCTCGGCGTCCCAGCCCGCGATGACGGAGAAGAACGCGGCGACGTCGTAGACGCTGCGGGCCATCGGGCCCGGCCGGTCCTGGGTGGCGCCGCGCGGGACGATGCCCGCGCGGCTGACCATGCCGTAGCTGCCGACCATGCCTACGACGGAGCAGTTGGACGACGGGCTCTGCACGGAGACGCTGGTGTCGGTGCCGACGGCGAGCGTCGCAAACGTCGCGGCGAGCGCGACGCCGGAGCCGTTGCTGGAGCCGCCGGGCGAGAGGGCGAGGTTGTAGGGATTGGGGCTTTCGCCGATCGGGTGGGTGTCGTCGAAGCCGGCGCCGAACCAGTTCGTCGTGGAAACTTTGGCGAGGACGATCGCGCCGGCGGCCTTCATGCGGGCGACGATGGTGGCATCGCGCGGCGGGATGGGCGCGCCGAAGGGCTTGAAGCCGGCGGTGGTCGGGAGGCCGGCGGCGTCGATGAGGTCCTTGAGCACGACGGGCACACCGTGGAGCGGGGAGCGCGGACCCTTGGCTTTGCGCTCGGCGTCGAGGGTGCGGGCCTCGTCGAGGGCCTTGGGGTTGAGCGTGATCACGCAGTTCACCTTGGGGCCGGCTTTGTCATAGGCCTCGATGCGGGCAAGGTAGAGCTGGAGCAGCTTTTCGGAAGTGAGGGCGCCGGCATCCATCGCGGCGTTGATGTCGGCGAGATTGGCGGTGGTGAGCTCGAAGGTTCTCGCGGCCGGGAAAGCGTGCGGGGCAGCGGCGAGGAATGCGGCAAGCGTGAACGAACGAAGTATGTTCATGGGGAAGAGGCGGCGGAGCCGAGGAGGCTCGCGCAGTTGAGGGTGGAGCGGCGAAACGGCGACGGCGCGCGGCTGCGTGATTGCCGGAAGATTTCAGAACTGGCGGCGGAGCGTGACCTGCCAACGACGGCCGGGCATGGCCTGGGCGAGGGCGTCGCCGAGGGTGTCGCCGGTGCGGGGCTTGAAGTAGCGTTCGTCGGCGATGTTGAAGAGATCGAACTTCACGGACCACTTTTCGTAGCCGAAGAACACGTTGGCATTGTAGGTCGTGTTGCGTGGCAGGCGCACGATGCCGAGCCGGCCGGTGTTCACGGCGGAGAGATAGTTGCTGCTGAAGGAGAGGCCGAAGCCATTGCGAAACGTGTAGCCCGAGGTGAGGGCGGCTTGGATTTCGGGGTTGCCGCCCTTGAGTTTGAAGGCGTCGACGTTTTCTGGGAGGACAACGCGGCTGCGGCCGCCGTAGAGGAAGGCTTCGGCGGGATAGATGACCTTCCCGCTGGCGGGATCGAGGACGTCCTTGAAGCCGAGGGTGCGGGCGTCGACGAGCATCGTGCCGCCGGAATTGGGCTTGAACTCGGTCTCCTGCTTGAGCGCGTAGGCGGTGACGAAGAAGCGCTTGGTCGGGACCCACTTGATCTCGAATTCGGCGCCGGTGGTTTTGGTCGAGCTGGCGAAGGCGCCGGCGGTGGCGGCCGCGGCCGCGGGGTCCTCGTCTGGGGACTGGAGGATGATGCGCGTCTGCTCGTAGACGGAAATCGCGGAGAAAACCGTGTTGTTGAGGAGGCTCGTCTTGGCGCCGGCCTCCTTCAGTTCGGCGCTGCCGATGTGCCCCGCGGCGATGATGTTGTCGCCGATCCGATTATCACTGCCATCGAGCGCGAGGCTGGAGCGGGCGACGGTGACGTAGGCCCGGATGTTCTTCACCAGTTCCTGGGAAAGGCTTGCGCTCCACGAGACGCCGTCATCGCTGCCCTTGGACGACGTGGTGGCGGTGATCTGCCGGAGTGGATTGGCGTTGGAGGTGCCGGCTCCGCCGAGCGCCCAGACCCCGCCGTAGTTCCAATTGTGGGCCTTCGACACGTCGTAGCGGCCGCCGATGATCAGGTTGGTGCGGCGCTTGAGATCAATGTCGAACATCACGCCGGCCCCCGCCTCGGTGAATGAGGTGCGGCCGTGGGAGGTCCAAGGGAAACTGTCGTCGCTCGCGGGATCGGCGTTCTCGAAAGGGTTGGCGAAGGTGGTGTTGGGCACCATGCCGCCACGCTCGTCGACCCAGGTGGAGGCCATGGCGTCGGTGCGGTGCGTGCCGTAGTCGCCGCCGCTGCTCTTGGTGTTGGCGCGAGTGTAGCGGAAGTTAACGGACGCGAGGCTGTTGACGCTGATCCAGTCCTCGGACGGCCGGAGGCGCTTCACGGCGGTGAGCTTGTTCTCCCACAGCAGCACGTCGTTCTTCGGGCTGAACGGTTGGTTGGAGATTTTGTATTGATCCATGCTGTCGAAGAAAACCTGGTTCTTCACCGTGAAGTCCGGCACGCGGTCGTAGATGAGATCGAAGTAACCGGTGACGAGTTCGGCGCGGAGGTTGCGCTCGAAGGCGGCGGAGCGACGCATGTCCAGCTGGTCGTAGCCGACCGTGGTGGGATCGAGCACCATGCCGATCGGCACTTGGCCGTTGCCGGCGTTGGGCCGCGGGCCGCCGATGCCTTGGGCGCGGAGGAGGCCGGTCGGGTCCTTCGACGGATTCGCGACCAGGTAGTTATACAGGTTGAGCGGGATGCCGCTGACCTTGGGAAACTGACCGACCGGGAGCGGCTTGCCCTGAGCGTCGAGCGGCCAGTTCCACGTCTGGATGAGAGGCAGGTTGTTGCCGCTGATCGTGCCAGTGACGGGCGACGCGCGAAACATCTCGCGGATGCCGATGACACCGCTGCCGTTGAGGTCGAGGTTCACGAGCGGCGTGCCCCGGACGTAGCGACCGGTGTCGACGAGGTCTTGCGTAAACCGGCCGGTGAGCGCGCCGGCGGTGCGCGAGACTTGGTAAGAGATGCCGGCCTCAAGCCGCCACTGGCCGAGCACGTCGTCGAGGCTCAGCGAAGTCTGGAGTATCTCCTGTTCAATCGGCACGCCTTTGGCGAATGACTCGGAGTCCTCGAGCAGGCCGTAGACGTAGAAGCCGCCGCGGCGTTTGCCGGCGCTGACCGGGCCGCCGTAGCCAAAGGACACTTCGCTGCGATCGTAGGACCCCATGATGGCCTGCGCGAAGCCCTCGGCCGCGGTGAGATACTTGCCGTTCTTGGCGCGGCCTGACTTCGGTGTGGCGTTGGTGTAACCACCGATCTTGCCCATGCCGAAGATCGGGGACGGCGGGCCCTTGACGACCTCGATGCTGTCCATGGCGGCAAGCACGCTGCGGGCGTTGCCTTGCAGGGAAAGGCGCCGCATCCCGCGGAAATAGGTATCCGCCGGGACGTTTCGCACGTCGATGCCGCCTTGGATGCCGAAGCGCGTGGTGGTAAAGACGCCCGGCACGACGCGCGCCAGGTCCTCGACGGCTGAGAGCGAGAAGCGCTCGATCGTCTCGACGCTGATGAGCGAGGAAGCGCGCGGGGTCTCGAGCAGCGTCTTGCTGAATCCGAACGCGCTTTCGACGGGTTGCGTGGGCAGGAGGAAATTGGGGTCGTCGTTTCTTTCGGACGCGACAAACTTCTCGAGGATGACGACGGGATCAGCGGCGGGCCGCTCTTGGGCGGCCGGCGCGGTTTGGGCGTGAGCGAGGCAGGCGACGGTGGCGAGAAACGTAGCGCGGGCGGATAGCGGCATGGTGTTGGCGGGTGTGCGATCGCTGATGGGAGCGATGCGGTGTGAGCACCGTCCCTGCCACCGCTTTGGGCCGGGACCTCATATGAATAACTATCCTGCGACACCCGATGCGCAGAAATGCATGCGGGAAAAGTCCGCGGCGACAGCCGCGCGCTATTGCTCTGGGTCCGGCGCGCCGCCGCGGCGAGGGCGGCGCCGCTCTGCGAACCCGGCGCAAGCCTTCGGAATCTGCGTGGAGTGCTTTTTCGGGGGTGGGAGCCGTGCCACGCCACCTAGCCGCCGTAGCACTCGAGATATTTGAGGCCGGTGCTGGTGTTGAAGAGCACGACGACCTCGTCGCGGCGCACGCGGCCTTCGGCCACGAGCTGCTTCAACGCCGCGTAGCACGCCGCGCCCTCGGGGGCGACGAACACGCCCTCCGCGGCGCCGACCTCACGAGTCGCCGCGATCATCGCGGCGTCCGCGACGGCAATCGCGCCGCCGCCGGATTTCCGCAGGGCGCCGAGCATGATGAAGTCGCCGATCGCCTTGGGCACGCGGAGGCCGCTGGCCTTGGTCTGCGCGCCGAGGTGCTCCGCGGCGAATTTCTCCCCGGTATGAAACGCCCGCACGATCGGCTGGCAGCCGGTGGCTTGCACGCTGAACATCCGCGGGCGAGCCGAGCCGATCCAGCCGAGGCGCTCCATTTCGTCGAAGGCCTTCCACATGCCGATCAGGCCGGTGCCGCCGCCGGTGGGGTAGAGGATCACGTCGGGGAGTTTCCAAGCGAGCTGCTCGGCCAGCTCGTAGCCGAGGGTCTTCTTGCCCTCGGCGCGGTAGGGTTCCTTGAGCGTCGAGACATCGAACCAGCCTTCGGCTGCCTTGCGCTTCGCGACCTCGGCGCCGCAGTCGGTGATGAGGCCGTTGATGAGCGTGACGTGCGCGCCCATCTGCTCGCACTCGATCACATTGGCGCGCGGCGTGTCGCGGGGCATGAAGATGTGCGCCTCCATCCCGGCGCGCGCGGCGTAGGCGGCGAGGGCGCCGGCGGCGTTGCCGGCGGAGGGCACGGCGAGTTTTTTCAGGCCGAGCTGCTTCGCCATTGAGACGGCGGTGGTCATGCCGCGGGCCTTGAAGCTGGCGGTGGGATTCTGCGCCTCGTCCTTGATGAACAGGTGCGCGAGCCCGTGCTTGGCGCCGAGCCGCGGCGCGGGAAGCAGCGGGGTGAAACCTTCGCCCAGCGTCACGATGTTGGCGGCGTCCCGCACGGGCAGGACCTCGCGGTAGCGCCAGAGCGACTTTACGCGGCCGGCGAGCGCGGCCTGGGTGAGCGTGCGCCCAGCCGCGGCGAGATCGTAGCGCGCGAACAGCGGCTTGCCGCAGGCCGTGCAGACATTCTGGGGCGCGGCGGCATCATGGGGTTTCGCGCACGCCGTGCAGGTGAGGTCGATAAGGTGCATGTGGGGAAAGTCGCCGCCGATGAGGGTGTGGCGGCGGGGATGTCGAGGATGACCTTCAAGCCGCGTTGGCGCCGACGGCGGAGGGCATCGGCCGCTGTGGGCGTGGCCTAAAACGTGCCGCGCAGGCCGGCGGAGAACTGCACGCCGTAGGTCGTGGCTTGGTAGCGGCGCGCGTAGCCGGGCGTGTCTGGCCCGAAGCGGAGGAGGACCTCGGGCTCGTTGAACACGTTCTGGGCGTTGAGATAGAGGCCGATGTTCTTCCGGAACTGCCACTCGGCGTTGAGATCGACGGTGGTGCGGGCTTGGCCGTATTGGTAGCCGTTGACCGCGGCGACCTGCCCGCCGCGCTGCTGGCCGCGGTAGTTCCACTTGGCGAGGACGGAGAACGGCGCGCGGTTCCAGCTCACGCCCCAGCTCGCGCTCTGGCGGATGAAGGCGTTGAAGTTGGCCTGCTGGCTGCCGGCGAGGTTGAGCTTGGTGGCGTTGGCGAAAATCTGGAACGGCTTGCCCCACTCGCCGAGCGGGCGGAGTGAGTGGCGCGCGTTGAACTCGACGCCTCGGATGCGCGCGACGCCGGCAAGGTTGAACTGCGTGGTGAGCTGCCAGCCGGCGTATTCGGGGCCGAGCCCGACCTCGGCGAGCTCGGCGGCGGTGGCGAGGCGCGTGGAGCTGCCGAAGAAGTCGCGGATTTCCTTGGCGAAGGCGCCAGCGCTGAAAAGGCCGCCCGAGGCGGTGTAGTATTCGGCGGAGAAATCGACGTTGTCGGCGGACCACGGCTTCAGGCCCGTGTTGCGGATATTGATCGTGCCCGGGAGCGGGGGCGGGGCGCCGGGCGTGGTGGGCGGCGGGATGTTCTCGAGGTCCGCCTCGTCGATGGTGGAGTTAGGGACAATGTTGGTGAAATCGGGCCGGCCGTAGGTCTGGGCGTAGGACAGCCGGGCCTGCAGGTTCTCGCTGACGTTGTAGGTGAGGTGGAGACTAGGGTAGTAGCCTTCGTAGGTCCGAGCCGCGCGGATCGCGCGTTCGCGGCGGATGAGGCGCAGCTCCTCCATCGAGCCGGCGGCGCCGGCCTCGGTGCGGCGGATGCGCGCGCCGTTGGCCGCGTGGGCGTAGGAACCGTCGGCGTCGCGGAGCCAGACGGCGTTCGGGTCGTTGAGGACGCCCTGGCCCTTGGCGGAGGTCTTCTCAAAGCGGACGCCGCCGAGCACGCGGAGCCGGTTCTTGAAAAGACCGGCTTCGGCCTGGGCGTAGAGCGCGGTCACGCCCTCGTAGAGGTTTTCCGAGTTGGTGATGCGGAACGACTCCTCGGCGACGAGCTGCGCGGGCGTCTTTTGCCACAGCAACGGATCGGCCTTGAACGCCTCCCACGCCTTGTAGACCGAGATCCACGGCATGTTGCGGAAGCCGTAGCTCTCCGTCTGGCCGACGTAGGTCGTCATGCCGTAGGGCGCGGGCGAATCGATCGTGGCGGTGTTGTGGTCGGGGCCGGCGTAGGTCCAGTTGATCGACTGGCGGCGCACGTCGCGCTCCTGGATCCGTTGCGAGCCGCCCATCTGCAGGGCGGCGGGGAAGGCGAGCCACGGGAGGGATTTCCGCACATCGAGCTTGGCGGTGAGCATGTCGTCGCGGATGTAGCGGGGTGTGGAGTTGGCGGTGTTGAGCCTGAAATTGTTGAGGTTGAAGAAATCGACGTCCTGACCGGCGTTGTCGAAGAGCTTGATGGTGCGCGGCCGATCTTGGTCGACGTCGGCGAGGAGGAGCCGGGCGGGGTTGCGCAACGCGGTCGCGAGCGTGCGGAAGCGACCGTGGATGGTATCCTGATAGCCGCCCTGCGAACGTGAGTAGCCGAGGCCGCTCTCGAGGCGCCAGTCGCCGTTGTCGTAGCGGTAGCGCGTGCTGCCGGCCTTGGTGTCGAGCTGGTGGCGCACGGAGGCGTGCAGGCCCATGAGGGAGACGCCCGCGCGGCCCGTGGCGCCGCTGGTGAAGTTGTCGCCGAAAGTCAGGGGCACTCCGCCCACGACGGTGGGCGCGGGGTTGGCGCCAGTGTCGAACGCGGCCGAGGTCGAGGAGCGGTCCGAGACGAAGCGGCTGGCCTCGCCGTTGAACGAAAGGACGCCGTTGGCCGACACCCGCCAGTCGGCGCGCAGGCCGGCGGAGCTGCGGCGGTTGAGACGCGGGGAGGCGGGGAGCTGGAACTGCTGGAGAAACGGCCGCGCAAACGTCGCGCCGGTGTTGGCGGCGGTGGCGTTGTGAGCCTTGAGCGCGAGTTGCTGCCACATGTAGCGGTTTTGCACCTGCCCGGTGACGACCAAGCCGAAATTGCGCGTGACGGGGAGCGTGTAGTCGAAGTTTGCGGACGGGCGCACCATCTGCACGCGGCGATCCGGCGTGTGGGGCTGCGAGCGCAGGCTCAGGTGGTGCTGATTGCCCGAGAGGCTGGCGGACCAGCGGAGCTGCGCGGTCTTCCGCTCAAACGAGCTCTTGCTGACCATGTTGATCGAGCCGGACATCGAATCGGCGGGCGTGGAAGGGGTGGGGACCTTGGTCACCTCGAGGCGCGCGAGGTTGTTCATCGAGACCTGCGTGAACTGGAACACGCGCGAGCTGCCCTGCGGGTTGCCGGTGTTGGCCATCTGCATGCCGTCGCCGGAGACGACCGCCATGCTCGTGGGGAAGCCACGGACCGCGACGGACGACACCGCACTGCCGGACTCCGCATCGTATTCTGCCGTGATGCCCGGGAGGAATTTGAGAAACTCTCCCACGTTGCCGTCGGTGACGTCCCCGAATGCGTCCGCAGAGATCACGTTTTTCAGGTTGGGGGCGAAGCGCTGCTCGTTGGTCGCGATGGAGTCGGCGTTGGTGTCGCGGGAGCTGGCGACCGTGAAGGCGTCGAGTTTCACCGTGCCATCCTTGGGGCCGTAGCGCGCCGCGCTGGTGAGGTCGACGTTGCGCTCGATGATCTCGCCGGCGGCGACGGTCACCGTGATTTCCTGCGGGTCGAGACCGGTGTAGAAGAACTGCAGCGTGACCGCACCCGCGGCGAGGCCGGGCACACGATAGGTGCCCGATTCGTCGGAGAACACGACGCGGTCAGTGCCGCGCACGGTGATTCGCGCGTTGTTGAGATACTGGCCGGTGGCGACGTTTTGCACCCGGCCGGCGATGGCGCCGGTGGTGTCGGCAGCGTGCGCGGACAGCGCGAGCATAAGGGTTGCGGCGAAGGCGTGGAGACGGAGCGGCGATTTCATCGGGGTTGGGCGTGGGGTCACGCTGGGGACGAAAGTGGGCCTGGCGGGGCCGAATTCATTCGAACCGGCGCCGGCGCGCGAGGGGAATCTTGGGCGGTCCGTGGGGGTCGGGAACTGCGCGACGCGTGACGTGCGCCTCGCGACCGGCGTGGGCGCGGCGGGCTCCTGCTCACCGCCGCCTCATGGCGCCGCCGACGGCACGAAGCGCATTTCATCGGCGGCGAGGAACTCGCCGTTGCGCGGGCCGCTGAGGCGGATGTAGGCGATGGCTGGCGCTTGCACGCGCAGCGTGAACTGCGGCACAGGCTCGGCCGGGCTCTTTCGGCCGGGCACGATGGCGACGGCGGCTTCGTCCACGAGCTGGTCGTTCGCGTCGAAGGCCTGGAGCTTTGCGGCGCAGCCAGTCGAGCCCCAGAGCACGAGCGTGACCGATGACGCGTTGCGCGGAAGTTTTGCCTGCAGCGGAACCGCCTGCTCGTTGGCCATGGCGTTGAGGATGCCCTTCCGATCGGTAGAGATATAGAGGAAGAACATCACCCGGCCGACGGCCTTGCTGTTCACGGGTGCGCTCGCGAGCGAGAAGACGACACCTTTGTCCGACCACGTCGGCACGGGCTTGCCAATCTCGGCCCGCTCGAAATCGATCACGATTTCCTCCGCCGCGACACTCGCGGCGGCGGTAAGCACGAAAAGCAGCGGCCTCATGTCATTTCCAGGCCGCGCATCGTGCCGGTGGACGAGGCGAATTTCGACTCCTCGAGACCCATGCGCTGGAGCATGGAAACAAAGAGATTGGGCAGCGGATAGACTCCTCCCGTGGGATCCAGCGATACGTGCTGGCCGTGGCGGAAGCCACCGCCGGCGAAGATGGTCGGCATGTTGGTCGTCGAGTGCGCGTTCGCGTCGCCAAGGTTGGAGCCGTAGAGGACCATCGTGCGGTCGAGCAGCGTGTCCTCGCCCTCGCGCACGGCCTTCAGGTCCTTGAACAGGCGTGCGAGGAGCTTCATGTGCCATTCGTCGAGGGTGCGGAGCTGCGTGAGCTTCTCGTCGGCCTTACCGTGGTGGGAGAGGTTGTGGTAACTGTCGGTGATCGTCTCGCCCGCGAGCGTGACAACGGGCGTGCCGACGCTGTTGAGCATGAGCGTGACCGCGCGTGTGGAGTCGGTCTCGAACGCGAGGCGCACGAGGTCATACATCACGCGGACCTTGTCCATGTATTGGGCGGGGTTCGCGGGATCGACGGGTGCGGGGACGGTGACGACGGGCTTCGGCTTGCTCTCCCAGCCGCGCGATTCCTGCAAGCGGTGCTCGAGGTCACGGACGCTGGTGAGGTATTGGTCGAGCCGGCTGCGGTCGCGTGCGCCGAGGTCGCGCTGCAACGCGGCGGCCTGCGCGGCGATGGTGTCGAGGATGCTGCGCCCGCGGTCGAGGTTGCGGATCTGCGCCTGCACCTGCTCGGGCGTGCCTTGCAGGAAAAGCTGGTTGAACACGTCGGCGGCGCGCTGCTCCGGCGGGATGGCGACGCCGGTGCCCGTCCACGAAAGCGCGCGGCCGCCGCCGTTGACCGCGAGGGTGAGCGACGGAAAGCGCGTCAGCGTGCCGATGCGCTCCGCGACGAACTGATCGAGCGAGATCGTGTTGCGAAACGAGCTGCTCGCCGGATGCGGCGCGGCGGTGAGGAAGCTGATGTCAGACGGGTGGCCGCCATCGACATTCGGGTGCGACACGCCGCTGAACACCGTGAAGTCTTTCCGGTGCTCCTGCAGGAGCGAGAGGTAGGGCGAGGGCGTGTAGTTCGGGCCGCTGTCCGTGGGGAAAAACAAATCCGGGCGCAGGCCGAGATTGTTGCAGATGCCGAACATCCGGCGCGGCTTCGCCTTGGGATCGAGCGGCGACGAGGCGGAGGCGGCGCGCGCGAAAGGCGGCAGCATCGCGTCAAGGAACGGCAGCGAGAGCGCGATACCCGTGCCGCGGAGGAAGTGCCGGCGCGACATGGCGCGGCGGGTGGTGACGAACGGAGCGGCGATGGAATGCGGCTTCATGGGATCACTTCGTTTGGAAGAGGTCGCTCTGGACGATTTCGTGGATGAGGGCGCGGACGCCGTGGTGGCCCGCGGCTGTGCGGGCGAGGATGCGGTCGAGCGCGGGGCGATCGGAGAAATTCACGCGCGAGCCGGTCGCGAAGATCATCAGCTGGCTCGCGAGATGGCGCGCAATCGGCAGTTCGTCGCGTGCGACGAGCTGCTTGAACTCTCGCACGTCCCGATAGGCGCGGCCGTCGGGCAGCTCGCCGGCGGCATCCACCGGCAGGCCGTGGTGAAACGCGAACGCCTGGCCGTTCATGCCGTAGCCGGGCACGGGCTTCACCTTTTCATCGACGGCGCGATAGCGCTCACGGAAGCCGCCCATGACATCGTAGTGCTCGAGCGCGAAGCCGGCGGGGTCCATCTTGATGTGGCACGAGGCGCAGGAAGGATCCTCGCGGTGCTTGGCGAGTTGCTGGCGGATGGTCACGGCTCCCCGGATGTCGGGCTCGACGGCCTTCACGTTGCTCGGCGGCGGCGGGATCTCGAGCCCAAGGATGCGGGAGGTGATCCAATGGCCGCGGAGGACGGGCGAGGTGGTGGTGCCGTTGGCGGTGACCTTGAGCACGCTCGCCATCGTCATCAGCCCGCCGCGATCGCTGCCGGGCGGGAGCGTGACGCGGCGCATCTGCGCGCCTTGCACGCCGGGGATGCCGTAGTGGCGCGCGAGTCGCTCGTTGAGGAACGTAAAGTCGGAGGCGACGATGTGCCGCGCCGGCAGATTGGCTCGCACCAGCTCGGCAAAGAACAGCCGCGTCTCGTCGATCGCGGCGAGCTTTAGCGGGTCGTCGAGCTCGTAGTCGTTGTAGATGGTCGAGGACGGCGAGTTCTCGTCGACCTTGCGCAGATCGAGCCAGTAGTCCGTGAACGCCTCGACGAAGCGGTCGGACCGCGGGTCGCGCAGCAGGCGCTCGGTCTCGGCGCGGAGCACGTCGGGCTTGCGCAGCTCGCCGCTCTCGGCGAGGGCGCGCAGCGCGGCGTCGGGCGTGGAGTTCCAGAGGAAAAGCGAGAGCCGCGTGGCCAGCGCCATCGGGTCGAGCCGGCCGGCTTTCTCCTCGAGAAACACAAAGCCCGGCGACGCGAGCACGCCGGTGTAGGCCGTCAGCATTGCGCGCGCGAAACCCGAACCCAGCGCGAACTCCTTCTGAAACAGATCGAGGAAGCCGCGCAGCTCGTCGTCGCGGACGGGCCGCCGGTAGGCGATGCGGGTGAAATCACGCAGCAGCCGCTCGGCGTCCTCCGGCGGCTTTTCGGAAACCACCTCGACCATGAGCGCGGGGGCGGCGCCGCCGCGCCCGCCACCGCGGCCTCCGCCCCGGCCGGGCCCGAAGCCGCCGCGCCCGCCGGCGGGTCCGCCGATATTCTCGAGCGGCACGCCGCCACGCTGCCCGGCCTCGAGGCGCTTCATCGGCAGGGTGCCGAACAGGAGCTTGTAGCCGGCCGCGGCCGAGGTGTCCTCGAGCGGCCCCTCGACTTCCAGCCACTGCACGGCGTAGCCGGGCATGCCTTCCCTGGTCGCGAGCGGGTTGACGTATTGCTCGTCGGTGCCGTTCACGCGGGTGCGAAACAGGCGCATCCCGTCCGTGCGAATCGCCTCGCCGGCCGCAAGCGTCGTCTCGATTTCGCCGACCGTCGGCTCCGGGTTGAAGTCGACGGCGCCGATTGGCCGGGTCTGTCCGGCGCTTTGCGCGTAGAGCCCGATGGGCTCGTTGTTCCTCCCCGGCCAGACCTCGTCGAGGTTGGGCCGGTGCCACACGGGAAGCCAATAGACCGGGGCCTTCTCCGCGCCCTGTCCCTCGTAGAACCAGCGGCCGATACCGCCGCCACTCACCCAGATGCTGTAGCCCTTCACGCGGATGCGGTAGCGGCCGGCAGCCGGGGCGCTGAAGCCCCAGCCGTAGCCGCCCGCGTCGCTGAAGATGCTGGAGACTTTGCCGACGGCCTCGCGCTCCTTGGTCTCGGGCGTGGAGTTGGGCGCGCGCCCGGCGCGGACGTCGGGCTGCGCGCGCGAGTCGAGCACGGGAAAGGCCAGCCGATCGGGCAGCGTGCCGTTCTCGCGCGGCCAATAGGAAAACGTCCCGAACGCGTCGCGCGCGTAAACGCGGCGCACCGCGGGTGCGGGGCGCTCGAACGCCGCGCCCATCGCCTGCCGCATCGCGTAGTCCGCCGCGGCGAGGTAGCGCTCAATCTGGACGAACGAGACGTCGAGCGCCTCGGCGCTCTTGTTGAAGCCGTGCTGCTCGCCGTCGAGCGGCAGCTTGTCCTTCACCTGCGCCCAGGGGATGCGCAGGAGATCGCGCACGGCGTTTTCATATTCGTAGCGGTTGAGGCGGCGCTGCGCCGCGCGTCCGTCGCGAGCGAGGATTGGCTGCTCGGATGCGGCCAACGTGGAGGACATCGCGCGCAGGAACGACTCGAGCTCCGCCGCCGCGGGCCGCGGCTTTTTCCTCGGCGGCATCTCGCCAGACTGCACGCGATCATGGGCCTTTACCCACAGCGCGAAGTTCGCGGGGCTGGAGGGATCGTAGGCGAGGCTGGTGAGATCGAGGCCGTTCTCCTTGTCGGTGTCGTTGTGGCAACTTACGCAGTGTTTCTCGATGAAGGCGGTGGCGACCGGCGGAACCGCGGCGTGGAGCACGGCGGTTCCGGCCAGCACCACGGCGGCGGCCAGTGGCGGCATCGCGAGGCGGCGATTAGGCGGGCGTGGGGCAACGCTCATGGTCGGGAGTGAAGTGGGCGGACGGCGTCCGGCGGCGGATAGCAATCCGCCCGATCACGAGCGGCGAGTGAAAAGTTGCACGGCTTGCGCGCCCCAAATGCCGCCGCAGGGATTTGAGGACCGGTTCCCCATTCATTTCGCGGCCCGCTCCACCGCGAGCTGGTCGCGAAAGGCTTTTTCCGCGCCGGCGATCAGTTTCTTCCATCCGGCGGGATCGACGAAGGGGCTGGTTGTTTCCCCGCGGCCGAGCCGGGAGAATTTCTCTGTCATCGCGAATTGTCCGCCGTGCGGGGCGAAAAAAATATCGCACGGGAGCGCGCGGAGCCTGGCGAATGTGCCCTCGAAATCGCGCACGAACCCCGGGTAGCGTGGATTGTCGAGCAGGCGGGTGCCGGCGTTGATGCTCGCGCTGCTGAAGAACGCGACGTGCCGCTTCACCCCGGCATCCTCGACGTCCATCGTCCAGGTGGTCGCGCCCCGGGTGTGCCCGGGCGTGAGGTGCGCCGTGAGCGTGACGCCCCCGAGCGTCACCCGCTCGCCGTCGGCGATGATGCGGTCCACCTTCGCCGGCGCGTAGAGGATCGTGTCCTGCGGCCAGGGGATGAAGTCGTCGGCGCCGCCGGACTCGAGCGTGCGGGCGTCGGCCGCGCTCGCGAGCACTTGCGCCCCGGAGAGTTTCTTCATGAGGGCATGGCCGCCCACATGATCGATGTGCGCGTGGCTGCTCAGGATGAACTTGATGTCGGCGACGCGAAAACCGAGTTGCTCCACGCTCCGCTGGATGATCGGCACCGTGTCCTCGAAGCCCGTGTCGAGCAGGATGTGCCCCGCCGGGGTCGTGATCAGAAACGAACTTACGCCCACCGCGCCGACGTAGTGGATGTTGCCGACGAGCTGGCGGGGCGGCGTGGGCGCGCGCCAGCTGTCGAACAGCCGCTTGATCCAGCCGCGATCAGGCGCGCTCGGGAGCGCCGGTCTCGCCTCTGCCGCCGCCGCGATGGTAGCGAGGACGACGCCGGCCAGAAAGACGCCGAGACTGCCCTGAGCTGTTTTCGTGAGGGGCCGGCGGATCATTCGCGAAACAGCCTGACGGCTAGATCGCGGAGGTAGATGCGCCAAATCTGGTAGTCGTGACCATAGCCGGGATCTTCGCGCCAGACGTGCTTGATGCCCTTCTCGGTGAAGGCGGCGTGGAGCGCTCGGCCGCCGGCGAGCGCGTTGTCCTCCGTGCCGGTGCCGATGAAGATGAGCGAGTAGTCGCGGTTCGCCTTCGCGGGGTCGGCGAGCAGCGTTTCGGCGGCCGGCCGGCTGTAGCCGCTGAATCCGCCCACCATGGAAAAGAGCTCCGGATGCCGGAAGCCGATCGTGGTGCTGTGGCCACCACCCATTGAGTAGCCCATGATCGCGCGCGCCTTCTTGTCCTTGATCACGCGAAATTCTCTTTCGACGTAGGGCATGACGTAACCGAGCAAGTCCTTTTCCATGTAGCTCGGATTGGTGGGCGCCGCGCCGCGACCGCCCGGGGCGCCGGGGCCGCCCGGCCCGCGCGCGGGCGGGGTGTAGCCGAGCGACGTTTGCAGTGCGCGCACCTCGGGCAGTTTTCCGGTCGAGCCGGTGGTGTCGTGCCCGAAGGGCATCACGATGATCGCGGGCACGGCTTTGCCCCCGGCGATGAGATTGTCCATGATGGTATTGGCCATACCGGTTTGCGTCCACCCGCGCTCGTAGTCGTTGGCGCCGTGCAGGAGGTAAATCACGGGGTAGCTCTTGCCGCTGGTGCGGTAGTCCGGCGGCGTGTAGACGACGACGCGGCGCGCGGTCTTGTTTTCCTGATTGAAGTAGTGGTGCTCGGTGAGGTTCCCGTGCGGCACATCGCGGAACATCATCCATTCGGCATCCTGGCCGGGGAGCGCGACGACGCTCTTGTAAACACCGGAGGCGGGGCGCACGAAGGTGTTCTGCGGATCCGGCAGCGTGGTGCCGTCCATGAGGAACCAGTATTGGTAGTAACTCGGCGCGAGCTTCGGCGAAGTGTAGGACCACACGCCTCGCTCGTCCTTCGTCATGTCGAAGCCGGCCGCGCCGTTGACGGGGACGTCGCCGAGCTTGGGAAAATCGGTCAGGATGCGCACGGCCTTGGCGTTGGGCGCAACGAGCCGGAAGGTGATCGTGCCGTTGGCGTTCACCTCGGGAGAGCGGGCCGCGGAAACGACGCTGGCCTCGACCCCGGGGCCGCGGCCGGGGCCTGGGGATGGCGCGGCTGGGCGCGCGGGAGCGGAGGGTTGGGCTGCCGCGGGAGCAACGAAAGGAGATGCCAGGAGTGCGACGCCGAGGGAGGCGCGGGTGAGTGGTTTCATGCGTTTAGGGTTCAAGTTGGTCAGCCGAGGACGGGGCCGGGTCCTCGGCTCGAATCGTGGATTAATCCGAAGAAGAATACGGCGGCCAAGCTTGCTTTGATCGCTGCCCGCGGACTTCAGAAGCTCACGGTGGTTGTCAGCGTGAACTTGCGGGGGTCCGGATTGGTGAAGCTGTAGAGGAACTGCGTGCGCTTGTTGCCCGCGTTCAGCGCGTTCTCGGCAACCGTGAAGTAGGCGGCGTTGCCCAGTCCGCTGCGGCCCCAAATCGGGTCGAGCACGTCGAGGAGGTTGGTGATGTTGAGTTGGAGGCGCCAGTTATACCTTCCGAACCGGCGCGTGTAGTTGGCGCCGGCCGTCAGCGTGTTCTTCCAGTAGCCATCCGTCCAGAGGTAGTCGAACGCTGCCTGCGCGTTTTGTGTGGCCGTGGGGGTCGCGGCGTCGGGGAGACCAAACTTCAGGCGCGCGTCGCGGCTGCCGCTCTTGATGTGGCCGCGATACTGCACGCCTGCCACCAGGCCGAGGCCCTTCAGGGCGCCTTCGTTGAAGCGGTAGCGCGCATTGAAATTGATCCGGTGGCGTTCCGAGCCGTCCTGGAGCGTTCCGGTCGTCAGGCCGTCGAGGCTGTTCTGGATATTGTTCAGCGCGGTTTGGACGGTGCCGTTGGAGCCCGCGGCGCCTGCTTGGAGGCCGAGCGGTCCTTTGGCCACCGCGCCGGCGCCGGTGGTCGGATCACCGACTCCGGCCTTCCATTCCGCGGTGTTTGCGGCGACGTAGATCTTTCGATCCTCGCTCTCGCGCACGATGTAGACGAGCGGGTGCGAGTAATTGGCGGAGAGTGTGATGTTGCGGGTGGGATTGGCCGTCAGCTCCACCTCCCAGCCTTCGAGCCGGCGGGAGCTGGGATCGGAGTAGCTGAAGGAGGTGGTCCTGACGGGATCCGTATAGCCGAGTGCGAGCCAGAGGTTCTGGATGTCATTGCGGCTGCCGAAGCCCGAAGGAATATCGATCTGGTCGGTCTTGTAGTGCGAGACCGTCAGGTAGGCTTTGCCGCCCGGCACAGAGTATCGCAGCCCGAAATCCTTGGTGCGCGAGTGCGTGAGCGGTGGCTGGTTGCCATCGATTAGTGGGTTCGGCGCACCCGTGCCCGGAGGCTGGGTATTCTCGGCGAAATTGTAGACGAAGCCAATCGGCGACAGAATCGTCTGCAAGGGCCCTTCGTTCTTGAAGTTGAACGGATAGAACACCGCGCCGACCGCCGCGGAATGAACCTGCTCGGTGCGCTTGAAGTGGGCGCCCGGCACACCGTTGTAGCCGAGGATGGTCGTGAAGTTGGGCGCACCGGACGTGCCGGCCAAACCCGCGGCGATCGGGGAGAGCAGGTCGACGCCAACCTTGTCGAAACTAATGCTGCCGGTAAGGCCGACCCGGTCGTTGAAGAAAGTGCTCTGTGACGTCAGGCCCCAGTGGTCCAGCGTGCGCTTCACGATGCCGCCAGCGGTGCCGTTTACGGCCCCGCCGACACCGCTGACATACGCCCACCGGCCGACGCCCAGAGACTTGTTCGGATCCGTGAAAATCGGGGCCAGATCGGCGCGCGGATCATCCCAATATACGCGGTAGAAGAGCCGGTTCGCATTATTGTAGGGATCGGCATTGGCGGCGTTGTCCACGCGGCGCCAAGCCCGGGTGGTGTTCTCCGAGTTCGTCTCGCGGGTGCTGAGGTTCAGGCTGAAAAGCTGCTTGTATCCCCACCAGCGCGGCTTGGTGAAGCGATACGAGCCCGTGGCCGAATATTCCTCGATGGCGTCCTGACTGTAGAGGTTGTTCTGCTCCACATCGGTGAAGGGGCGCAGATACTTCGGGTTAATCTGGCCGTTCGGTTGGCGCAGATTCACGTCGAGCAGGTAATTGTTGGGGCTGGTGTTCGACCAAATCGTGTTGTTGTCGAAATTGTTCCTGGTGTATTTGCCCTGCAGAAACACGTCGCCGAGCCGCTGCTCCACCACGAGCTCGAGGGTGTCCTGATCGCGCCGCGCGATATTGTCCTTCGGCGCGAAGCTGAATCGCTTGTCGATGCCGGGGATGGGTGGGCGCCGGGACGGGATGGCCTTCAAGTGCGGGTTTCCCAGATACGGAATGCGCAGATTGGCGATGGCGGCGCGGGTGCGGTAGTTGTTGCCGCCGTAGTCCTGCAGGTCCCGCGTCGCGTAGTTGTAGATATACATTTGCGCGGCGTTGCCATTGAAGGCCCGGTTGAAATCAAGCCCGGCGGCGTTCAGCTGGGCGGTGGTCAGCGCGGTGAGATTGTCGGGGTTGACCGTGGCGCCGTCCCAGGCGAGCTGGGCGTCGCCGTTCGTGATCGACCAGAGGTTATTCCAGTCGTTCATCCGCTCGTAGGACGCGTAGAACGTGGTGTTTTTGGCCAGCTTGGTGGTGGTCGTCAGGGTCCACGCCTTCTTGAGCTTGTTCATGCCGCTCTGGTAGCCGGGGGCATTTTGGGCGAGCGCATTGAACCGTGCGGCGAATGGCCCCCAGCCCTGGTTGTGGTCCAGGGTGTGACGATAGCCGTTCCACGTATCCGCTTGGAGACTCAGCGTGGTTGCGGTGCGATTGACGGTCGCGCGTTTGCTCGAACTGCCCTGCCGGCCACCCGGGCCGCCGTCGCCAAACATCGCGGTGTCCGGACCGCGCTGGAACTCGAAGCGCTCCGTGTTGTAGCTGTCGGCGGCCCCGAAGTTGATGGAGCCGTTGCGCGTCGGAAAATTATCGGTCGAGGGAGCGCCGCGGATGATGTTTTGATAGACACTCTCCGAGGTCGGGTTGGAGTTGGGCACCGCGGTGCCCAAATCGACCCCGATCATCCAGCTGCCGGCATCATTCATATTGGTGATGTTGAAGTCGTCCATGAACTCCCGCGTCATGACCGAAATCGAGCCGGGTGTGATGGCGAGCGGCGTGTCCACCCGGCCGCCGGAGAGGGTGTTGCCGGCGGCGTAGCCAACGTCCTTGTTGGTGCTCACTTCAAAGGGTGTAAGCGAGATCACGCCGCCCGCCTTCGCCTCGTCGGTTTGCTGTTGGCGCAGCTCGTCTGGGTCGAGCCGGCCATTTTTGTTCCGGTCGTATTTGGCGAGCGTGGCCGCGTCAGGGATGGACGAACCGGACTGCGCCTGAAGCTGCGCGGTGACGAGCATTGACCACGCGAGGACAACGCGGGGAACGACTCTCGACGGGGAGGGAGGGATGGTCATGGTTTTGGGTGAAAGGATGTGGAATGCACCAAGTTCACGCCGCGCCACGGCACGGCGCAGGCAGGGGGACGCGAAAGGCGCAGCGGCGCGGGATGGGGTAGGGTGGACTGAGTCACCGCCGGAAACCGGCGGCGCGAGGGGATGCGAAAAGGAGGCGTGGTGAGCGTGCCGGCATCAAACCGACATTGGTGCTAGGTCTGGGTATGGCTTTAGGCATAGTTCGCGCGGGTGGGCTTGCGGCGCTCGGCTCGCGCACCTACGCAAACAGGCGCGGCACCCCATTTCTTGAAACCCCCGACTTGCAGAGCTCGTTCCGACGCGGCCTCGCTTGGCCCGCGGCTCCCCATGCACGGCGAAGCGCGCGCGGTGCGGCTGCGGGCGTTTGCGCGCGGGATGGCCGTAGGACTAGCGCTGTTCGCCGGGGTCGTGGCGAGTTTTGCGGCGGGAAACATCCAGGGCCTGCCCTTCTCCCGCACCTACTCGCTGGAGGACATCGGCTACGTCCCGCGCGGCTCGCGGCTGAATTTCGACGCGTTCGGCCGCATCGCCGTGATTCATGACGGGGTCTTCGCCGTGCTAAACGACACTGCGTGGCTCAACATCGTCGATGCCGAGCAGGCCGCGCGCACGCCCATGACCGACGTGGTCCACGCGGGCTACGGCCGGAGCTACTACGGCGGGCGCGGCACGTGGGGACTGGCGGAGTTCGGGCTGGACGGCAAACTCCGAGCCAAGCCGCTCGTGCCAAACGATCCGCCTTCCTGGACGCGGGCGACCACCTTTGAGGACGTGATTGTCACGACCGACGGCGTTTGTTTCGGGGGACGAAACGGCTTCGCGTTCTGGGATTTTTCCCGCAAGGAGTGCGAGCTGTTCGAAATCCGCAACGCGCGCCTGTTCGCGGCCGGCAATCGCATCTTCGTCTCCACGTTTGCAAGCGGCCTGCAGGGTTTCGACCTGAAGGAGCGCCGCCTCCGCGCCATCGATGCGCCGGGTTTCGAACGACTGTTCGTCGAGCGTGCGACGCTGCTCGACGAGCAGCGCGCGTTGCTCGCCCTGGTCGATGGCCGGCTGATGGTGTTTGATGGGCAGATTCTCGCCCCGTGGGCGGGTCAGGCGAAAAATGATCTCCGTGGGCGCATCTCGGCGGTGCGCCAGCTGGCGGATGGGAACATCGCCGTCGCGATCAACGGCCGTGGCGTGTTTGTCGTCACGGCAGACGGCCACCTGCGCGCATCCCTGGCTACGCCGCAATACCACCACGTCGCGCGAGTCGCAAGTCGCGAGCCCGGCGTGCTCTGGGTGCTGACCGAGGACTCCGTGGAAAAAGTTCTCTACGGTGGCGGCCTCACTTCGTTTGGGCAACGCCTCGGGTTGCCCCTCGGGTGGCCGTTGATCGCGCGCTGGCATGATCGGCTGTTCGTCGCCTCGGATGGTGTCCTCTACGAAGCGACTTCCCCCGGACTCGGCGCCCCAGCACGCTTCGAGCGCGTGAAGTCGCAGCCCGCGCCCGGCGTTTGGTCGCTGACTGCGCACGGCCCCAATTTGCTGGTCGGCAACCCGAACGGCATTTTTTCACTCGAGGCCGACGGGAGTTTCAAGCGCATCGGTGGCGTGCGACGGCTGCACAACCTCACGCTGGTCACCGAGACGCTCTGCTACGCAACCGGCCCGCAGGAAATCGCGCTCTTCGAGTGGGACGGGCAAGAGTGGAGCGAGCCGGTGCCGCGTATTCCCGGGCTGCCCAACCTGTTCACGGTGCACCGCGCGCCGAAGTCTGTCTGGATTGAGATGGGCGGCGACGGGGTCGCGCGGGTCTTCCACCGCGATGGCCGGCTCCACCTCATGGTGCGGCCGAACGAGCCCGACGAGAAGGAGCGCTGGGTCAATGTCAGCGTCGTCGGCAACCTCGCCATGCTCAGCACGCACCGGGGCAAGCGGCGATTCTTCGACGAGGAGACCGACATGTGGTGCGAGCGACCGCCGCTCGCCCGCCTGCTCGATCGGTCGCCGCGCTGGCTTGCCCGCGCGTGGCGGGACGAAAAAGGCACGCTCTGGGCCACGCACCAGGAGGGCGTGGTGCGCTTCACGCCGACAAACGGGGACGGCGACTACGAGATGGATCTGTCGACGTTCGACCTGATCAACGATCGCTACCCGCTTGTCCAAATCCTGCCGGGCAACGACGTCTGGATCTCGGCCAGTCGATCGCTGCACCATGTGGAACAGGTGCCGAGCGCGCCCACGCGGGCGAATGCGGAGCCGGTGCTCGTGTCGCTGGTGGACACGCGCCGCAACGTCGAGCTGCTGGCAAAGCGCTTCCAAGATGCGCCGCTGCGGCTATCCTTCGCCCAGAACAGCCTCACGTTTCGCTTTTTTTCCGGCGGTTACGCCTGGCGGCGGGCGCCGGTCTACGAATATCGCCTGAACCCCCGCGACCCGTGGGCGACACTCGACACGGGCTCCCTCCTGCGTTTCGCCAATCTGCGCGAGGGCAAGTATCACCTCCAGGTGCGCAGCGCAGGCGAATATCCGGGCGCCGAGAAGCCGCTCGCGTTCCAGTTCGAGATTCTCCCCCCGTGGCACCGCACGTGGCCGGCCTACGCGCTCTATGCTTCCATTTGCGTGCTCGCCATCTTCGGCACCACGCGCCTGTCCGGCCGGCTCGCGCGCCAGCGCAACCGCGTCTTGGAGCAACTGGTCCACGAGCGCACCGGCGAGCTGGAGTCCGCGATGAAGAAATTCAACGAGGAGACTCGCATCCGTGCGACCCTCGCTGAGCGCGATCGCTTGGCGGGCGAGATCCACGACAGCGTCCAGCAGGGGCTGAGCGGCGCCATGCTCCAGCTGGACACCACGCTGAAGCAGCCGTCGGTCGGCCGCGAGTTGCGGAGCCGGCTGGATGTCGTGCGCAACATGGTCTCCCACGCCCGCCAGGAAGTGCAGCATGCCGTGTGGGACATGGATTCCCCGCTGCTCGAGGACAACGATCTCGGCGAGGCCCTGCGCAAGCTGGCGACGTTCACCAGCGCCAGCGATCAAGTGCCCGCCGTTGAAGTGGCCGGGACGCCGGTGCTGCTGCCCCGGTTCACCACCCACCACCTCCTCCGCATCGCCCAGGAGGCGACGACGAATGCGATGCGCCATGCGACGGCGCGCCGAATCGCGATCCGGCTCGAATACACCGCCAGCGTGGTTGCGCTCACGATCACGGACGACGGCGCCGGGTTTCGCGCCGACGACGCGCTGAGCCGCCCCGGGCACTTCGGCCTGCGCGGCATGCGGGGTCGCGCGAAAAAACTCGGTGGCGATTTGACCATCACCAGCGCGCCGCAGGCCGGGACCACGATTCGCGTTCACGTGCCGCTACCCGCCCCCTCCATTTCCGATGCAGCGAACCATCACCCCAGTTAAGAAAATCCGCATTCTCCTCGTGGACGACCATGCGGTGATGCGCATGGGCCTCACGACGGCCGCGAACGACGCGAGCGACATGGATGTCGTCGCCGATGTGGAGAATGGCCACGATGCCATCGAGGCCTACCGCCGCCACCGGCCCGATGTCGTGGTGCTCGACCTCCGGCTGCAGGGCATGGGTGGCGTCGACACGATCCGGGCGCTGCGCGAGGAATTCAAAGCCGCCCGCATCCTGATCTTCACCAACTACGCGAAGGGCGAGGAAATCTACCTCGCGCTCAAGGCGGGTGCGGCGGGCTTCGTGCTGAAGGGCATGCCGCTCGACCGCCTTCTCGAGGCGATTCGCGCGGTGCACCAAGGCAGCCAGTATATTCCGTCCGAGATCGCGACGCGCATCGGCGAGCGCATGCTCGCGCAGCTGTCGCCGCGGGAGATCGAGGTGCTCCAGCTGCTCGCGCGCGGCCTGAGCAACAAAGAAATCGCCGCGCAGCTCGGCGTCGTGGAAGGCACGGTGAAAATCCACATTACGAGCATCTTTTCCAAACTGGGTGTCTCGGATCGCACCCAGGCGCTCATCGAGGCGATCCGGCGCGGGATCGTGCAAATCGAGTAGCAGCCTCGGGCGCTATGACCGCGGCCATAGATGCGATTATGCCTTAAGTTTCCTTCCCGCGGATGCCATGCGTCGGCGAAGTAGCGAACGGTGATTCCGCGGCCTCTTGCCTTTTCCGATGCGTGGCCAGCGTGATCCCTCGCCGGTTCCCAGCTCCTTGCCTTCACCCTATGAAATCGAATAACCCCCTGTTAGCCTTCGCCTGTTTGCTGTCCGCCGCTCCGGCCGGGGCGCAGGAAACCAAGGCGCCCGCGGACGACTGGAAGCCGATTTCCTACGTCGCCCCCGGCCAGCAATACCCGCAGATTAACTCCGAGCGCCGCGCGAAGTTTCGCGTCAACGCTCCCAATGCCAAGGAGGTCTCCGCCACCATCGGAAATCCGCCGCTCACCGTGACCAAGGACACCGACGGCATCTGGACCATCGTCACCGCCCCGTTGGTCGAGGGTTTCCACTATTATCAGATCAACGTGGATGGCGCGCGTTTCGCCGATCCCAACACGCGGACCTTCTTCGGCTCCAGCCGCTGGATGAGCGGCATCGATGTGCCGTCGGATGACATGGACTTCTTCGCCGCGAAGGATGTCCCGCACGGCACGGTGCGCGAGCAACCCTACTTCTCCTCGGTCAGCAAGGCATGGCGCCGCTGCTTCGTTTACACGCCGCCCGGCTACGACACCAACGTGTCTGCGCGCTACCCGGTGCTCTACCTGCAACACGGCGCCGGTGAGGACGAGACAGCGTGGTCCGTCCAAGGCCGGGCCGGCTTCATCCTCGACAATCTGATCGCCGAGGGAAAAGCGAAGCCGATGATCATCGTCATGGACAACGGCGGCGGCAGCGGCCTCTTCGGCGCGCCGCGCGGCGGCCGGGGAGGCGCACCGGGCAACAACCTCGTGGCCCCCAACGCAACAGCTACCGCACCCGCTGCCTCCGCCGCACCGGCGCCAGCGGCGGCCGCGCCCGCGGGCGCACCTGCGCCGGGTCGCGGTGGCCCCGGCGGCCGAGGTCCCGGCGGCCTGAATTTCTCGGAGTTCGAGAACATCCTCCTCAAGGACATCATCCCAATGATCGATTCCCACTACCGCACGATTGCGGACCGCAGGGCACGCGGCATGGCGGGGCTCTCCATGGGAGGGATGCAGACGCGCAACATCGGGTTGTCGCACCTCGATACGTTCTCCCACATCGGCGTTTTCAGCGGCGGCACGCTCGGCGACCCGAAGGCGGAGAACAGCCCGCTGGCCAAGGTCGATGAGTTCAACCGCCTCGTGAAGGTGGGCTTTGTCAGCTACGGCGAGGCCGAGCGGGGCTCCACGACGCTCAAGGAATATGCCGACTCGCTCAAGGCCGCCGGCGTCAAGAACGTCCACACCTACATCTCGCCGCGCACCGCGCATGAGTTCCTGACTTGGCGCCGCAGCCTCCGCGAGTTTGCTCCGCTCCTTTTCCGCGACTAAACATGAAGACACTTCTCACCCTTGCGACGCTCGCGTCGCTGCCTGCCGCCGCCTTCGCCGCCGATGTCAGTGGCACGTGGAAGGCGGAGTTCGACACCCAGGTCGGGGTCCAGAAATATGCCTTCGTCCTGAAGCAGGAGGGCGGCCTCGTCTCGGGCAAGGCGAGTTCCGACATCGGGGGTGAGAAACGCGAAACCGAATTGAAAGACGGACGGTTCGATCACGACACCCTCTCGTTTGTCGAGCTCCTGAATTTCCAGGGCAACGAGCTGCGGATCGCCTACCAAGGGCGCATCGCGGACAACGAGATCAAGTTCACCCGCGAGGTCGGCGACATCGTGAAGGAGGAATTCGTCGCCAAGCGCGAAGGTCAGGCACCCGCGGCCGGCGGGCGCGGACGAGGCGGGCGCGGCAACCAGCCCATCGTGCTCGCCGCCGACGACAAGCCCGCCGTGCCGCCGCCGTCCGCGGGGTTCAACGCCCCGCGGGATGGCATAGCCCGCGGCCGGCTTGAGATGGTCGAATACGAATCGAAGAGCGTTGGCGCGCGGCGCAAGGCCCTCGTTTACACCCCGCCCGGATATTCCACGGCCGGGCGCTATCCCGTGCTTTACCTGCTCCACGGCATCGGGGGCGACGAGGAGGAGTGGCGTCGCGGCGCAAAGCCGGAGGCTCTCCTCGACAACCTGATCGCCGACGGGAAGGCCGTGCCCCTGATCGTCGTCATGCCCAACGGCCGCGCGCAGCCCAACGACCGGGCGGTGGGCAACGTCATGGCCTCCGCCCCGGCCTTCGCGAAGTTCGAGCAGGATTTGCTGCAGGACCTCATCCCGTTCATCGAAACGAAATTTGCGACGAAAGCGGGGCGCGAGAGCCGGGCACTTGCGGGCCTTTCAATGGGCGGTGGGCAGTCGCTGAATTTCGGCCTGGGCAACCTCGACACCTTCGCGTGGGTCGGCGGCTTCTCGTCCGCCCCCAACACCCGGCCCCCCGATCAGCTCGTGCCTGATCCGGCGAAGGCCGCGCAGCAGCTGCGGCTCCTCTGGCTGTCGTGCGGCGATCGCGACGGCTTGCTCTTCATCAGCCAGCGCACCCACGTCTACCTCAAGGAAAAGAATGTGCCGCACGTCTGGCACGTGCCGCCGGGCGCTCACGACTTCGGCGTCTGGAGTCAGGATCTGTTTCATTTTGCGCAACGGATTTTCCGGTAATCCGTCTGCGCTGACTGCCCCCTCATGAAATTCCCCCAAGCCGCAGCGATCGCCTGCCTGCTCCCTGTTTGCGCGGCCCTCGCGCGCGCCGCCGCGCCGGATGCCGCGCTGGCGATGTTCGAGAAGACCGTCTCGCCGATCCTGCGGTCGCATTGCTACGAGTGCCACGGTGACGGCGCGAAAAAAGGCGGGGTCGCGTTCGACAATCTCACGGCCGAGGAGCACCTCCTGCGCAATCCCGAGTTTTGGCTGAAGGTCCTGCGCAACACCCGCTCGCACATCATGCCGCCGCCCGGCGAGCCGGCCCTGACGCCCGCCCAGCAGCATGCCCTCGAGCAGTGGATCGTCACGAGCGCGTTCGGCCTCGACCCTGCGCGGCCCGATCCCGGCCGGGTCACAATCCGCCGCCTCAACCGCGCGGAATACCGCAGCACCCTGCGCGATCTCATCGGCGCGAACTTCGAGGCCGAGGCCATGCTCCCGCCCGATGATGTCGGCTACGGCTTCGACAACATCGGCGATGTGCTCAGCATCTCGCCCATGCGCCTCGAGAAATTCATCGAGGCCGCGATGACCGCGGTGAACCAGGCCGTGCCGCACGATACCGTCGTGATGTCGTCGCAGATGCTCGTCGGCGAGGACTTCGTCACCGCCGACGGCACGCAGAACGCCGCGAAATACTCGTATTACCAGGCGCGCACGACCAGCCACACCTTCAAGGTGAAGAAGAAGGGCCAGTATCGCCTCATGCTGAACACCAAGATCGACGGCGAGGCCACGCCCGTCGATCCTCAGCACGCGCACGTCGTGTGGAAGGCCGATGGCAAGGTGATCCTCGACAAGCAATACGCGTGGGCCGACATGGACTACCTCACGGACACGTTCACGTTTGATTGGGACGCCGGCGATCATGTCGTGAGCTGCGAGCTCACGCCCGTCTATCCCGACCTGAAGCCGCTCCGCACCAAGATGGAGTATCGGGTGCTGTTCGTGATTTTCGACGGGCCGCTCGCGAAGGACCAGTGGGATCATCACCCGAACTACGGCCGCTTCTACACTCGCGAGAAACCGCCCGTGGCCGCGGCCGAGCGCCGGGCCTACGCGCGCGAGGTGCTGGCGCGCTTCGTCGCCAAGGCTTACCGCCGCCCCGTCGATGCGGGCACCGTGGACGCCTTGGTCGCGATTGCGGAGCGCACCTATTCGCTGCCGGGCACGACCTTCGAGAAAGGCATCGCGCAGGCCATTGTCGCGGTGCTCTCCTCGCCGCGTTTCCTGTTTCATATCGAGACGGCCGAGCCAGCCATCCCCGGCCAGCCCTTTGCACGCCTCGATGACTACAGCCTCGCCGCGCGGTTGTCGTATGCGCTGTGGTCCTCGCTGCCGGACGACGAGCTCACGCAGCTCGCGGCGCGGGGGGAATTGCGGAAGAATTTCCGCGCGCAGGTCCAGCGCATGATCGCCGATCCGAAGGCGCGCGCCTTTGCGGAGAACTTCGCCGGGCAGTGGCTGCAATCCCGCGGCGTGCTCGACATCGCGATCAACTCCGCGGACGTGATGGCCATCGAGAAGCCGCCCGTCGATCCCGCCGCGGTCGCCGTCGCCCCGCCGCCGCCACCCCCGGGCCGCGGCTTCGGTTTTGGTTTCGGCCGGCGCCCGCGGCCGCCTCCCGGCACCGAACTCACGCCCGAGATCCGCGCCGCCATGAAGCAGGAGGCCGAGGCCTATTTTCACCACGTCGTCACCCAGGATCGCAGCGTGCTGGAGCTGCTCCAGAGCAACTACACCTTCGTGAACGAGGCCCTCGCGCCGGTCTACGGCCTCGCCGACATCAAGGGTCCGGAGATGCGCCGCGTCGAGCTGCCCGCCGATTCCCCGCGCGGCGGCGTGCTGACGATGGGCAGCGTCCTCACGGTCACCTCGAATCCCACGCGCACGTCGCCCGTGAAACGCGGCAAATGGATCCTCGAGAACATCCTCGGCGCGCCGCCCGCCCCGCCGCCGCCGGACGTGCCCGCCCTCGAGGACGCGAAGCCGAAGGGTGACGGCAAGCAGCTCACGCAGCGCGACCTGCTCGCCAAGCACCGCGAGGATCCCGTGTGCGCCTCGTGCCACGAACGCATGGATCCGCTCGGGCTCGCGATGGAGCACTTCAATGCCTTCGGCCGCTTCCGCGCGTTTGAGCTGGGCCAGCCAATCGAGGCGGCCGGCGAACTCGCCACGGGCGAGAAATTCGGTGGCGTCCGCGACCTCAAGCAGGCGTTGCTCGAGAACCACCGCACCGAGTTCTACCGCACCTTGACGGAAAAACTCCTGACTTACGTCCTCGGCCGCGGCGTGGAATACTACGACGTGCCCACCGTGGATGCCATCGTCGCCCAGCTCGACAAAGACGGCGGCCGATTCTCGACGCTGCTCCACGGCGTCCTCGAGTCGGCGCCTTTCCAACTGCGCCGCGTCACGCCCAAGGCCGCCAGCCACGCGCCCAAGACCGCCTCCCTTTCGAACAATACCTACGCCCCATGAACTCCCGCGTCTCCGCCACGACCCTGCCCCTGAACCGTCGCCGCTTCCTGCGCAACGTGGGCCTCGGACTCGCGCTGCCCGCGCTCGAGTCGTTCTCGTCCCGCCTGCTTGCGGCCTCGTCCCCCGCGTCGCCGATCGCGACCACCGCCACAGGCGCGCCGCTGCGCACGGCCTTCCTCTATTTCCCGAACGGCGCGATCCCGGGCGCGTGGTGGCCCAAGGAGCCCGGCGCTGATTTCGCGCTCAACCAGACGATGGAGCCGCTCGCCAATGTGAAGCAGCACCTCCAGGTGCTCGGCGGCCTCAGCTGCCTTTCCGCCAACGCCGGCCCGGATGGCGGCGGCGATCACGCCCGCGCCAACGGCACCTTTCTCACCGGCGTGCGCATCAAGAAAACCAACGGCGCCGATTTTCGCGCGGGCGTCTCCGCCGATCAGGTCATGGCGCAGCGCATCGGCCTGCTCACGCCGTTCCGCTCGCTCGAGCTTTCCTGCGACACCGTGCTCAACGTCGGCACGTGCGACACCGACTATGCGTGCGTCTACCAGCACAACCTCGCGTGGAGCTCGGCCACCACGCCGCTGACGCCCGAGGTGAACCCGCGCTCGCTGTTCGAACGTATGTTTGGCGCCGGCACGCCCAGGGAACGCGCCGAGAACCTCCTCATCCGCCAGCAGCAGAAGCGCTCGGTGCTCGATTTCATCCAGCGCGACATGAACAGCCTCACGCGCGAGGTCTCCGGCCGCGACCGCGAGAAGATCGACGAATATTTCTCCAGTGTCCGCGACATCGAGCTGCGCATCCAGGCCGCCGAGCAGGCGCGCTCCGCGCGGCCCCAGCCGAATGTTGACGCCCCGGAGGCCGGCATCCCGGCCAGCTACGCCGACTATGTCCGCGTGATGTTCGACTTGCTGCACCTCGCGTTTGAGACCGACAACACGCGGGTCGCGACCTTCATGATCGCCGGCGACGGCAACAACCGCGACTTCGCCGAGATCGGAGTGAACGACGGCCACCACAACCTCTCCCATCACGGCGGAAAGCAGGATTGGATCGAGAAGGTCCAGAAAATCGATCACTTCTACGTCACCCATCTCGCCTACTTCCTCGAGAAAATGGAGCGCACCAAGGACGTCGATGGCCACTCCCTGCTGCACAATTCCCAGATCGTCTACGGCTGCGCCAACTCCGACGGCAACCGCCACACGCACACCAACCTTCCCATCATCCTCGCGGGCCGGGCGGGCGGCACGCTGAATCCCGGCCGCTACACGCGCTTCAACGACGAACCCGTCACGAATCTCTTCCTCAGCATGATGGATCGCGTCGGCGGCGCGAAGCTGGAGCGCTTCGGCGACTCGTCGGGCCGGCTCGCGAAAATCTGACCCGGCCGCCGATGAGAAGCAGAGCGTTGGTCAGGGCGTGGTCGGTGGCGATGCTCGCTGTCGCGTCGTCGGCATGGGCCGCGCCGGATCCTGATTTCCACGTCTTCCTGTGCTTCGGGCAGTCCAACATGGAAGGCGGCGGCCGGATCGAGGAACGCGACAAGACCGTCGATCCGCGCTTTCAGATCCTCGCCGATTTCGACACGCCTGATCGCGGACGGAAGATGGGCCAATGGTATGACGCCATCCCGCCGCTCACCCGCCGCACGCGGGGCATATCGATGATGGACTATTTCGGGCGCACCATGGTCGCCAATCTCCCGGTAAAATACCGCGTGGGACTCGTGAAACTCGGGGTGTCCGGCACGCGGATCGAGCTTTGGGACAAGGATGCGTTCCGTGCCTACCTCGCCAACCTGCCGCCCGACGGCCAGTGGAAGATCCCGCTCGCCAACCAATACGACGGCAACCCCTACGAGTATCTCGTGAAGCTCGCGAAAATCGCCCAGCAGACGGGTGTGATAAAGGGGATCCTGATCCATCAGGGCGAATCGAACTTTGAGGACCAGGACTGGCCCAGGAAGGTGAGGAAGATCTACGACGACTTGATCAAGGACCTGGGCCTGAACCCGAAGGACGTGGTCCTGCTCGCCGGCGAGGTGGTCAACGCGGACCAGAACGGCGAGAAGGCCAACGCCAACGTGATCATGAAAAATCTGCCCGGCACGCTGCCGAACTCCCACGTCATTTCGTCCGCCGGCGTCCCCGCCAACCGCGATCGGCTGCACTTCACGGCGGATGGCCAGCGGGAGATGGGCCGTCGCTACGCCGAGAAGTTGCTCGGCCTGATGGGTTACAAGGCGACCGTGCCGGCCGAGCCCTACGTGAAGGCGGAAGCAGTGAAGCCATGAAGCTCCTTTTGGTGAGATCACGCATTCTCCCTGTCGTCGTCCTCGTCGTCGCGGCAACTGCGACGCTGTCCGCGCAACCCGCCGGTCGTGGCGGACGCGGCGCGCCCTTGTCCACCGAGGATCAGGCGGCGATCGCCAAGCTCGCGGAGCTTCCGCCGTGGAATCCTGGTGCGGGCGTCGGGGATTTTTCCCTCGCTCCACCGTTCGCGCCGGCGCCCGAGAACGCGGCGCGCGACGGTGTGCCGAAGGGCCGCGTCGAGACGTTTCAGCTGCCGCTCGCGGGCAGCAAGTTCTTCCCGCCTGCCGCGGGCCGCGACGGCAAGCTGAACCCCGACGCCACGCGCGAGGTGAACGTCTACATCCCGGCGGGCTACGTCCCCGGCACGCCCGCGCCGCTGCTGGTCTGCCACGATGCGATGGGCATGCACGACCAGAAGCCCGCGCCCTACCTTCCCGCAATCCTCGACAACTTGATCGCGGAGAGACGGCTGCCCGCGATGATCGCGGTCATGGTGATGCCGAGCAACCAGCGCAGCTTCGAATACGACACCGTCTCCGGAAAATTCGCCGAGTTCATCGAGTCCGAGGTGCTCCCGCGCGTCGCAAAGGACTACGGCGTCGCTTTCACGAAGGATCCCAATGCCCGCGCCACGCTCGGTGGCAGCTCCGGTGGTGCCGCCGCGCTGTCAATGGCGTGGTTTCGCCCCGACCTTTACCGCCGCGTGCTCGTTTTCTCCGGCACGTTCGTAAACCTGCGCAACGGCCCCGACGCTCCGCATGGCGCGTGGGAATACCACGAGAACTTCATCCCGCAGGCGACGCCGAATAAACCGCTCCGTCTTTGGCTGCAAGTGGGCGAGCGCGACAACGGCGCGAGTTCGTCCGGTGCCGGTATGTTCAACTGGGTCATCGCGAACCAGCGCATGGCCGCGGTGCTGAAGGCCAAGGGCTACGCCTACCAGTTTGTGTTCTGCAAGGAAGCCGGCCACGTGGACCGCCCGGTCCGTGCGCAAACTCTGGCGCCCGCGCTCGAGTGGCTGTGGCAGGATTACAAGGGGACACCTTGAAGCGCCTGAATCGGGCGCGGGCGTGGTTCGCGGGCAAGTGTCCGCACCGGGCCTCGACTCCACCGTTCGCAGGGCGTGAGCCTAGTTTTTGGGCTCCACGGTGCGCGCCCACGCGTCGTGCCGGGCGGTGAGTTCGCGGACGATTTCGGGTTTCTCCTCGGCGTGGTCCTTCACCTCGGGCTTGGCTTCGTCCAGATTGTGAAGTGAAACGCGCGTCGTGTTGGTGCGCGGATTGAACACGTTGATCAATTTCCATTCGCCGCGGCGGACCGCCCAGTTTCGCCCCCACGCGAAGTGGAGGACTTCATGGGCGCTGGCTGCCTTCGAATCGGAGAGGAGGCGGGCCATGCTGCGGCCGTCGAGCTTGGGGGCGCTGGCCTGCGGCGCGACGCCGCAGAGATCGAGCACGGTCGGGAACCAGTCCATAATCGTTACAATTTGATCGCGCACCTGGCCCGCGGGAATCTTGGCGGGATAGCGGATGATCGCCGGCACGCGGATGCCGCCCTCGAGGAACGTGCCCTTGTTGCCGATCCACGGGCCGCTATTTCCACCGCCGCCATTCGCGAGATAGTAGTGCCCGCGCGGGTAGCCGCTCGTGTGATCATCGACCGAGACGCCGGCGTTGTTCTCGATGGAGTGGCCATTGTCGCTCATGAAAATGACGATGGTCCGGTCGCTCAGCCCGGTGGCGTCGAGTTTGTCGAGCACGCGACCAATGTGGTCGTCCACGGAGGAAATCATCCGCGCATAGGCCCGGCGCGGCATGGGCAGGTCCGCGTAGGCGTCCTTGAACTTCGTGGTCGGCTGCATCGGATAGTGGGGCAGGTTGAAGGCGACCGTCATGAAGAACGGCGCGGACTTGTTCGCCTCGATGAACCGCACCGCGCGATCGATCATCATGTCGGGATAGTATTCGTCGCGCCGGAAGATTTCCGTGTTGCCATCGTAAAGATCGTGATAGCCGCGGCCGTGCAGGAAAAAGTGGCGGTAGTTGTCGATGAAGCCGCTGAGGTGGCCGAAATGTTCGTCGAAGCCCTGATCCAGCGGACCGTGGCCGACCTGCGCGCCCAGGTGCCATTTGCCGAACAACGCGGTGCGGTAGCCGGCGGACTTCAACGCCTCTGCCAAGGTGACTTCCTCGGGCGCCATGAACAGATTCTGGCGGTCCGAACCGTGTCGGTCGCCTTGGGTCCAGTTCCGCACGCCGCCGCGCTGGGGATGACGGCCGGTGAAAAGCGCCGCCCGCGACGGGCAGCATACCGTGTGTCCATAAGCTTGGGTGAAGCGCACGCCGCCGGCGGCGAGCCGGTCCATGTTTGGCGTCTTGAGGTCGGTCGAGCCGTAGCAGTTCGCATCGAGCGTGCCTTGATCGTCGGTAAGCAGGATCACGACGTTGGGCCGGGCCGCGGGCGCCGCAGTGGCGCGGAGCGCGGCTGCGGCAGCCAGCATGCTGAGGGAAAGGATTAACAACGGGAGGGATGGGCGCATGGCTGAGGGAAGAGTGGAGGCTGGTGTCGTCAGAGGGAACGAAGAGTGGGCGCGAGTTTCATGGCCGCGGAGCCGTCGCGGCGTTAGCAGCGTCGCTGCGGGCTTGCGCGGCGGCGCGGATGCGGCTCCTCGTCTCCTGCAACCGCTCCGGCCAGGCGAACGTCGGCGCGGTCGCCGGATCATAGCCGGCGAGGTGGCCGGTGAGGCGCGTGTGCGGCTTGGTGTATTTGAGCACCGTGTCGCCGAAGACCTCGCGGCAAAGCGCGGCGAGACCCGGATCGTAGTCCAGCAGTTCGGCGCGCGTGTTGACGTGGTTGTGGTCGTGGTCGTTCTCGCGGTTGTTGTCGAACCACGACTGCACGCCTTCGGCGAAATACTCGTGATGGTTCACGCCCGCGTATTTTCCCTTCCACAGGCCCGCTTGCATCGCGGCGTCGTAGGCGGCCTTCACGCGCGCATCGAAGCCGGGGTCGATGTTGGCCATGCCGCGCAGGTGGATGTTGTGCGCGAACTCGTGGATCAAGATGTTCTCCGCCGCGTAGGGATCGCCGGGATAAGCGAGCAGGTTTTCCTCGGCGCACGAGCAAAAGGGATCCGTGGCGCTGCCGCCCATGCCGCGCGCGCGGGCATCGCGGTAGTCGCGTGCGGGGATCTCCGCGAAACCCGGCACCGGCAGCCGTGCGAGCCACTGCCACTCGGGCTGGTCGCAGGTGAACTCGTTCCACGCGAGGATGGAGAGGCGCGCGCCGCTCTTGATCATCGCGGCGCGCACGTCGGGTCGGCGCGCGAGCATCAGGTCGACGAGATAGGCGGCCTCCTTCAGCGCGTAGGGATTCACCGTCGCGGATGCGACGATGGGAAAGCCTCCCGCGCTGACCCGCTGCGCGTAGAATGCCGGGATGCCGTCCGCGTCCGGCGGATCGAACCGCATCGCCTGCACCAGCACCTCGCTGGTGACGATGCACTCGGCGCGATCATCGCGCCCCACGACGGCGAAGCGATGGCCGGTCGTGGTGGTGATGACGGTGTGGGCGCCGGGCGCGACGGTGCCGTTGGGCACGCGCTCGGTGGCGGACTTGAGCCAGAAGATGTCCACGGTCTGCGCGCTGCCGTTGATGATCTGGAGGCGCGGGCGCGGGGTTTCGGCTGCCAGCACGTGGCCGACGAGCGCGCAAAGGAGCGCGAGGAGGGAAAGGCGCCGTGGGTTCATGCTGGGTGCAGTCGTGTTATTTCTTTGCTCCCGCGCCGCCCGGCGGGCGGACCACCGGCGCGATCGACTTAGGAGCCAGCGTGCGCATCTCGGCGAGCTTGGCGGCGTGTGCAGGCGAGGCGGCGAGGTTGGTCCATTCGTGCGGATCGGTTTCGATGTCGTATAGTTCCTCCTCGTCGCCGAGGTAGTGAATGTAGCGCCAGCGCTGCGTGCTGATCGCGTAATTGGCGGGATTGTCGAGGTGCGTGAGGGCGGCGTGGGGCCAGGCGGCCTGCGGATCGCGCAGGAGCGGGGCAAGGCTGCGGCTGGCGATGTCCGGCTTCGGCGGCAGCCCGCAAAGATCGGTGAGCGTGCCGAAAAGATCCACGAGGCTTACGGGCCGATCGCACACGCCGCCCGCGGCCGTGCCGGCGGGCAGGCCGGGGGCGCCCTTCGGCACGCGGATCATGAGCGGCACGCGGGTGCCGATGCGCCAGCCGGTGAACTTCTGCCAATGCTCCTTCTCGCCGAGGTGCCAGCCGTGATCGCTCCAGAGCACGACGATGGTGTTGTCGCGATGTGGTGATCGCTCGAGCGCGTCGAGCACGCGTCCGAGCATCGCGTCCGCGAAATAAATGGAGGCGAGATAGGCCTGGATCGCCTGCTGCCACTGCTTGTGTTCCTGGATGTGGGCGAAGTAGCGATTGCGACCGATGCGCTGGCCGGTGGGCGGCACGTCGTCGAGGTCGCCCTCCTTCACGCCCGGTCCGGGCTGGATGCCTTCGAGCGGAAAAGGCTCGAAATATCTCTTTGGGACGAACCACGGCTCGTGCGGCCGGTAGATGCCGCAGGCGAGGAAGAACGGCTGCGGGTGCTCCCGTTGGAGTTGTTCGCCGATCCATTTCGTCACGAGCCAGTCGCCGCCGAACTGTTCGTCGGTCACGTCGAGCGCGGCCCAGTCCGTCTCGACGTATTGCCAGGGACCGCCGCGGGGCAGGCTCACCGGGCGCTGCGCCGGATGAAACGTGCGGGGGAAGGGATTGTCGGTCGCCTTGTCCGGGAAGTAGTCGTCCCACGATTGGGGATCGATGATGTAGTGCAGCATCTTTCCCGAGCCGGTGGAGCTGTAGCCGTGACGCGAGAAGTAGCGCGGCAGCAGTTCCACCTGCGGCATGACCTCGCGCATCTTCTGCGTGTTTTGATAGAGCCCCGAGCGGTGTGGCGGCAGGCCGGAGAAAATCGCGGTGCGCGAGGGATTGCACGAGGGCGCGGCGCAGTAGGCGTTGCGGAACAGCACGCCGCTCGCGGCGAGACGGTCGAGGTTGGGCGTCTTCGTCTGCGGATGTCCACCGAGGCAGCCGATCCAGTCGTTGAGGTCGTCGAGCGCAATGAAGAGCACGTTGGGCTTCTTCTCGGCCGCGGCGGAAACGCCGGCCAGGAGCAGGAAGGCCGCGAAGAACGCGAGGAGAGGGCGGGGAGGGCGAACAGCGGGAAGCGATTTCAAGGGAATGGCGTAGTCAGCGCGCGGACTTTGCTTTGGCGGCAGCGGGGCGCGGAGCGTAGGGCTGGATCGGCACATCGTTTGTCTGGGCGGCGCCGGGGGTGCTGCGGCCCTCGAATTTGTATTTTTCGAGGAGGGCTTTGAGCTCGCGGACGACCTGCGGTTTCTCGGCGTAACGGTTGTGACGCTGGACGGGGTCTTCGCGGAGGTTGAAGAGTTCGCCGGGTTGATCGTGCGGGGCGTAACCGCGCTCGGCCTTTAGCCACTGTGGTTCGCCCCGGGGGCCGTTGTCGTCGCCGGTGGGAGCGTCGATGAGGACCCAGTCGCCTTTGCGCAGCGCGAATTTGCCCTGGGCGCTGTGATGCACGGTGGCCTCGCGGGCGGGCGTGGAGCGCTGCTCGCCGAGCAGCACGGGCAGGACGTTAACGCTGTCCTCGGCGGCGTGGTCAGGGAGTTTCGCGCCGAGGAGGGCGGCGACGGTGGCAATGAAATCCACATGGCACATCGTCTCGTGGCTCACGGCGCCGGCTTTGGTCCGGCCGGGCCAGCGCGCGATGAACGGCACGCGGTGGCCGCCTTCCCAGGCGTCGCGCTTGGCGCCACGCAACGCGCCAGAGCTGCGGTGGCCGGAGTGTTGCACGCGATCGTAGGTGCCGGGATTCACCTCGCCGGTAATCTCGGGGCCGTTGTCGCTGGTGACGATGACGAGCGTGTTGTCCGCTACGCCGCTGCGCTGCAGCGCGGCCAGCACCTGGCCGATGGTCCAGTCGGTTTGCTCGACGAAGTCGCCGTAGCCGCCGGCTTTGGATTTCCCGACGAACTCCGGCGACGGCACCACCGGATAGTGCGGCGAAGTGAGCGAGAAATAGAGGAAGAAGGGCTTGGGTTTCTTCGCGGAGTCCTCGATCCATTGCACGGCGTGGCGCGTGAGTCCGGGCAGAATGTCCGCCAGTTTCCAACCGGGCACGCGCGGGCCGGGAGCGTCGGGTTCGTCCGCCGCTGCGGCTACGCCCCACATCGGCGTGCCGACCGTGCGGTCGTCGTTGACGAAACAAAAGGGCGGATGGTTCGGCACGTTGGTGCCGAAGTAGTGATCGAAACCGCGCGTGATCGGGCCGTCGGCGATGGGCCGGGTAAAATCGAGGTTGCCCGGCGCTGTCCTGGTTCCAAGCGAAGGTGGCTGGCCGTCGGTCGTCGCGTAGGTGAGGCCCAGGTGCCATTTGCCGACGCAGGCGGTCGCGTAGCCGTGTTGCTGGAGCAGCCGGCCCACGGTGAGGCGCTCCGGCGCGATCAGCGGGCGTTCCCAGGGCCCGAGGACATTGCGCTGCAAACGCGTGCGCCAGGAGTAGCGGCCGGTGAGGAGCGCGTAGCGCGTCGGCGAGCAAACTGAAGTAGGCGCATGGGCATCGGTGAAACGCGTGCCCTCCCGTGCGAGTCGATCCAGATGCGGCGTGGAAATCTTCGAGTCGGGGTTGTAGCAGCCGAGGTCGCCGTAGCCGAGGTCATCGGCGAGGATGTAGACGATGTTTGGGCGCCCCGGTTGGGCGGCGTGCGCTTGCACTGCGGCAACCGCGAGTGCGACGATGAGAAGAATGACTCGATTCATAATCCGGGGCAGGCGCAGACGCTGGCACTCACTTGGGTTTCCGAGCTAGAAAGTTCCCTTCACCCCAATCGTCCACAGCGAGCCGTAGCGTTCCTGGAGGCGCTGGGTGGCGTGCTCGGGGGTGCTGGGGCCGCGGGTGGTGCCGGAAGCGGGGACGTCGCCGATGTTGCGGAGATTGGCAAAGAGCGCGAAGCGCCGCCAGAACGTGAACTCGCCGAGCACGTCGATCTTGGTGTAGCCGGGCGTGTAGTTGAAGGTGCCGGGCTCAATGCCCGCGCCGGTGACGATGCCCTGCACTTCGTCGGTGCGCCACGTCCAGTTCACGCGGAGGTTGTAGCGCGGGCGCGTGAGACTGACGCCCCACGCGGCGTGGCGCGGGATCTCGCTGAAGTCGACGCCGGCGAGCTGGCCCTTTCCGGCGTTACTCCGCTTGATGCTGCCGTTGGCGAATACCTGGAGGCCGCGCGCCCAGTGCGGCAGAAAGGCGAGCGCCTGCCGGTAGCTGAGGTCGACGCCCTCGGTGCGGATCGTCTCGGTGAGATTGCGCTGGGTGCTGACCTCGTAGGCGCCGAGCTCGTCGGGATCGAGGCCGTAGAGCGAGAGAAACTCGGGCGTGGCGGGAAACACCGTGGCGCCGAAGAAATTCTGGAAATGCCGGCGATACGCGCCGAGCGAGACCTGGCCGACGCCGGCGAAGTAATACTCGACGCGCACTTTCACGGTGTTGGCGGTCCAGGGCTTGATGGCGGCGTTGTTGACGAGGATGCGGTTGTTGGCGGCGGGCGGGCTGTCGGTGTTGGGGAGCGTGAGGCCGCCGGCGTATTGGTTGAAGTCCGGCGGGCCGATGCTGGTGGAGACGGCGGCGCGCAGCAGGAGGTTTTCGCGCAGGTGGTAGGTGGCGTTGAGCGAGGGGAAGAAGCGGAGGTATTGTTTCTCGCTGCGCGCGCCGCGATCGAGGTAGGTCAAGCGCGAGAGCGCGAGGGCGTTGGTCGTGATCGGGAGGATGGCGCCGGTGGTGGGGTTGCGGAGGGGGCGGCCCTGGGCGTCGCGTTGGACGTTGCGCGAGAGATCGGTGAGGGGGCCCTCGGCCTCGACGTCGGTCTGTTCGGCGCGCACGCCGCCGACGAGGAGGAGGCGGCGGTTGAGCAGCGCGACGTCGCCGCGGAGGTAGGTGGCGGAGACGGACTCCTTCGCGTATTTGGAGCCGGTGACGTCGGAGCGGTAGAGGTTATTTTCGTCGAGGGTGAATTCGTTCGGGTGCGCGCGCCAGTAGGTGTAGGCCTCGATCGCGTCGGTGTGCTGGATTTTGGGGAAACCGAAAGGCGCGATGCGGTCGGAGAACACGGCGTCGAGGATCGGGAGCGCGGAGCCGTTGACGTTGTTCTGGCGCCCGTCGCGGCCGACGTAGGTGTAGACGGCGTTCCATGCGCGGATGTCGCGTTGCGTCTGGCGGAAGTCGAGGCCGGTGCGGAGCGTGACGGGCACGCGCCAAAGAAAATCGCGGCGGGCGTTGGCGGTGGCGGTGAAGTTGACGTCCGAGGCGTATTGCGGCGAGGCGGTGAAGGTGTTGAGCGCGTAGCTTTCCAGGCGGTAGGGATCGACCGGGCGGCCGGTGGCGTTGTCGGTGACGGTGATGACACCGGGCCGGATGAAGCCGGTGTCGGCGAAGCCGATGGTGACGCCGGTGCGGCGGGCTTGGACGGAGAAGAAGCGATCCTTGTCGGTGTCGCGGATGGCGTTGGTGCCGTGGCCGCGGCCGACGGCGAAATCGAATTTCCAGAGCGGGCCGTCATGGCGCCACGTGAAGGTCGGCATGAAGGTGCGGTTCTCCCGGACGCGGTTGCCCTGATTGGCGAGCGTGAGCTGGCCAGCGCCGGCCACACCCTGCACGGAGCGGGGCGAAATCGAGGCGGCGACGATCTGGTTGGGGATGAAGCCGATGAAGCGGTTTGAATACCAGCCGTCGAACGAGGAATATTGATACGAGAGCGCGATGCGGTCGTGGGCGGAGAGGCGGAAGTCCAGCGTGAGGCCGAGCGAGTCGCGCTCGGTCTCCTTGGGCGAGTCCTGGATGTTGAACTGGGAGAGGTAGGGGCGGTCGGGCGTGGTGTGGGGGAAGGCGGCGCCGTTGGTGACGGCGGAGTTGCCGCGCCAGACGTTGGTGGCGCGGTCACCGCTGGAGAATTGCCGGGAGGCGCCGGCGGAGAGCGAGAAGCCGAAGCGCTTGTTCACGGGCACGACCCAGGAAAAATCGGCGCCCGGCCAGACCTTGCGGCGCGGATCGCGATACAGCGTGGCGCTTTCGCCGAGGCTGCGGTAGTCATCGCGCATCATCAGGTAGACGCTGCCGATGAAGACGGGGCGAGCGCGCTCGAAGGAGGAGCGCGGGACGAGGTTGATGGAGCCGGCGAGGGCCTTGCCGGGCGAATCGGGCGTGGGCGAGTGAGCGACCTCGACTCGGGAGATGTTGTTGAGGTTGAAGAACCCGATCTCGATCGCGCGGCTGGTGCTGTTGTTGCCGGGCGAGGGGAGGCTGATGCCGCCGAAGCTGATGGGCGTGTTGGCTGTGGGCGCACCCTCGATGGAGATGTAGCGGCCGTCGCCGCCGCCCTGTTCGACGGTGAGGCCGGGGAGGTATTTGAGGAACTCCGTGACATTGCCCTCGGCGACGGCGCCGAACTCATCGGTCGAGACGACGTTCTTGATGCTGGTGGCGAAACGCTGCTCGTTGATCGCGATGGCGGCGCCCTCCATCTCACGCGATTCGCCGACGGTGAACTGATCCAGCGTCACAATCTCGCCGCGGGCGCTGGGCGCCGCCGGCGCGGCGAGGGAAACATCATGCAAGGTCGTCTGGCCCGCGGCGATGCGCACCGCCGTCACGCTCGGCGCGGCGCCGGTGTAAAAGACGCGCAAGCGGGCTTCGCCCACCGGCACGCCAGAAAGGCGAAAGCGCCCGTCGGGATCGGTGAAGGTCTCGAGCGCGGTGCCCTCCACGGTCAAGCGCGCGCCCTCGACATAGGTGCCGTTGGCGCCATTGAGCACGCGGCCTTCGATGAGACCGGTGGCGGGGCCAGCGGGCTGGGCACGGAGCGGGGCGACGAAAGGGATCAGCAACAGCAGGAAGGCAAGGAGCGGGTCGCGGCGGTTCATTTTGGCGGATGGGGAGGGGGGCGGAGGCAAACTCCGAATCTTTGCACTCTTTGCAGGCGGACAGCGGGAAGGTTCGAAGCGAACGGTGATGGGAGATCCTACTATGGCGGCGTTGCACCGTCTAGGCAGCGAAGTGCGCGCCGCTCGTCGATTTCGGCACAGTCGCCGCGTTTGATGGCCGAGCGGAAACCGAAAACGCGGCCGGCTCGCCGGCGGCGGCCGCGCACCGCTGGGTTTCGCCGGTGATCTCGCGTCCGGTTCAATCGGACTCGGTAGGACGGAAGTTGGGCCATGTCCCGGCGACTGTGCCGAATTTGCCGCTTTCATGCGGTTCTGCGTCAAGACGCTGCGGCGCCGATCCCGTAGGCTTCGCCGGCCACGTTCTCACGCGACCGCGGCCTTGTGCGCCGCCGAATCCACCCCTCGCAAACAGAATGAACTCGCTCCTTTTCGCCCCTCGCTCCGCGGCCGTCTTCTGTTGCCTGGCCGCCGCCTCCGCCGCCGTGGCGCAAACCGTCGCGCCTGCTCCCGCCCCCGCGCCGAGCGCGGTGGTCCTCAGTCCGTTTCAGGTCAACACCTCGCGCGACTCCGGTTACGTCGCTTCCAGCACGCTCGCGGGCACGCGCCTGAATTCCGAACTCTGGGACACGCCCGCGGCGATTTCCGTTTTCACCTCGGAGTTTCTGTCCGACATCGGCATCCTCGACGTAAAGTCATCGCTGAGTTTCGCCCTCAACGCGTCCGAGGACACCAGCAACTATACGGGCAATTTCCTCGTCGCGAACGATGTCAACATCCAGATCCGCGGCTTCGTCGAGGCGGCCGTCGGCCGCAACTACTTCACGTGGCGGCTTTCCTCGGACGTGTTCAACGTCGAGCGCGTCGACTTTTCCCGCGGCCCCAACTCCGTGCTCTTCGGCGTCGGCGCGCCCGGTGGCATCGTCAACACGTCGAGCAAGCGCGCCTCGATCGGCCGCGATTCCTCCCGGCTCCGCACCCGCATCGGCAGCTGGGATGACTACCGCGTCGAATACGATTTCGGAAAGACCCTGGTGAAGGACAAGCTCGCGGTCCGGGCCAATCTGCTCTGGCAGGACAAGAACGACTGGCGCGAGTTCAAGACCGCCGAACGCCGCGCCGGCGCGCTCGCCGCCACGTATCGGCCTTTCAGGAACACGGAGAGTCGATTCGACGGCGAATACGGCGATGTCGATCAATTGCACGCCCAGCCCTATTCCGCCCGGGAGGGCTTTGTCGGTTGGGAGGCCGCTGGCCGGCTCATTTCCGGCGCCTACGGCCAGGCGGTCAACGGCACGACGGCCAACGCGGTTGCCCCGGTGGTCTGGGATCCCTTTTCGGGCGGCCCGCCGGTGAGTTGGAACGGCAGCCGGAACGCCAGCGTCGGCCCCCGGGCCAGCGCGCTCGCCAACATCGGCGCCTCGGTCCTCGATGAATCCAAGCATCCCCGCTGGGCGGCGATCACCAGCCCGGGTTGGACCAACAATTTCTACTACTACAACTACGCCGGTTTCCTCGAACAGCGCCTTGGCGACAATTTTTCCGTCGAGGCCGCGTTCAACCGGCAGCGCGAGTCTCGCTCGCAGAACCGCCCGACCGGCTTCGGCGAGGTTGTCCTGCGGGTCGATCCCAACGCCGTGCGCCCCGTTGCCAGCAATGCCCTCGGCGTCGTCACCGCCACCGAGCGCAATCCCAACGTCGGCCGCTACTACATCGAGGGCCGCAACTACGGCCTTCTGATCGCGGACCGGACGATCGACGACTATCGCCTCACGGCTTCCTACCGGCTCGATCTCACCGGTCGCAGCCGCTGGCTGGGGCGGCACGATCTCGCCGCGCTCTTCAGCCGCACCGACACGCTCAACCGCGACGACACCCTGGACAACCGGAACACCACTCCCGTCGGCAACGCCGTCTTTCCGCTGGATATCACCAACGGCAACAACCAGGTGCTCCGCCGCACTTATCTGGATTTCTCAAACCCCGATCCCCGCTGGCACGGCCTCGCCGATCCTGACCGCTATCGCCTCTCCGGCCAGCATGGCATCACCGAGGCCATGGTCCGCGTGGGCGACGCCGGCCGCGATTTCCTGACCCGCGCCGACACGGCGATGCTTGCCACGCAGAGCCGCTGGTTCGACGGCCGCGTGGTCGTCACGGGTGGCTTTCGTCGGGACCGGCTGCGCGTCTGGACGGACACGATCGACACAGACGGCGACGGCGACCTCAACGAGCACCGCGCCGCCGTGACGCGCGTCTATCCCCGCCGGCAGCAAAACGGCCAAAAGAGCTTTGACCAGGGCGACACCAAGACCTTTGGCGCCGTCGTTCACCCACTTGCCTGGCTCGCGGCCTTCTACAACCAGTCGAATAGCTTTCGGCCGCAGTCGAATCAGGACATCAACGGCGCACTCATCGGCAACCGCAAGGGCGAGGGCCGGGACTACGGCCTGCGGTTCCGGCTTTGGGACAGCAAGGTCAACGTCTCGATCGCGCGCTACACCACCGATGACGCGAACGCCGCGGTCGGCTACGACAACAACTTCAACAATTTCATGAACTCGATCTGGCGCGCCATCGGCCAATCCAACCTGCAGCGTCCCGCCGCTTCGGACAGCCAAGACTTGAGCGGCAAGGGCACCGAGGTCGAGATCACCGCCAATCCCACTCCGAACTGGCGCCTCGCCATCAACGCCGCGCAAACCCACCAGGTCGCCTCATCGCTTTACCCACGCAACGGCCTTTACCTCGAGAGCAACCGCGCCCTTTGGATGCAAAACGCCAACCGTCCCCTCGGCAGCGAAATCGTCGCGAGCATCCCGAACCCCGATCCGGTCACGGGCGGCCCGGCCACGGTGCTCACCGCGCTGCGCGAAGTGGACATCATCTATCGCGC